>NZ_JBXGSI010000015.1:0-140071 GCF_056790315.1 Sphingobium sp. VMM
CTTCCAATCCGTCCTTAATAGACGTCGCGCTTGTAGCGGCCGGCCTCGGCCAGGTCATTGAGCATCGCCTCGCCCAGGATCGCGATCAGCGCCTCATGGACGCTCTGCGCCATGCCTTCCAGGCTGCCGCAGACCAGGATGGTCGCGCCCTGGCCGATCCGTTCGCGCAGTTCCGCGCCGGCGTCCGCCAGCAGATGCTGGACATAGCGGCCGCAATCCGCATCGCGCGAGAAGCTGCGATCCAGCCGTGCCAGCGTGCCGTCCGCCAGCCAGGTCGACAGTTCCGCATCGAAATAGCGCTCATGCGCCCGGCTGCGCTCGCCGAACAGCAGCCAGTGGCCGCCCATCCCGTCATGGGCGGCGGCGCGCAGATGGGCGCGCAGCCCGGCAATGCCGGTGCCATTGCCGATCAGGATCATCGCGCCGCGCGCCGCCGGATCGGTGCGGAAGCCCGGATTGGGCCGCACCCGCATCATCGTCGTCTCGCCCGGCGCCATATGCGCGGTCAGCCAGCCCGAACCGATGCCCAGCCGCCCGTCATCATCGCGCACCTGCCGCACCACCAGGTCCAGCACGCCATCGGCCATGATCGACGCCGCCGAATATTCGCGCGCCGGCAGCGGGCGCAGCGCCCGCGCTTCTGCCATGGTGAGCGGGGTTCCGGCTTCGGGCAGCATCGCGCGTGCCAGTTCCGCCCGCAACGCCGCCGGCACCGCGATCAGATCGCCCTCGGGCGCCTGGCTGGCCAGCAGCGCCTCGACCGCCTCGGGCGCGTTGCAGGGGTGGAGTTCGACGATATCGCCCGCCTGCCATTCAGGCACGTCCGTACCCACCGGCTCGAACTGCAGATGATAGGCGGTGAGCGCCGGGCTGTCGGGATTGAGCGCATGGCGCGCCACCAGTCGCCACGGCGTGAACGGGATCACCATCTGGCCCCGATCGCCCTCGCCCGCGCCCAGATCATGCAACGCATCATGCCAGGCCTGCTCCGCCGCTTCATCTTCATGCCCCATGGCGATCAGCGGGAAGAGCGGCTGCGCGCCCGCCCCAGCCATCCAGCCATCGACCGCGATGCCGAAGGCGCAGAAATCGGGATATTCCCGGTCGCCGATCGCCAGCACGCCATAATGGAGATGGCCAAGATCGATCGCCCCGCCGCGCAGCAGCCGGCTGGCAAAGCCGCGCGCCATGTCCGGCGGCTCACCCTCGCCATAGGTCGAAACGACGAACAGGATGCGCTGCGCCCCCGCCAGCATGTTACGGGTCAGCCGGCCGACCGGCACCACCTGTGCCCGCACCCCGCCATGGGCCAGCGCCTGCGCCGCATTGCGCGCACGAATCTCGGCCGTCCCGGTCTGGCTGGCATAGGCGATCAGCAGGTCGCCGCCGCCCATGTCGCCGCCCGCAACCGCCGCGACATCGCCGGCCAGCGCCCGCGCCGCCTGCTTGCGCTTGCGGCGCGAGAGATAGAGCAGGAAGCCGGTCACCGTGAACAGCGGCATGGTGAGGCTGGTCAGCATCATGATGATCCGGCCGGGCAGCCCGAAAAAGGCACCGCGGTGCAGTTCATAGACGCTCTGGGTGATGATCACGCCCAGCGGCCGGCGATCATAGAGGTCGCGCTTCTCCAGCGCATAGCTGGCCGGATCATAGCTATATTTGTCGGTCTGGCGCAGATGGCGCGCGCCTTCGGGCCGGGCGTCGAAGCTGATCGTCTTCATCGGCTGCGATGGCGCCGGCTGGGTGATGCGTACCCAGATATAGTCATTGCCGGTGGCGCGGCGGAAGGCGGTCCAGGCCGGATCGATCGACGGGCGCGGCGCGATCCCCTCGCGCTTTTCCGACCGCCGCCCTTCCTCGCCCGGTGCCTTGCCGGTCAGGCTGTATATCACCCCTTGCCGATACCAGTCATAGCTCCACCACAGGCCGGTGAGCGCGCTCAGCAGATAGAAGAGCAGCACCCAGGTGCCGATCACGACATGCAGCGCGCGCCACAGGTTGCGCCCGGTCTTGCGCAGGTCCAGCACCAGCCAGGCGCGCCAGTCCAGCGCCTGCCGCGGCCAGCGCAGATAGAGGCCGGACAAAGCGAAGAAGATCAGCGAAATCGCGCTGAAGGCAGTGATCTGCCGACCGATGCCATTGCCACCGCCCGGCAGCGCCAGCCAGCGATGCAGATCGTCCATCAGATGGAAAAAGCCTTCGCCCGCCGGCGCGCCGAGCCAGGCGCCGGTGGCCCGATCGACCTGCCCCTGCTTGCGGTCGCGCCCTTCGCTCGACGACAGGCGCACGCTGTGCGCCCGGTCACGCGCCATTTCCCAGTCCAGCCGCGCGATATAATAGCCCGGATTGTCGGCCTGCACCCTGGCGATCAACTGGTCGGGCGACAGGTCCGGCCTGGACGGCACGCCGGGCGCATAGAGGCGCGGCGACAGCGCCTCGCTGATCTCGTCCTCGAAGCTCATGGTCGCGCCGGTCACGCCCATCAGCGCCAGCACCAGGCCGGCGGTGATCCCCAGGAACCAGTGGATCTGGAACAATATGCGCTTGGTCACCGGGGCTCCGTGGGCTGTCATCCGAAAGCCCAGCCTATTACGCATCTGCAACATGAATGCAATTGCGACTTAGTTTCAAGCAGGCCGAGCGAAAGATCAGCCCTAAAGCGCGGTGTAGAGGCAGGTCGCACCCAGGATGATGCCGGGCACATTGGCGACGATGATCGGCCAGTCCTTGTCCTTGTGCAACCAGCCATAGGCCGCCCAAAGGCAGGTATTGAGCACGGTCGCCAGCGGCTGGATCACCGAGCCCTTGTCTCCGGCCAGGTTCATCCGGATCTGGTCCAGATAGGAACCATACATGAGGATGGCGGTGACGGTCGCGATCCAGCCGACCACCCGCAACGTCCGCTCGTCGAGATGCCGTGCCATCCTGCCCCCATGCCTGTCGTCCGCGGCACTTAGCCACCGACCGCCGCCCGCGCGCAAGACCGCAATTACCCGGAGGCACGCATGGCACCGCCGGGCATGGGGTAGCAGGCAACCTCCCCCCGATGGAGGGAGGCGCCGGGCGTCAGTCCAGGTTCGGGCGCAGATAGCGTTCGGCGGTTTCCAGGTCGATGCCGCGGCGCTGGGCATAATCTTCCAGCTGGTCGCGGCCGACGCGGGCGACGCCGAAATATTCCGCCTGCTGGTGGCCGAAATAGAAGCCGCTGACCGCCGCCGTCGGCAGCATGGCAAAGCTTTCGGTGAGGGTCGCGCCGGTCGCATGATGGGCGTCCAGCATCTCGAACAGGATGGGCTTCAAACTATGTTCCGGGCAGGCCGGATAGCCGGGCGCGGGGCGGATGCCGCGATATTCTTCCTTGATCAGCGCCTCGTTGGTCAGCTGCTCGCCCTCGGCATAGCCCCAGAGCGCGGTGCGGACATAATGGTGCAGCCGCTCGGCAAAGGCTTCGGCGAGACGGTCGGCCAAGGCCTTCAGCAGGATGTCCGAATAATCGTCGATCGCATTTTTGAAGCGCGCCAGATGCGGTTCGATGCCGTGGATCGACACGGCAAAGCCGCCCATCCAGTCGCCATCATGGCTGATGAAGTCGGCGAGGCACATGTTCGCCCGGCCTTCGCGCTTGGCGATCTGCTGGCGCAGCATCGGCAGGGTGTAGTGCTTCTCGTCCTCGACATGGACGATGATGTCGTCGCCCTGACGACGGCAGGGCCACAGGCCGGCGACACCGCGCGCGGTCAGCCATTTCTCGTCGATGATCTTCTGGAGCATCTTCTGCGCGTCGGCGAACAGGCTGCGGGCGCTTTCGCCGACAATCTCGTCCTCCAGGATGGCGGGATAATTGCCGGCCAGTTCCCAGGCGCGGAAGAAGGGGGTCCAGTCGATATAGTTGACCAGATCCTTCAGATCCCAGTCGGGGAAGCGGTGCGTACCGGGCAGAAGCGGACGGGGGGCCTTCAGGCTTTCGTCCATTTCGAACGCGTTGGCGCGCGCGTCCTCGAGCGACAGGAGCTGGCTCTGCCCCTTGTTCGCGCGGGCGACGCGGACATGCTCATAATCATCCTTGGTCTTCTGAACGAAATCGGCCTTCTGCGTTTCGGAGACGAGCGCGGTGGCGACGCCGACCGCGCGGCTGGCGTCGAGCACATGGACGACCGGGCCGGTGAAGGCCGGGTCGATGCGCAGCGCGGTGTGGACGCGCGAGGTGGTCGCGCCGCCGATGAGCAGCGGCATGGTCATGTTGGCGCGCTGCATTTCCGCCGCCACCGTCACCATCTCGTCCAGCGAGGGGGTGATGAGGCCGGACAGGCCGATCATGTCGGCATCATTCTCGTTCGCGGCCTTGATGATGTCCTGCCAGGGCACCATCACGCCCATGTCTATCACCTCGAAGCCGTTGCACTGGAGCACGACGCCGACGATATTCTTGCCGATATCATGGACGTCGCCCTTGACCGTCGCCATGATGATCTTGCCCTTGCCCTTGGCACCGGGTTCCTTCGCCGCCTCGATATAGGGCAGCAGATGGGCGACCGCCTTCTTCATGACACGGGCGGACTTCACCACCTGCGGCAGGAACATCTTGCCCGCGCCGAACAGGTCGCCGACGACGTTCATGCCGTCCATCAGCGGGCCTTCGATCACCTGGATCGGCTTTTCGGCGGCGAGGCGGCATTCCTCGGTGTCTTCCACCACATACATGTCGATGCCCTTGACCAGCGCATGTTCGAGGCGCTTGGCGACCGGCCAGCCCCGCCATTCCTGCGCCGCCTTTTCGGACGCCGCATCCTTGCCCTTGAAGCTTTCCGCGAGCGCGACGAGGCGGTCGCCGGCTTCGGGATCGCTGTTCAGCAGCACGTCCTCGCATGCCTGGCGCAGCGCCGGGTCGATCGCGTCATAGACGTCGAGCTGCCCGGCATTGACGATCGCCATGTCGAGGCCGGCGGGGATGGCATGATAGAGGAACACCGAGTGCATCGCCCGGCGCACCGGCTCGTTACCGCGGAAGGAGAAGGAGAAGTTCGACAGGCCGCCCGAGATATGGACATGGGGGCAGCGCTTCTTGATCTCGCGGCAGGCCTCGATGAAGTCGACGCCGTAATTATTATGCTCCTCGATCCCCGTCGCCACGGCGAAGATATTGGGATCGAAGATGATGTCCTCGGGCGGGAAGCCGATCGTCATCAGCAGCTTGTAGGCGCGCTCGCAAATCTCGACCTTGCGGGCTTGCGTGTCGGCCTGGCCGGTCTCGTCGAAGGCCATGACGACCACGGCGGCGCCATAGGCCATGCAGAGTTTCGCATGATGCAGGAAGGCCTCTTCGCCCTCCTTCATGCTGATCGAGTTGACCACCGGCTTGCCGGAGACGCATTTCAGACCCGCTTCGATGACTTCCCATTTGGAACTGTCGATCATCACCGGCACGCGGCTGATGTCCGGCTCCGACGTCATGAGCTTGAGGAAAGTGGTCATCGCCTCGACCGCGTCGAGCAGGCCTTCGTCCATGTTCACGTCGACGATCTGCGCGCCATTTTCGACCTGCTCGCGGGCGATATCGATCGCCGCGGCATAGTCGCCGGCCATGATCAGCTTCTTGAACTTGGCGGAGCCGGTGACGTTGGTGCGTTCACCGATATTGACGAAGGTGGCGCCAGAAAGATCGGGGGAGGTCGTGGTCATTTTTCTTACCTGCTCCCCTCCCGCAGGCGGGAAGGGCTGGGAGTGGGCAATTGAGGCAGTGCCTGGACAGGCCCACCCCCTAGCCCCCTCCCGCTTGCGGGAGGGGGAACATCTAATTAGGCCGCGATGTGCATCGGTTCGAGGCCCGCGAGGCGGGTCACGACCGTCAGTTCGGGCACCTGGCGCGGCTTGTGACCGTCCAGCGCCTTCGCCACTGCGCCGATATGGGCGGGCGTCGTGCCGCAGCAGCCGCCGACCATGTTGACGAGGCCCTCGTCCACCCACTGACGGATCAGCTTCGCGGTGGTTTCCGGCAGCTCGTCATATTGCCCCAGTTCATTGGGCAGGCCGGCATTGGGATAGGCCAGGATCAGCGTGTCGGCATTTTTCGACAGTTCGGCGAGATAAGGCCGCAGCAGGTCCGCCCCGAAGGCGCAGTTCACGCCGATGGTCAGCGGCTTCAGGTGGCGCAGCGAATACCAGAAGGCGTTGATCGTGTGGCCCGACAGGTTGCGGCCCGACATGTCGGTGATGGTGAAGCTGAGCATCACCGGCACCGAACGACCGGCCGCCGCTTCGGCTTCGCGCGCGGCCATGCCGGCGGCCTTGGCGTTGAGCGTATCGAAGCAGGTTTCGATCAGCAGGAAGTCGACGCCGCCGGCGATCAGCGCATCGCACTGTTCGCGATAATCGGCCTTGAGCGTGTCATAGTCGACCTCGCGATAGGCGGGATCGTTGACGTCGGGCGAGATGCTGAGCGTCTTGTTGGTCGGGCCGATCGAGCCGCAGACGAAGCGGGGCTTGCCGTCCTTCGCCGTCGCCTTCTCGCAGGCGGCCCGCGCGATCTTGGCGGCCGCGACATTGATGTCCCATACCAGATGTTCGCAGCCATAATCGGCCATCGCGATCTTGGTCGAGGAGAAGGTGTTGGTCTCGATCATGTCGGCGCCATTGTCGAGATAGGCGGTATGAATGCCCTCGACGATGTCAGGCCGGGTCAGGCAGAGCAGGTCATTATTGCCCTTCTGGTCCTTGGCCAGGTCCAGGTCGCCGCGATAATCCGCCTCGGTCAGCCCATGCTTCTGGATCGAGGTGCCATAGCCACCGTCGAAGATCAGGATCTTTTCCGCCGCCAGGGCGCGCAATTTCTGTTCAGCGTTCATCGTCATATCCCCTCGTCCCGTTCGGTTCGAGCTTGTCGAGAACCCTCGCGCTTACGGTTCTCGACAAGCTCGAACCGAACGGAGGGGATGGTTTCAAATCAGGCGTCCACCGCAACCTGAGGCCTCAACCCCAGCAGATGGCAGATCGCATAGCTTAGTTCCGCCCGGTTGAGCGTATAGAAATGAAAGTCGCGCACGCCGCCCATATAGAGGTTGCGGCACAGTTCCGCCGCCAGCGTGGCCGAAACGAGCTGGCGCGCAGCGGGATGCTGGTCCAGCCCGTCGAACAGGCGGCCCATCCAGGCGGGGACATCGGTGTTGCACATCGCCGACATGCGCTGGACCGCGGCGAAATTACTGACCGGCATGATGCCGGGAATGACGTCCGCGTCGATGCCGGCGGCGGCGACCGTGTCGCGGAAGCGGAAGAAGGTATCCGCCTCGAAGAAGAATTGGGTGATCGCACGGGTCGCGCCGGCGTCGATCTTGCGCTTCAAATTGTCGATGTCGCTCTGCGCGCTCAGCGCATCGGGATGGGTTTCGGGATAGGCGGCGACCGAAATCTCGAAATCATGGCGCTTGCGCAGCCCCTCGACCAGTTCGGCCGCGCCCTTGTAACCATCGGGGTGCGGCTGGAAGGCGGTGCCGGCCTCCGGCGGATCGCCGCGCAGCGCGACGATATGGCGCACGCCCGCTTCCCAATAGGCGTCGGCGACCTCGTCGATCTCGGCCTTGCTAGCGGCGACGCAGGTCAGGTGCGCGGCGGCGGCCAGCGGCGTTTCCTTCGCGATGCGGGCGACCGTATTATGGGTGCGCTCGCGGGTGGAACCGCCCGCGCCATAGGTCACCGACACGAATTTGGGCGCCAGCGGCGTCAGCGTCTCGATCGCCGACCAGAGCTGCTCCTCCATCTTCTCCGTCTTGGGCGGGAAGAATTCGAAGCTCACATTGAGGTCGCCGGCCAGATCCGCATAGAGCGGCCCTTCGGCATCATGGCGGGCGCGGTCAGTCTGGGTCATGCGGAAATCCGTTCTTCGATGGGCAGGGTGTCGGCGCCGCGCTGGCGCCCGAGCCATAATTGTACCGTCAGTTCCTGGCCGGGCAGCACGTCCACCCGCTCCAGTTCCAGGCCCGCCTGCGCGAACCAGCCTTCGATCTGCATGTCGGAAAAGCCCAGGCGCGCATGCTGGTCGCGGGTGCGCAGTTCCTCGCGTTCATGAGCGGCGAAATCGACGATCAGCACCCGGCCGCCGGGGCGCAGCACCTGCGCCGCCTGCTCGATCACCTGCTCGGGCGCCTGCGCATAATGCAGCACCTGATGTAGCAGCACCGTGTCGACGCTGGCGGGATCGATCGGCAGCGCGGCGAAATCGCCCAGCAGCAGCGCATATTTGTCGCCCGCATCCTCGGGCAGCTTGGCACGGGCGAGCCGCAACATATCGGGGCTGCGATCAAGCGCCGTCACCTGATCGGCGGCGGGGCCGAACAATTCGATCATCCGCCCGGTGCCGGTGCCGATGTCGAGCAGATGGCCGATCGCCTGCCCGTCCAGCATCGCGCGCATCGCCGCTTCCACATCGGCTTCGGCGACATGGAGCGAACGGATCGCGTCCCATTCCTCGGCATGTTCGGCGAAATAGGCTTCGGCGGCGCGCGCACGCTCGGCCCGCACGGCGGCAAGGCGCGCGAGATCCGCGCTCTGCCAGGCAGCTTCGGTGGCTGACGGCTGCAACCGGTCGAACAAGGTGATGAAGGGCTGGACCGACGCCTTCTGCCCCAGCCGCAGGAAGACCCAATTGCCCTCCTTGCGCCGTTCGACCAGGCCGGATTCCACGAGAATGCGGATATGGCGCGACACCCGCGGCTGGCTCTGGTCGACCACCTGCGCCACTTCGCCCACGGCCAGTTCCATCGCCCGCAACAGGTGGGCGATGCGCAGCCGCGTCGGGTCTCCAAGAGACCGGAAAATGTCGAGGGCGCCACTCATGAAGCAATCATATAAAGAAATCTTTATATGCGTCAATGGCCCTCCATTGCGGGCACTTCCGACAAAAACCGCGCCTTATCAGGCCCTCCCGCTCAGGAATGGGATTGCCTTGCTTCGCCCAAAGCATTACGAATCAGCGCGCAGGCGCAATGGGGGGTGAGCTTTTCTCCGAGAGTGGTCTGCATCTTTTTTTTCTCTGAGAGGGGTTTGCCCATGTCCAAGTCGATTGCTCTTTCGCTCGTTCTCGCCGCTTCGCTGGGTCTGGCTGCTTGCGGTGGCCACACCGCCGAAAACGCTGCCAACAACGCCGCCAACGCTGCTGAGAACGCTTCGAACGCTGCCGACAACGCCATGAACGCCGCGATGAACGCTGCCGACAACGCTGCGAACGCCGCTTCGAACGCGACCAACAACGTCGCCAACGCGATGTAATTTCCCTTTCGGGAAGAGTTTCTTGGAAAAGGGCCGCACCGGAAACGGGAGCGGCCCTTTTCTTATGCGCGAAAGGACCGGCGAGTGACCAAGCGATCTGCCCTGCTGCTCCTGCTGGCGCTGGGTGCCTGCAATTCCGGCCAGGATGATGGCGTCGGCGGCGTCAGCGCGGCCGAAGCCAGCGCGCTCAATGCCGCCGCGGCGCAGCTGGATGCGCGCGCCGGTGCCGCGTCGCCGCAGGAGGCCGGGCTCAACCCCGCTGCCATCGCGGCCGCCCGCGCCGACCGGCGACAGGCCGGGGGCAATGCCGCCCGATAGCAAGAAGGCCGCCCCCTTCACGGGGACGGCCCTTCAAAGTCACCAGATGGGGTGACGCTTAGCAGTTGCGGTCGATCGCGCGGCCAGCCAGCGCACCGACGCCCGCGCCGATGATGGCGCCCGTGGTGCCGTCGCCCCGGCCATAGCGGCTGCTGCCCCGACCCACCTCGTTACCGAGCAGGCCGCCGGCGATCGCGCCGATGATGGTGCCGCCCGTGCCATTGTCCCGGCAGCGATAACCGCCACGATAGCCACGATAATCATTGCGGTAATAATTGCCGCGATAACCGCCGCGATAGCCACGGTCGCCGCGATAATAGTCGCCCCGATAGCCGCGATAGCCGCGATCACCCCGGTAATAGTCGCCGCGTTCATAGCCGCGGCCCCAGCCATCGCGCGCCATGGCGGGCGTCGCCGTGACAGCGAGGGAGGCAGCGCCCATGGCGAGCGCAGCACCCAGATTGATCAGATACTTCATCTTCATGGCGTTGCTCCTCAGATTGCCATTTCCGCGGTGAACCGGACGGGCCGATCACCAGGATTGATGCCCTTATGACTGATTCGCGTTGAGTGGAGCCTGAATGGCGGTGACAGCCACCGTTCAGCTGGCAACGCTTCGCCACTCCCCTGCTGCGTCCCGCCGACATTTCCCCTATGGCAGAGCGCGATGCGTCGAATCCTGATCGTTCTCGCTCTTGCGATCCTGCTGCTGCCTGCCCCGCCGTCCACCAAGCCCGCCGCCGTGCGGCCGGGCACCTTGCTGGTGACGGCGCGCGCCGTGCCGCTCGACAGCAGCGATCCCGATCGCCGCCGGGTCGGCACGCTCACCTATCTGGGTGGCTGGCAGCTTGGCAGCGACAATCCGGGCTTTGGCAGCATATCCTCGCTGCTGGTCGACGGGCCGGGCCAGATATTGGCGCTGAGCGATGCCGGCGTGCTGATGGGCTTCCATGTCGGCCCCGGCCGCGCCAGCCGCCGCCCCTTCATCGCGCCGCTGCCGGTGCGAGCGCAGGACAGGGACCGGCCCTGGTGGTCCTGGGATTCGGAATCCATGACCCATGATCCGGCCAGCGACCGCTATTGGGTCGGGTTCGAGCTGCTCCAGGCGATCTGCCGCTACTCCCCCGGCTTCGCGCGGGTGGAGGCGTGCCGGACCTGGCCCGAAATCGTCGCCTGGCCCAAGACCGGATCGATCGAATCCTTCACCCGCCTGCCCGACGGCCGCTTCATCGCGATCGGCGAGATGGGCATGACCGCCGACGGCCATCATGACACATTGCTCTGGTCGGGCGATCCGGCCGAGCATGACACGGCCGACCCGATCCATCTCCATTATGTCGCGCCGCAGGGCTATCGTCCGACCGACATGGTCGCGCTGGACGATCACCATCTGCTGGTGCTGAACCGGCGCCTGACCCTGCAGGAACTGTTCACCGCGACGATCGCGATGATCGAGCTGCCTGAGAATCCCGCACCGAACACGGAACTGCGCGCCCGGACGCTGGCGCGGCTGGCGCCACCGCTGCTGGCCGACAATTTCGAAGGACTGGCGCTCAGCCGGGAACAGGGCCGGACGATCCTGTGGGTCGCCTCCGACGACAATCACGAATTCTTCCAGCGCACCTTGCTGCTGAAATTCCGATTGGATTGATCGGGGTCGGGGCGCGGACTGGTGCGGCGCATTCCCTGCCGCGCAGGGAATATCAAGAAACGCAAAAAAGCGGCCTGTTGCCAGGCCGCTTCTTATGCCGAAACGAATCGAAGCGAATCAGGCGGCTGCGGCTGCCTGCTTCTTGACGATGTCGCGCTTCAGGCGACGGGCCTTCAGCGACAGCTTGTCGTCGCTGGTCTTGACCAGCCAGTTGTCGAGGCCGCCATTATGCTCGACCGAGCGCAGACCATGGGTCGACACGCGCAGCTTGACGGTGGTTTCCAGCGTTTCGGAGATCAGCGACACGTTCTGCAGGTTCGGCAGGAACACGCGCTTGGTCTTGTTGTTGGCGTGGGAAACATTGTGACCCACCTGGCGACCCTTACCGGTCAGCTCGCAAATGCGCGACATAGTCAATCAACCTTTGAAATTCGGGTTCGTTCGGAAAGCGGCGCCGATAGCGGGATTCCCGCTCGCCGTCAACCTTCCGCTCGGTTCGTGGCACTATCGCAACCATTTCACCGGGCCCCGCGTTCATCCCCCCGTTCAACAGAGGAGAGTGCCATGCGTTTCATCGGCGGATTGCTGCTGATCGCGCTTATCGTCATCGGCGCCGGGATAGCAACCGGATTCATCGACCTGCAGAAGACTCAGGAGGGTCGTTTGCCCGAAGTCTCCGTAAAACAGGGCGCCCTGCCCAAATATGAGGCGAGCGTCGCCAAGGTCGAAGTGGGCAGCCGCAACGAAACGGTCGAGGTTCCGACCGTGGACGTGAAGAAGCCCTGAGTCGATTCGCGGACTTTTGATGCGCCGCCCGGCGCATGGACGGCACCAGCCCGCACCCCCACCCGGCCGCCCAACAGCCTATCCTGGAATGGGAGGCCGGGTGGGGGTTCAGCCGAGTCCGGCGCCTTCCGCTGAAGGCTGGTGCGGCTCTCCCTCTCCGACTAAGGCGAGGTCATGACCTCGCCCTTTCCCTTGCCCGAACCGATGCGCCGCGCCTTTGCGCTGGCCCGCGCGGCAGAGGCTGCGGGCGAAGTTCCGATCGGCGCCGTGGTGACGCGTGACGGCATCATCATCGGCGAGGGCGAGAATCGCAACCGTCGCGACAATGACCCCACCGCCCATGCCGAAATGGTCGCGATTCGCGCCGCCGCCACCCGGATCGGCGACTTCCGCCTGACCGGCTGCGACCTGTGGGTGACGCTGGAGCCGTGCCCGATGTGCGCGGGCGCGATTTCCCACGCGCGGGTCGCCCGGCTCTATTATGCGGTGTCCGACCCCAAGGGTGGCGCGGTCGAACAGGGACCGCGCCTCTTTTCCCAGCCGCAATGCCTGCACCGCCCGGAAATCTATGGCGGGCTGGCCGAGGCGGAAGGATCAGCGCTGCTGCGCGACTTTTTTGCCGCCCGGCGCTGAATAATCGATTCTGTACAGCGTGTAGGGCAGCGTCATCGCCGTCTTGAGCGTCACCGGCTGCAACCAGGCCGGAATCGTGCCGCGCATCAGGTCCGCATAGAAGCCGCGCGGGCTGCGCGACTGATAGATGGTCCCTTCGGGGAAATTCGGACAGACCAGCAAATAGGTCGCATGATGCTTCGCCGCGATCGGGCGGAAGGCGTCGGCCGGCCCGTCATAGGCATGATGCATGTCGAGGATCGTCGCGCCATTGCGATGATAGGGGCCGGCCACCGCGCTATGATGCGTCGTGGCGATGATGCGTGGTCCCAGATCGACCATGGTGAAGATGGTCGCCGACGGCAGCTGGTCCAGCACCTCTAGCGCCGGCAGGGTGCGACAGCGGCCATTGGCCTTCTTGATCGCGTCGGTGCGGGCGATGGCGGACGGGCGCCAGGGCTTGGGCTTGGTGCCGGTCGCCTGCTGCCACAGCGCGATCACCTGCGGATAGAGCGGATAGGCACAGGCAATGGCGCCGACCAGCAGTGCGCCGATCCCGGCCAGGATGCGCACCCGGCGCGATCCGGTGAAGATCGCCGTCACCAGCCGCCATCCGGCCCAGGCAGCGGGTGGGATCGCCAGCAATTGCGCCGCCGGCCCGGCGCGCAGCTGCCAGAAGAGCAAAGCGGTCGAGAAGAGCATCATCAGGCCGATCGTCGCGAACGCCCAGAGCCGGTCGCTATCGCGCCGCAGTTCCCACAGCGCCCAGAGTAGGCCGAGGAGGCCCACCGCCGGCAGCGCCATCAGCGGCACGACCAGGCTCTGCGCCTGCGCGGTGATGGGCTTTGCCTCGCGGATATTGGCGAGCCAGAGCTGCTGCAGCTCAGGCGAGATCTGATAGGGGGTCAGGCATTGCGGCCAGTTCAGGAAGAAGAACAGACCCACCGCCCCGCCGACGATCATGCCGGCGATCAGCCGCTGCCACCAGAGCCGCAGCGGCAGGCGGCCGAGCAGCACCATGCCCGCACCGGCCGCGCCGAACACCGCGACCCAGATGGGCGAGATGGCGTCGCACACCATGTGGCGATTGTCGTAGCTGGCGAAGAGGACGTAGCAGAGCGAGGTCGCCCCCGCGAGGCTGAGGCCATAGGGCAGCATCCGCCGCCCGGCGCCATCGCGGAACACCCAGCGCAGCGCCACCAGCGCGCCGCCGGCGGCGAGATAGACGATCATCTCCATGCCGATCGCCACCGACAGGGCGCTCGACACGCCGGCCACCACGCCGCCGCGCAACCAGTTGCGATCGATAAGCCCCGCCATCATCGTCAGCGCCAGTGCCAGCTGCCAGCCATGATGGTCGATCCGCATCGGCGCGAACATGCCCAGGCCCATCTGCGCGGCGAGCGGCGCCAGCACCGCGAACAGCCAGGCCCAGCGCGCACCGACCGCGTCGCCCGCCAGCCGGCGTGCGATCGACCCCAGGCTCAGCATCAGCAGGAACAGCGGCAGCAACGGCGCGATCGCGCAGGCAAGTCGGTCGGCCAGATCCTGTTCGACAAAGGCGCGGAAGAACAGCATCAGCCCGGCGAGCGGGATGTCGACCAGCCGCGACCAGTGGATATTGGCACCGCCCGGCGGATCGAGCCGATATTGGCGCAGATCATACCAGCCTTGCCCGGCAAGCCAGTCCTTGACCTGGACGAAGCGGATATTGTCGTCGGTGTCGCTGAGCGTCAGCCAGTGGATGGCGGGCCAGCGGTCGACCAGCATGCCGACCAGGATCGCGATCCAGATCAGGAAGGTCAGCCACTTCCAGTGGCGATCGGCATAGGCGGTGAGGATCGCGAACCAATGGGACGCGCGGGCGCGGAAAGCAGGCCAGCTTTGCAAATTCATGGCCGGTGGATTAGACGCTCCACACCAAAGCGCAACGGGGCTCCATGAAAATCATCGACCGACTGTCGCCGGCCCATCAGGCCCTGTTCTGGCAGATATTGCGCTATGGCATCAGCGGCCTGTTCATCACCGCCTGCCAGGCGGCGATCTACTGGACGCTGGCGGCGCCGGTGGGCCTCCATCCACAGGTCGCCAACGGCATCGGTTATCTCTGCGCGGTGGCCATCGGCTATGTGCTGCACAATGCCTTCACCTTTCGCGGCCATGGCAGCCAGTCGGGCCATGCCGCGCGCGGTTTCCGCTTCGTCGCGGTCTCGCTGATCAGCTATGCGCTCAACGCCCTGTGGGTCTATCTGTGCGTCACCCATATGCGCTGGCCCGAATGGTCGCCGATCCCGGCGATGATCTTCCTCACCCCCGCCGTGGTGTTCGGCCTCAACCGGCAATGGGTGTTCCGCTAAGGGAAATACCCCCCGATCTCAGATCGCCAGCGCCCGGTTCGGCATGGCGCGCAAGCGGCCGACGTCGCGCTGCGGTGGCGCGCCGAACAGGCGGCGATATTCGCGACTGAACTGGGACGGGCTGTCATAGCCGACCTGATAGCCAGCCTCGGCCGCGTCGATCCGCTGTGCCAGCATCATCTGCCGCGCCTGCTGGAGCCGCAGCTGCTTTTGATATTGCAGCGGCGTCATCGCCGTCGCCCGGCGAAAATGATCGTGGAAGCTCGACAGGCTCATGCCGGCAAGATCGGCCAGCACCGGGCCGCTGAACGGTTCGCGATAATGGGCCTTGAGCCAGCGGATCGCGCGCGCGATTTGGCCGGTGCGGCTGTCACCATTCGCAATCGCGCGCAGCAGCCCGCCGCTCGGCCCCATCATCAACCGCAGCAGCAATTCCCGTTCGACCAATGGCGCCAGCAGCGCGGCGCTGTCCGGCTGGCCGAGCAGGCCGGTGAGCCGGCTCGCCGCGTCCAGCAGTTCGGGCGTGATCGGATGGAGCGAGAGCGCCCGCCCCTCCTCCACCGCCGCAGCCGCCGGCAGGGCCAGCGCCATGTCGGACAGCATCGCCGGGTCGAGATAGAGGCAGAAGCAGAGATAGGGGCTGTCCGCATCCGCCTGCGTCACCGTGCCGGTGATCGGCAGGTCGAGCGTGGCGACCAGATAGCTGGCCGGGCCATAGGCTATGACCGCGTCGCCCATCATCACCTGCTTGGCGCCCTGCGCGATGATGCAGAGAGCCGGGCGCTGGAGCATATGCACCGGCTCGCCCGGCTGCGACCAGCGCACCAGCGTCAGCCGCGGGATCAGCGTGTCGACTATGCCGTCCGCGTCCATATGGCGGGCGATCTGCTCGCCCAGATGCTCATGGCTCATGCGCACCCCCTTCCAGGAATTTCAGGCAATCTGAATAGCCCATAAGCCCGCCAATAGCCACTTCCGATCATTAATTCGGAATATCGTACAATCATGGCGCAGAACCATTCTACCGCTCCACGGCCGGACGGGCGCATTCCTGCTCCATCGGATCGGATGTCGATCCGCCCCAAGGATGGAGCTTCAATCATGGCTATCGAGAACAAGGTCATCGCGATCACCGGCGCCAGCAGCGGCATTGGCGAGGGCACGGCGCGGCTGCTGGCGGCGCGCGGGGCGAAGCTGATGCTGGGTGCCCGCCGCACCGACCGGCTGGCCGCGCTTGCCGACGAACTCAATGCTGCCGGCGGCCAGGTCGCTTTCCGCGCGCTCGACGTCACCGACCGCGCCGATGTCGAAGCGTTCATTGCCGCAACCGAAGCCGAATTTGGCCGCATCGACGTGCTGGTCAGCAATGCCGGGCTGATGCCGCTGTCGCGCTTCGACAGCTTGAAGGTCGAGGAATGGGACCGGATGATCGACGTCAACATCCGCGGAGTGCTGCACGGCATCGCCGCCGCCCTGCCCCGCTTCAAGGCCCAGGGCAGCGGCCATTTCGTCAATATCGCGTCGATCGGCGGCTATCGCGTCTGGCCGACCTGCGGCGTCTATTCTGCGACCAAATATGCGGTGCGCGCCATTTCCGACGGGCTGCGGATGGAGCACGATGACATCCGCGTCACCATCGTGTCGCCCGGCGTAGTCGAATCCGAACTGGCCAGCACCATCACCGAAGCGGGCGCCGCCGCCGCAATGGAGGATTTCCGCGCCATCGCCCTGACGCCGGACGCGATCGCCCGCGCCATCGCCTATGCGGTGGAGCAGCCCGACGATGTCGATGTGAATGAATTGATCGTCCGTCCGGTGCGGACGATAGACTGAGGAAGAGACCATTTGAGAAATGGCTGTACCAGCCCGCTCCCCCGTCTAACCACCCGATCCAGTGTCATCCTGTCGGGTGGTTGGGCGGGGGAGCGGGCTGGTACCGTACCGAAAAATCGCTCTTTCGCGATTTTTCCAAACAGACTCCGGGATCGGTTCAGGCCATCGCGCACCAAACGGCCGGCCGCCCCTGCACGGGCGGCCGGCGCCGTTTCGTCAGTGGACGAAACGCGCGACGACGTCGCGGTAGGAACGGCTGACCTTCACCTGGGCGCCGGATTCCAGCACCAGGAAGCATTCGCCGTTGGTATGGGGCTTCACCTGACGCACCTGGCTCAGGTTGACGATGGTCGAGCGATGGACGCGCTGGAAATTGCGCGGGTCGAGCCGCTTTTCCAGATCCTTCATCGTCTCGCGCAGGATCAGCGAATTGTCGGCGGTATAGATGCACATATAGTCGCCCGCCGCGTCGATCCGCTCGATCGAATCCACGTCGACGCGGAAAATCTGCCCGCGATCCTTGATGTTGATGAGCTTTTCGAAGCGGTTCGACGCCGGCGCATCCTCGTCGCCATTGGCAAAGTCGTGCATCGCGTCGGGCGCCACTTCGGCCAGCACCTCGCGCAGCTTTTCCGCTTCCTGAACCTGCTTCTTCTCGGACAGGCGCAGGCGCACCCGGTCGAGCGCATCGGCCAGGCGGCCTTCATCCACCGGCTTCATCAGATAATCGACCGCCTGTGCCTCGAAGGCGCGGATCGCATGGTCGCTATAGGCGGTGACGAAGATGAACAACGGTGGTTCGACCTCCATCATCCCCTGGACGACGGAGAAGCCGTCGAAGCCGGGCATCTGGATATCGAGGAACACAAGGTCGGGTTTATGCGTCTTGATGGCACGGATGGCTTCGCGGCCATTGGTGCAGGTCTCGATGATTTCGACATCCTCATGCGCTTGCAGACGGAGCTTAAGGCCTTGGATAGCCAGGCTTTCGTCGTCGACGAGGATTGTTCTGATGGTCATGCGGCCACTTTCGATGTTTCATCCATGTTAAGCGGAATTTCGATGATGACCGAAAATCCGCTTTGCGTGGAACGCGTTTCGAACCGCTGTCGTTCCCCGAAGGCCTGAATTAACCGGTCCCGGATGTTCGGCAGGCCGACGCCCGTCCCCTCGCTGACCGGAATGTGTGGCTTCATTGCGCCATCGTTCAATCCCGGCCCGCTGTCCGACACGACGATCCGGACATTTTCACCGGCGGGTTGCGCCGAGACCGAGATTTCCGCCCCTTCCTCCTTGGGCGTGACCGCATATTTGATCGCATTTTCCACCAGCGGCTGCAGCAGCAGCGACGGCAGGCGTGCGTGGGCGACCGAAGGATGGACGTCGAAGGACGGACGCAGCCGGTCCTCGAAGCGCATCTTCTCGATCTCCAGATAGAGTTTCAGCGTCTCGATCTCCTGCTCGATCGTCACATGCGCGGTCGGCTCGTTGATCAGCGTATAGCGCAGGAAGGAGGACAGCCGCGACAGCATCGCATTGGCGCGCGTGGTTTCCTTGAGCAGCACCAGGGTCGAGATGGAATTGAGCGTGTTGAACAGGAAATGCGGATTGAGCTGATAGCGCAGCATGGCGAGTTGCGCGCTCGACGCCTGATTCTCCAGATGCAGCAGCTGGTCCGCCTGTTCCTCCACCGTCAGGTAGAAGTTGATCGCATAATAGAGCGCCGACCAGGCGCCCAGCAGCGTCATCGACAGATAGAAGGCGCCCAGGAACAGCTGCAACCCGGCGGTTTCGCTGCCCTTGTTCTGGGTCGAAAAGACCCAGGCATCGATGAAGGCGACCATCGCGGCGGCGGCGACCACGGTAACGATCGACGCGCCCCAGGTCAGGATCGGCCGCTGTTTCTGCAGAAAACGGAAAGCGACCGCGATCAGCAAGGTCGCCGAATAGCCGGTGACGGTGGAGATCAGCACCGGGATCAGGCTGGACAGCGGCTGACCATTGGCGATGGTGGACGACCCGCGCAGTAGGAAGGCCCCGGCCCAGCCAAGCGACTGGAGGTTCCAGAAAGCGCGATTCTTGTCCGCGAAAAAGGGTTTGGGCTGCAGGGGATGGACTGACATTACCGACAGCCTAGGCGATTTCAGCGCCATGGTGAAGCCGCCCCGTCGTCCGGTATCAGGCCGCCGCAGCCGGCTCTTGCGCCATCGGGGTCACTTCGTCGCGGCACAGCCAGACCAGATCGCTCAGGTCCAGCGTGCGGCCGTCATGCGCCTGGATCGCGATCGCGCGGATCGGCAGGCCATCGCGCTTGTCCGCCAGCACTTGGCAGAAGGGCGGAGCGCTGCCCCATTTCTCGCCCCACTGGCGCAGTGCGATCATCGCGGGGGCCAGTTCCTGGCCCTTTTCGGTCAGCCGATATTCGACCTTGCGCCGGTCGCACTGCATCGGCTGGCGCAGCATGATGCCATTTTCGACGAGCCGCGCGAGGCGGTTGGCCAGGATATTGCGGGCGATGCCCAGCGTCGACTGGAACTCCTCGAAATGGCGAATGCCCGACAGGGCGCCCCGCAGGATCAGGAAGGACCAGCGCTCACCCATCGCCTCCAGCGCGGCGGGAAGGGCGCATTGTTCCAGGTCCTGGGCAAGATTATGTTTCATGATGTCGATCTAATAGCGCAAAGCGGCGACCGTTGCAAAAGTTGCACAAAGGCAACCCAAATCACACAGATCGGGATTTTTTTGTTGCGCTGCAAGGCGCTTCCCACACAATCGGGAAACGATGCTACGTCAATATGAACTTGTCGAACGGGTAAAGCGCTACGATCCGGATGCGGATGAAGCGATGATCAACCGCGCTTATGTCTTCTCCGTCCAGAAGCATGGCAGCCAGAAGCGTGCCAGCGGCGACCCCTATTTCAGCCATCCGATCGAGGTCGCGGGTATCCTGACCGACTTCTATCTGGACGACCAGACGATCGTGACAGCGCTGCTGCACGACACGATCGAGGATACGCTGGTCACCTATGACGAGATCGAGGAGGCGTTCGGCAAGGATGTCGCCCGCATGGTCGACGGCGTGACCAAGCTTTCCAAGATCGAGGCCATGTCCGAAAATGAGCGGGCGGCCGAGAATTTGCGCAAGTTCCTGCTCGCCATGTCGGACGATATCCGCGTGCTGCTGGTGAAGCTGGCCGACCGGCTGCACAATATGCGCACGCTGCACTTCATCAAGAATGAGCAGAAGCGCCGCCGCATCGCCAAGGAGACGATGGACATCTATGCCCCGCTGGCGGAGCGGATCGGCATGTATGACTTCATGCGCGAGATGCAGCTTCTCTCGTTCCGCGTGCTGGAACCCGAAGCCTATGACAGCATCACCAAGCGGCTGGAGCAACTGAAGGAAGGCGGCCATGACAAGGTCGACCGGATCGGCGCGGAGCTGCAATTGCTGTTGGGCGGCCATAATCTGTCCGTCACCGTGTCGGGCCGCGAAAAGCATCCCTATTCCATCTGGAAGAAGATGCAGGAACGGCACATCAGCTTTGAACAGCTGACCGACGTCATGGCCTTCCGCGTCATCACCGAGACCACCGAGGATTGCTATCGCGCGCTCGGCGTCATCCACCAGACCTTCAAGATGGTGCCGGGCCGGTTCAAGGATTATATCTCCACCCCCAAGCGCAACGGCTATCGCTCGCTGCACACTACGGTCATCCATCAGGAAAATGCCCGTATCGAGGTGCAGATCCGCAGCCGCGACATGCATAATGACGCCGAACTCGGCCTTGCGGCGCACTGGGCCTACAAGCAGAAGGGCGACGCCACCGACCAGAATGCGGCCTGGCTGCGCGACCTGGTCGAAATCCTGGAACAGAGCCAGGATGCCGACGAGCTGCTCGAACATACCCGCATGGCGATGTATCAGGATCGCATCTTCGCCTTCTCGCCCAAGGGGGAGTTGCACCAGTTGCCCAAGGGATCGACCCCGGTCGATTTCGCCTATGCCGTCCACACCTCGCTCGGCAACCAGACCGTGGGGGCGAAGGTGAATGGCCGGGTGGTGCCGCTCCGCACCAGTCTCGAAAATGGCGACCAGGTCGAAATCCTGAAATCGGCCGGCCAGGAACCCCAGCCCGGCTGGCTCAGCTTTGCCATCACCGGCAAGGCGCGCGCCGCCATCCGCCGCTTCATCCGCCAGAAGCAGCGCGGCGAGGAAGTGGCGCTGGGCGAAAAACTCTATGAGGAAATCATCGGCCGCTTCTCGCCCGAACTGGCGAGCGAGCTGGGCGACAAGGCGCTCAATGCCGCGCTCAAGCGGCTGAAGCTGGAGGATCGCGCTTCGCTGATGGTAGCGATCGCCACCCATCGCCTGCTCGATTCCGAAGTGATGGAGGCACTGATCCCCGGCTCCACCAGCGGCCAGGAACTGGAAGAAGCCCATCCGCGCCAGCATGCCCCGGTCTCGATCCGCGGCCTGACGCCGGGCATCGCCTACAAGCTGAGCGAATGCTGCCACCCGGTGCCGGGCGACCGCATCGTCGGCATCCGCCGCACCGGCGAGCCGATCGAGGTCCACACCATCGACTGCCGCACGCTGGAGGCCGGCCAGGACGACGACTGGGTCGATTTGAGCTGGGACAGCAAGTCCAAGGGCGGCACCGCCCGGCTGCAGGTCATCGTCAAGAACCAGCCCGGTGCGCTCGCCGCGGTCGCCAATGTGTTCGGCGCGACCAAGGCGAACATCCTCAACCTGCAACTGGTCAACCGCGAAGGCCCCTTCCACACCGATATCATCGACCTGGAAGTGGCCGACGCCCAGCATCTGAGCCGCATCGTCTCGGCGCTCCGTGCCCTCGATACGGTGGTGCAGGCGGACCGGGTCTAGGACCATCCTCACTTCGGCGGTGGCACATATTGCCACTGCCGAAGCGGGCCATCAATCAGGCAGCCGCCTCGATCCGCATCCGCAGGCCCAGCGCCGGCAGCAGCTTCAACATGCTGCCCAGCGTCGGATTCCCTTCGGGGCCGAGCATCCGATAAAGTTGCTGCCGCTTCATGCCGGTCTCCTTCGCCAGCTCGGTCATGCCATGCGCCCGCGCTACAATCCCGATGGCCTGGGTAATGACATGCACGTCACCGGTGGCGAACGCATCGGCGAGCAGTTCCGCCTGATCCTCCGCTTGCGTCAGCGCCTCAGCCGCATCAAAGCGGGTCAATTCGATCGTCATATCAACCTCCTTGGCCGGGTCGATGAGGGACAGCTCAATCGATCCGGGCCGCCATATCCTTTGCCCTGGCAATGTCCCGCGGCTGGCTCGACTTGTCGCCACCAACCAGCAGGACGATAAGCCGATCCCCGCGCCGCACGAAATAGAGGCGATAGCCCGGACCGAAATCGACACGCGCCTCCAGCACGCCATCGCCCACCGACTTCACATCGCCCAGCAGTCCCAGTTCGAAGCGGGCAATCCGCCCGGCAATCTTCGACCGCGCCCGGCGATCGCGAAGCGCGGCAAACCATTCTGCAAAGACCGGGGTTTGCAGCACTTCCATGCCGACAACATATATGTGACACGCCGCCGCTTATCAAGCCATCGTCGGCCGCACCCGCCGCCCTGCCAGCGTTTATCCGTTGCGTTTCATGCCCAAAATCTGTAAGGGCGCCCCAGCAGACCCGTGGCTCATGCCATTGGTCTTCCGTCCGAGACAGTTGGTGAAGGGAATTTGCCCTTCTTAATCTCCAGCCTAGACGGGGAAAAGTTCTTTACCGGACGGGCCATGCGCCCGATTCGGGTCTGCCTGATTTCCTTTTCGAGGATATGGGCCAGTCGACCTCTCCCCTTCGGACTTAACTGCCCCATGGCTTGCCATGGGTTTTAGCCGTTCGCGTAGCGCAAGCGACGCGAACATGAAGTGGAGAATGGCATGGATCGTAATCAGAAATCTGAGATCGTCTCCGCGCTGAACGCTCAGCTGGCAGAAGTTGGTGTGGTCGTCGTGACCCGCAACCTCGGCATGACCGTCGCTCAGTCGACCGTCCTGCGCCAGAAGATGCGCGACGCCGGTGCGTCCTACAAGGTTACGAAGAACCGCCTCGTCAAGATCGCCCTCGAAGGCACCGACTATACCGGCATCAGCGACCTGCTGACCGGCCCCGTCGGCCTCGCCTCGTCGGTCGATCCGGTTGCAGCCGCCAAGGTTGCAGTCGATTTCGCGAAGACCAACGACAAGCTTGAGATCGTTGGCGGCGCGATGGGCGAAGTGCTGCTCGATGCGGAGGGCGTCAAGGCCCTGGCATCGATGCCGTCGCTGGATGAACTGCGTGCGAAGCTGGTCGGCCTTCTGGTCGCCCCGGCTACCAAGCTCGCAACCGTCACCCAGGCACCGGCTGCGCAGCTTGCGCGCGTCTTCAACGCCTATGCGGAGAAGGAAGCGGCCTGAGCCGCCCCTCATCCTCATTAACTTTTGAACCTCATTTGTTCGGGGCAATCGCCCCTTAGAAGGAATTGAAAAATGGCAGACATCAACGCTCTGGTCGATCAGCTCTCGGCCCTCACCGTCCTCGAAGCCGCTGAGCTGTCGAAGGCTCTGGAAGAAAAGTGGGGCGTTTCGGCCGCCGCTGCTGTCGCTGTGGCCGCTCCGGCTGCTGGCGGCGCCGCTCCGGCTGCTGAAGAGCAGACCGAATTCGACGTGATCCTGACCGGCGACGGTGGCAAGAAGATCAACGTCATCAAGGAAGTCCGCGCCATCACCGGCCTGGGCCTGACCGAAGCCAAGGCTCTGGTCGAAGGCGCCCCGAAGGCTGTCAAGGAAGGCGCCAGCAAGGACGAAGCCGAAAAGCTGAAGAAGCAGCTGGAAGAAGCCGGCGCGACCGTCGAGCTGAAGTAAGCTGTTGCGGCCTTGCTTCGGCAAGGCCCGGCTTTCCGGTTGCAACCGGAGAAATTTGGGGTGGTGCCTTCGGGTGCCGCCCCTTTTTCCTTGCCCGATCAAGCCGATTGATTTCCGCGCCATATTTGCCTCTATTCCTGCCCACAGAATGGAATGGAGGATGCAGGCGATGCGGCGGACCACTATCATCGGGCTTGGCGCCCTGTTGCTCGGCACCAGCACCCTTGGCACGGCGTCCCTCGCCGCCCGCTCCCCCACGCCCCAGCCGCAGATGGCCCAGACCGAAGCGGGAATCGTCCATGGCGCGCTCGACGCCGGGGTGGAAAGCTGGAAGGGCATTCCCTTCGCTGCGCCGCCGGTCGGCGACCTGCGCTGGCGCATGCCCCAGCCCGTGGCCCGCTGGCAGGGCGTGCGCGAAACCACCGCCTATCGCAACGACTGCATGCAGCTGCCATTCCCCAGCGATGCGGCCCCGCTCGGCACCCCGCCGGCCGAGGATTGCCTCTACGCCAATGTCTGGAAGCCCGCCGGCGCCACCGCCAAGCTGCCGGTCCTGTTCTGGATCTATGGCGGCGGCTTCGTGAATGGCGGATCGTCGCCGCCCACCTATTCGGGCACCGCGCTGGCGAAGCAGGGGCTGATGGTGGTCAGCTTCAACTATCGGCTCGGCCGCTTCGGCACTTTCGCCCACCCCGCCCTTGCCGCCGCAAATGAGGACAAGGGCCTCGCCGGTAATTACGGCCTGATGGACCAGGTCGCGGCGCTGCAATGGGTGAAGCGCAACATCGCCCGTTTCGGCGGCGATCCCGCCAACATCACCATCATCGGCGAAAGCGCGGGCGGCATGTCGGTCCATGCCCTGCTGACCTCGCCTTTGTCACAGGGCCTGTTCCAGCGCGCGGTCATCATGTCGGGCGGCGACGGCCAGATGATGGGGCCAAAGGACGGCAGCGCCGCAACGATCGGCGAAGCCTTTGCCGCGACCAAGGGGATCAAGGGCAGCGACGCCGCCGCGCTCAAGGCGCTGCGCGCTCTGCCCGCCGACCAGGTGATCGACGGCCTCAACCTGGAGGGCATGTTCAAGGGCCAGCTTGGCCCCTACAGCCCGCCCTTCCCCGACGGGAAGATCGCGGTCAATCCCGCCGCCGCCTATGCCAGCGGCAATTTCGCCCATGTGCCGGTGATGGTCGGCGCGACCGGCGCCGACATTGGCGGGCCGACCGGCTTCATGGTCGGCGGCGCCCGCACCGTCGCCGCAACCCTCGCCGCGGCGAAGCTGCCGGTCTATGCCTATCGCTTCGACTATGTCGCAACCTCGGTGGGCAAGCCCGGTGCCGGCCATGCCACCGACATCCCCTATTTCTTTGACACCCAGGCGATCAAATATGGCGCCGCGACCACGCCACGCGACAATGATATGGGTCGCACCATCAGCGCCTATATCGTCAATTTCGCGCGCAGCGGCGATCCGAACGGCACCGGCCTTGCCGCCTGGCCGCGCTATGACGCGAGCGAGGATCGGATCATGCTCTTCAATCCCGACGGCAAGGCCGCAGCGCAGAAGGATCCGCTACCGCCGGTCACGCCCTGACAGGGGCATGACCGGTCAGTAGTTCCACTGCACCTGGGTGCGGATCAGATTGCCTTCCGCCCGGCCGGTGCGGCGTTCGTCGGCTTCGGCGCGCTTCATCCGGGCATAGGCGAAGGTGAATTCCAGCGCCTTCCACGGCTGCCATTCCACACCCAGTTCGAACTCGTCGGTTTCCAGCCGCGGCGCATTAGTGCCGGCCTTCCACCCGCCGCGATAATGCTGCCAGCGGGCATAGGGCATCAACGCGCCGATCGTCTCGGTCGGCAGGCGATACATCATCTGGACATAACCACCGCTCAAATTCTTGGTCTCGATCGACTGGCTGTCCAGGTCATATTCCGGCCCCTTGCCCCAATTCCATTCGGCCTGGATGCCGAAGGGCTGGGGATAGAGAATGGCGTGCAGGCCGACGCGATCATCGTCATAGGCGATCGTGCTGACTCCGCCGCTGCGCAGTTCGGGCTGCACATCGTTCATCATCGCCGATCCGCCGACTTCCAGCACCTGCCCCTCAAAGGCACCGCCCAGCCCGTCCAGTTCGAACGGCCAGGTCGCAAAGGCGACCTTCATCAGCCCGCGATTCTGCTCGGTCCGGTTGGTGCCCTGGCCGTTGAAGACGCCCAGGCCGAACGCGCCATAATTGCCGAACAGCTTCTGCCCGTCATGCCCCAGCCGATCCCAGATCTGCTGCACCGATGTCGGCGTATAATAGCCGACAATGCCCAGATCGCGCTCGCTGGGCACCGCGCTGTTGATCGCGTCGCTGCGATCCAGCGTCAGCCGGTTGGACGAGGACTGCATATTTTCCCAGCCGAACGGCACCTTCGACTGGCCGAAGCGCAGGCGCCAATTCTTCTGCTTGTCGAGGAAGACATCGGCATAGGCATCGCGCAGCTGGACGAAGCCCTCGCGCCGCTCGCTGCCCGCCTGGTTGTTCACCGCCGACGCGAAATCGGATTGGAGATAGAGCGACACCCGATCGGACACATCGCCCTGCAGCACCAGCCGCGCCCGGCGCAGCGAGAAGCCGCCGCGATCCGAGATCGAACTGTCATGGGGCGAACGGAGCCGGGACTCGCCGGTCGGCGCCGTATCGCCGCCCGACAGGAAGCCATTGTAACGCATCTGGGTATAGCCGCGCAGCGACAGCTTCTCGTACCAGGCCTTGGACTTGGGCGCGTCCGCAGACACCGGGACGGCCGCCGGTGCGGCCGGTGCAGCGGCAAGGGCGACGGGCGGCGCAGCGGCGTCCACCGCTGGCGCTGGCGCAGCCGCCGCCGGCTGCGTGCCCTTGTTGGCGGCCAGTGCGGCCGTCAGCGCCTGCACCTGCGCCTTGAGTTCGTCGATCTGGCGCTGCAAGGCCGCATTATCCTGCGCCTGTGCCGGCGTGGAGATCATCAGCGTCGCCAGCGCGGTGCCGGCGGCCAGTCGCAATCGGAGCGTCATTCCTGTCCATTCCCCTGTTTCGGGGACGCCAGTATGAATTTTATGTTACATCGCAGCGTCTTTGAGATGTCGGTTTTGTGACATTGGCAAAAGCGCCGATCGCGGTTGGCGGCGGCGCCCCGTCCGGCTAAGCCCGTTCCTGCATGTTCGCCGTCCCGCCCCGCCTGCGCGCTCTGTCGCGCCGCGCCGCCCTGATCGCCGGGTCCAGCCTCGGCCTCGCGCTCGGCAGCTGCTCCGACGAAGGCAGCGGCCCGGTGGTGGTCAGCGTCATCGGCAGCCGCACCGAACTTGCCAAGCCCTTGCAGAATCTGCCCTATCCGGCAGCCAAGCTGATCCTGGAGGCCACCGCCCAGGGGCTGGTCGCCTTCGATGCCGGCGGCGACATCTTGCCTGCCCTCGCCCAGCGCTGGGTGGTGGAGGATGATGGGCGCAGCTATATTTTCCGCCTGCGCCGCGCCTTCTGGGCCAATGGCGCCCGCGTCACCGCGCCCGATGTCGCCCGCATGTTGATGGCGCGGATCGAGATGCTGCGCCAGCTCGACCCCGACGGACCGCTCGACGCGGTGCAGGCGGTCGTGCCGATGACCGGCGAGGTGATCGAGATTCGCATGGCCGCTGCCCGCCCCTATGTGCTGCAGATGCTGGCCCAGCCGCAAATGGCGGTGTTGTCGCGCGACGGCGGCACCGGCCCCTATCGCAGCGTCTGGCGCAGCGGCGCGCCGATGCTCGCCCCGGTCGATCGCCTCAGCGGCGACGATGCCGACAGCGATGAGGAGGAAGCCGGCGTCCCCGCCTGGCAGACCCGCGTGCTGCGCGCCGAGCGCGCGTCGCTCGCCATCATCCGCTTCCGCGAGAAACAGTCGGCGCTGGTGCTGGGCGGCCGCTATGCCGACCTGCCCCTGCTGGTGCCCGCCGGCATCGATCGTGACGCCGTGCGAATGGACCCGGTGCAGGGGCTGCTGGGCCTTGCCGTCACCGGCAAGGGCGATCTGCTCGACGATGACGGCGTGCGCGCCGCGATCAACATGGCGGTCGATCGCAACCAGCTGCTCCAGATGTTCCCGCTGGGCGGCTGGGCGATCAGCGAGCAGTTGCTGCCCGGTCAGCTCGACCTGCCGGTGGCGCCGCCCACGCCCGGCTGGGTCGGGCAGGCGATGGATGATCGCCGCGCACAGGGCCGCGCCATCATCGACCGCTGGCGCAATACCCATGGCGATCCGCCGCCGCTGCGCATCGCCCTGCCCGCCGGCCCCGGCTCGACCCTGTTGTTCGGCCTGCTGGCGCGCGATCTGGGCGCCATCGGCCTTGCCGCAGAGCGGGTCGATCTGGCCGACAAGGCAGACCTTTCCCTGATCGACGAGGTCGCCGCCTATGACAGCGCGCTCTGGTATCTCGGCCGCATCGGCTGTGCCCGCAAGATTCACTGCAGCCCGGAGGGCGAAGCCGCGCTGCAGGCCGCCAGCCTCGCCAGCACGGCGGAGGAACGCGCCGCCCGCGTCGCCCAGGCAGTGGGCCTGATTCAGGGCCATGATGGCTATATCCCGCTCGGCGCGCCGATCCGCTGGTCGCTGGTGTCGAAACGGCTCAGCGGCTTCCTGCCCTCGCCGCGTGGCCGCCACCCATTGAACCATCTCTTCCGCAGCACCAACTAAGGGTCTGCGCCCTTTTTGCCGCGCCGGACGTTATCCGGCAGCACGGGGCTTTGGAGAGTGATGGAATGCCCGTTTCGGCCAAGCAGTTCGATGACCTTGTTCGTGACATGCCCGGCTTCGGCCGCGACCCCGCCTCGATCCGGCGCCGGATCGAGATGATGGAGGCCGTGCTGGAGGGGCTGTTCGTCATTCCCGGCACGAAGCGCCGGGTCGGCATGGACAGCCTGATCGGTCTCGTCCCCGTCGTCGGCGATATCGCGACCGCCGCCATGGGCGCCTGGATCGTGTGGGAAGCCCGCAATCTCGGCCTGTCGAAATGGCAGCTGACCCGCATGGCCGCCAATGTCGGCGTCGACACGCTGGTCGGCGCCATACCCTTCGCCGGCGATATCTTCGACTTTCTCTACAAGTCGAACACGAAGAATCTGCGCATCATCCGCAAGCATCTCGATCGCCACCATCCCTCGACGGTGACGATCGACGGCTGACATGCACCATCGTTGATCCTCCCCTGCCAGGGGAGGGGGACCGGCAAAGCCGGTGGAGGGGTGTCCCGCTCTCGATGGAGCGCTGCCTCTCCGCCTGACCCGCGATCATTGCCCTTTCCACGCGGGAAAGGGCGCCTGGGTCTCAGCCCCTCGGCTCGATCCGCAACTGCGCCCGGTCGCGCACGCCGCCCTGCTGCGGCGGGCAGGCCATGTAGCGATATTTGCGGTCCATGCAGATCCATACTTCGCTCAGCGCACCGTCGCGGCTGACGTTCAGGCGGATGCCATCGGCGACCATGCCCTTGTTCTCCGCCGCGAACGCCTTGGCGAAATCCTGCGCCGACAGGGTCGGCCGCGCGGCCAGCGCCGCCATGTCGGGATAACGCAGCCCCTGATACAGCTTGCGCGACAGAGCAAAGAATTTGGTCGGCGTGGTCGGCATGCAGGTGCCATGCTTGACCCATTCATGCTGAATCAGTTGCACCGACGGCGTCGAACAGAGATGCTCGCGGATCACCTTGCGCGGCAACGGCGCGGCCGGCTTGCAATATTGCGGCCATTCCTTGCCATAGCCATCGGGCCACAGGCCATGCAGGGTGAAGCCGAAATCATTGCCCGACCCGCACTGGAAGGCATCGCGGGCGCCGCCGCGCGACGTCTTGCAATATTGCGGGCTCCAGCTGACGGCCAGCGTGTAATAGCCGATCGGCAGCACCCGCTTGGGTTCGTCGGCGCTCGGCCCCTCCACCTGCGGGCGGGCGATGATCTCGGGCAGGCGGCACTGATTGGCCTGGGCGTGGGCGATGCCGGGCAGCAGCAGGGCGATCAGGGGCAGCAGATATTTACGCATGGGAGAAATCCAGTCCGATGTCGGCGGCAGGGGCAGATTGGGTAAGGCGGCCGACGCTGATATAGGTGACGCCGGTGTCCGCCTTGGCGCGGATCGTCTCCAGCGTGACGCCGCCCGATGCTTCGGTCGGCACCCGGCCGCCGACCAGGGTGACGGCGCCGCGCAGTGTGGCTGCATCCATATTGTCGAGCAGCAAATGGGTCGCCCCGGCGGCCAGCGCCGGCTCGATCTGGTCGACCCGGTCGACCTCGACGATGATCTGGGCGATGCCGGCGGCGACCGCACGGCGCGCGGCTTCCTCTACCGACCCGGCGACCGCGACATGATTGTCCTTGATCATCGCCGCATCCCACAGGCCCATGCGATGATTGGTCGCGCCGCCCATGCGGGTGGCGTATTTCTCCAGCCGGCGCAGGCCGGGGATGGTCTTGCGCGTATCCAGCAAGGTCGCGCCCGTGCCCAGGATCGCGTCGACATAGGCGCGCGTCATGGTGGCGATACCGGTCAGATGCTGCACCGTGTTGAGCGCCGATCGCTCCGCCGTCAGCAGCGCGCGGGCCTTGCCCCGGATGCGCATGATGTCGGTCCCTGCCGCCACCCGGTCGCCATCCTGGTGCAGCAGTTCGATCTCGACATCGGGATCGAGCGCGCGGAAGAAGGCGACCGCGATCGGCAGGCCGGCGAGCGTCACCGCGTCGCGGCTGTCCATCACCCCGTTGAAGATCGCATCGGCCGGGATCACCGCCTCGCTGGTGACATCGCGGCCGTCCGGCCCCAGATCCTCGGCCAGCGTAGCCGCGACAAAGGCATCGAGGTCGAACCCCTCCAGCGTGAAAGCGGCGCTCACTTCTTCTTCTCCACCAGTTCGCGGGTCAGGAAGGCGTGCAGCAGCGCCGCGCGCACCGCATCCTCGGCATGGTCAGCGCCGACCGAATGGCCGCCCTCGCGATATTCATGATAATAGACCGTGCTGCCGGTCGCCTTCAGCTTCGCCGCCATCTTGCGCGCATGGCCCGGATGCACCCGGTCATCCTTGGTCGACAGGTAGAAGAAGGCTGGCGGATAGCGCACCCCGGTCCTCACATTCTGATAGGGCGACCATTTGGACATGAACGCCCAGTCCGACGGCACATCAGGATCGCCATATTCCGCCACCCACGACGCGCCAGCCGACAGATGCGAATAGCGCTTCATATCCTCCAGCGGCGACCCCGCGATCACCGCGCCATAGAGGTCGGGCCGCTGCGTCATCGCCGCGCCCACCAGCACGCCGCCGTTGGAGCGGCCGGAAATGCCGATATCGCCCTTGGTCGACACGCCGGTCTTGACCAGATCCTCGGCCACCGCCGCCAGATCGTCGAACGCATTCTGGCGCTTCTCGCGCAGCGCATCCTGATGCCAGGCCGGGCCATATTCGCCGCCGCCCCGGATATTGGCGAGGACATAGGCATTGCCATCCTCGACCCAGAACAGGCCCAGCGGCCCGGCGCGATAGGGTTCGGTGGTGAGATAGGTCGGCGTCTGCGCCGCGCGAAACCCGCCATAGGCATGGATGAACGCCGGCACCGGCCCCGTCACGCCCTTTTTGCGCGCCAGGAAATAGGGCACCTTCGTCCCGTCCTTCGACGTGGCGAAGCGCTGCTCCACCACGAACTGGCTGGCGTCGAAGCGCGCGGGCAGTTGCTGGATCGTTTGCGCGGCTCCCTGCGCCCCTGCCACCATCAGGCTGGGCGGCGTCAGCATCCCCTCGACCGAGGCGAAGACCTGGTCGCCCTTGTCGTCGGTGCCGACCAGATGGACCGTCGCCTTGTCGGCCAGCGGCACCGAACGGCTGGTCCAGCGGCCGGTGGCGGCATCGCGGGTCATCGCCAGCAGCGCGCCCGACACATTGTCGAGCTGCTTCACCCACAGGATATGGTCGGTGGTGCGCACTTCCTCGACCACGGTGGTCGCGGTCGGCTTCAGCACCACCTGCGGCGCGCCCGCCTTGCCCGCCGCAACATCGGCGATCGGCCAGGACACCAGCGATCCGGTCGGAATGTCGCCCAGCGGCTTGTTCAGCAGCACGATCATCTGGCCATCAATAAGGCCGCGGAAATCGGCCGTGTCGGGCACCGGCGTGCGGATCAGCTGGCCGTTCGCGCCCTCGATATAGAGGTCGTTGGTGTAGAAGGTCAGCGCCCGGTCGATGAAGACCCAGCGTTTGTCGCCATCCTGCTCGACACGCGGCCGCACCGAAATGTCGCTGTCCACGCCTTCCTTGACCAAGGTCGCCGACGACAGCGGCGTGCCCCGCTTCCAGCGCTTGACGATGCGCGGATAGCCCGACGCGGTCAGCGATCCCGCGCCATAGTCGGTGCCGACCAGCAGCGTATCCTTGTCGGCCCAGGCGACGTCGCTCTTGGCTTCGGGCAGGGTAAAGCCGCCCTCGACGAACTTGCCGGTGGCGAGGTCATATTCGCGCACGACATCGGCATCGGTACCGCCCGCGCTCAGCGAGATCAGGCAGCGGCTGTAATCGGGCGCCAGGCAGTCGGCGCCATGCCAGACCCAGCTCTTGCCCTCCGCCTTGCCCAGCGCATCGACGTCGATGATCGTCGTCCAGTTGGGCTTGCCGGCGAGATAGGATGCGAGGTCGCTCGACCGCCACAGGCCGCGCGGATTCTTCGCGTCGCGCCACAAATTGGTGACGCGGCCGCCCATCACCTTGTCGGGCACCGCAATCTGGCTTTCATCGTCCAGGATCGCGCGCGCGCGCGCCCGGTCCGCCTCGAACCGCGGGCTGGCACGCAACAGCTTTTCCGTCTCGCCATTCCACTGCTCGACCTGCGCGATCGCCTTGGCGCCCTCGATATCCTCCAGCCAGAGATAGGGATCATCGCCCGTGGCGGGCGCGGCGGCGATCAGGGCAGGAGCGGAAGCGATGGCGATCGCCATCAGGGCGGAACGGAGCGTCAGCTTATGTCTCATGGCCCGATGCGATAGGCGATGATGCGGGGCTATGCCAGCCTGTGGATGCGCACAGTCCATTGAAAACCGCCGTCATCCTGACGGAAGTCAGGATCCATTCCGGACAATGTCAGCCATCTGTCCCGATGGAGTGCCGAATGGATCCCGCATCAAGTGCGGGATGACGCCGGCGGCAGGGTCAAAGCAGCGAGCCGACCATCCGCGCGACATTTTCCGCAACCTTGCGATAGAGCGGCCGCGCCCGCCATGTTTCGCGGTCCAGCGTCTCCGCCCGCGCCATGAAACGACGCTGCACCAGCTCCACCGCCGCCACCGTTTCCGCGTCATAGATGAGCAGGCTCGCCTCCTCGTTCAGCTCGAAACTGCGCATGTCGACATTGGAGGAGCCGACCACCGCCAGCCGGCCGTCGATGCTGACCGTCTTGGCATGGACGAATTCGGGCCGATGGGCATGAATGCCGATGCCCGCCGCCATCAGCTCGGCATAATAGGAGGCCTGCGCCGCATGGACCAGCCACTGGTCCACCGGCTTGGACACGATCAGGTCGACCTTCACCCCGCGCACCACCGCCGTGCGCATCGCATCGACCAGGTCATCGTCGGGAATGAAATAGGGCGTCACCAGCATCACATGGCTGCGCGCCTGATGCAGCTGCCACACCAGCAAGGTCTTGAACCCTTCCAGCGGATAGTTGGACCCGCTCGGCAGCAATTGCGTCACCGCGTCGCCGGCCGGCTCGGGAATGACCACCGGCCCTTCGGGCAAGCGGTGCGTCTCCATATACCAGTCGGCGCGCACCAGCGCCTCCAGCTCCGCCACGACCGGCCCGGTCACCCGCGCCACCAATTCCTGGTTGACGATGCCGGGCTTGAAGTCGCGCGCGACGATATTCTGCGATCCGACATGGCCGATCACCCCGTCGATCACGAACAGCTTGCGATGGTTGCGCATGTCGCGCCTTGTCCGCCCGCGGATCCAGCGGAACGGCAGGGCGGCGCACAGCTCCACCCCCGCCGCGCGCAGCATCGCCTCCATTCCCTTGCGCCAGGGCCGCGACCCGACCGGATCGTACATCACCTGCACGGTGACGCCGCGCTTGACCGCCGCGCCCAGCGCATCGGCCACCCGCCGCCCCACCGCATCATCGGCGAAGATATAGACGAGGATGCGCACGCTGTGCCGCGCGGCGTTGATGTCCGCCACCAGCCGGTCGATCGCCACGATATAGTCGAAGATCAGATCGACCCGGTTGCCCCCGGTCGCCGGCATCTTGCCAAGCTTTGCGGCCAAGTCGACGATCGGCGCGCGATCAGGGTCGGGTGATGGCGCATGGGGCAGTAGCCGCGCAGCAATGCCGCCGAACCAGGGATCAAGCTCGCCGAACCGGGCGCGCCGCCATTCGGGGAAACGCGGGCTGCCGATGATCCAGAACAGGATCAGCCCCGGCACCGGCAGGAAGAAGATCAGCAGCAGCCAGGCCCGCGTCGCCGCCGGCGTCCGGCGAAAGGGCACGGCGATCAGCGCGCCGATGCGGATCGCCCATTCGAGGAAATAATAGAAAAGGCCGAAATCGCTGTCGGGGAGGTTGACCATGTGACCGACCTCCCCCGTCTATCCTCAGCGTGCGCCCAGATCGCCCTGACCGACCGTACCGCTGGCCATCTCCAGCATCCGGTCGAGGCTCTTCTTGGCCGCGACGCGCAGCGTCTCGTCCATCTCGATGCGCGGGCTCAGGTCGCGCAGCGACAGATAGAGCTTCTCCATCGTGTTGAGCGCCATATAGGGGCAGATATTGCAGTTGCAGTTGCCGTCCGCGCCCGGCGCGCCGATGAAATTCTTGTCCGGCACGCTTTTTTGCATCTGATGGATGATATGCGGTTCGGTGGCGACGATCAGCGTGTCGCCCGGCATCGTCTTGGCAAAGTCCAGGATGCCGCTGGTCGACCCGACATAATCGGCATGGTCGACGATATAGGGCGGGCATTCCGGGTGCGCGGCGACCGGCGCCTGCGGATGCTGGGCCTTGAGCTTCAGCAATTCGGTTTCGCTGAACGCCTCGTGCACGATGCACACGCCCGGCCACAGCAGCATGTCGCGGCCCAGCTTGCGCTTCAAATAGCCGCCCAGATGCTTGTCGGGGCCGAAGATGATCTTCTGATCCTTGGGGATCTGCGCCAGGATCTTCTCGGCCGACGAACTGGTGACGATGATGTCGGACAGCGCCTTCACCTCGGCCGAACAGTTGATGTAGCTCAGCGCAATATGATCGGGATGCGCCTCACGGAACGCCTTGAACTGGGCGGGCGGGCAGCTGTCTTCCAGGCTGCAGCCCGCATCCATATCCGGCAGCACGACGATCTTCTGCGGCGACAGGATCTTCGCCGTCTCTGCCATGAAGCGCACGCCACAGAAAGCGATGACATCGGCGTCGGTCTCGGCCGCCTTGCGCGACAGTTCCAGGCTGTCACCGACGAAATCGGACAGATCCTGAATCTCGGGCGACTGGTAATAATGGCCCAGGATGACGGCGTTGCGCTCCTTGCGCAGGCGGTCGATCTCCGCGCGCAGGTCCGTCCCCTGCGGAATTCCAGTGAAAGCGTTCATACCCTGTGACTCCTCGGTCTTACCGGGCGCCCTAGCGGGCCTGTCTCCGGTTTGCCAGTACCTCGTTGACCGGCGTGGTCACGTCCCAGCGATCGCGATTGGGTCGTTCCGCCGGAAAAGTGACGATCACCCGCGCATCGCCCTGCCCGGCCGCTGCCAGCGGCGCCGCCATCAGCTTCACCAGCGCGGCCCGGCCATATTCGCGCGCCTGCGCCATCCGCTCGGGCGACCCGGCCGATTTGGCGGCCCGTGCCTGCGCGTAAGCCGACGTGCGCCGGCTCAGTTCCTCGCCCGCCTCGCGGGTCACGAACAGGCCGCTGGTCCGCACCAAAGTCCGCTGGCTCTCGTCGACATTGGGTTTGCCGACGGTCACGTCGGGCGCATTCACGATCAGGGTGCGGCGCTCCGCATCCCATTCCAGGTCATCCGCACCGATCGCGCCGACATTGACGAAATAATCGACCGAAAAGGGCATCTTCACCACCTGGTCGGACTTCAGCCAGCCAAAGCCGCGCACATCGCGCGCGCTGCTCTGGATCGTGCCGCTGAGTTCGGAGACCTTCAGGCTGCTGGTACCGGCAATCTTCTCGGCAATGACCTTGGTCACCGCCGTCCCGTCATCCTCGACGCTCACCACATAGTCGCGATTATAGCGCTGCCAGCCGACCAGCATCGCCCCGCCGACAATCAGGATCAGCAGCGCGACCGCGACCGGCCCAGCATAGCGCTTCAGCGCATCTGCCATCGCCCATCCTCCAGCGGCGCGGCCATGCCCCGGCCATTGAGATCGATCAGGTGCGCCAGCACCGATCGCCCGGCCGCCCCATAGAGGCGCGGGTCCACGCCCTTGTACATTTCCGCCACCATGTCGGGGATGGCGCTGTCGCCATTGCGCTCCAGAAAGCGCATGATCTGGCCCTCGCGCTGCTTGCGATGGCCCATCATGCCGCGCACCAGCCGCTGCGGATTTTCAATCGGCTCGCCATGGGCCGGATAATAGACGATATCGTCCCGACCCAGCAGCAACTGCATCGACCGCATATAGGCGGTCATGTCGCCATCGGGCGGGGAAATGACGCTGGTGGACCAGCCCATCACATGGTCGCCGGTGAACAGCGCCTTGTCCTGCGCCAGCGCAAAGCAGAGATGGTTGGACGTATGGCCCGGCGTCGCCACCGCCGCCAGCGTCCAGCCGGTGCCGGCCACCACTTCGCCATCGCCCAGCACCCGGTCGGGCCGATAGTCCGCGTCAAAGGCCGCGTCCGCGCGCGGCCCGTCGTCGCTCAGCGTCAGCGGCGCACAGCCGATGATCGGCGCGCCGGTCAGCACACTCAGCGGCCGGGCCGCCGGGCTATGGTCGCGATGGGTATGGGTGCAGAGGATCGCCACCACGGGCCGCCCGCCGATCGCGGCGATCAGCGCGTCGAGATGCTCGGCCTCGTCCGGCCCAGGATCGATCACCGCGACATCCGCGCCGCCGACCAGATAGGTCTGGGTGCCGGTATAGGTGAAGGGCGACGGATTGGGCGCCAGCACGCGCGCCACCAGCGGCGACAGCGTCATCAGGATGCCGGTCGGCAAATCGGCCGGATCGAACGGGGTAGCCATGGCTCCCATGTGCCCATTTCTCGGCGGATTTCAAGGGCCGCAGATGACCGTCATGCCAGCGAAAGCTGGCATCTCAGGCCTTTATATGTAGCATCGCCGGATGGCGCAGGGCGGCTATACCTACATCATGACCAACAAGCCGGGCGGCGTCCTCTATATCGGCGTCACTGCCGATCTCGCCACGCGCATCGATCAGCATCGGCGCGGCACCGGATCGATTTTCTGCCGCAAATATGGGCTGACACGCCTGGTCCTCGTCGAACATCATGAGGATATCCTGCTGGCGATCAGTCGGGAGAAAGCACTCAAGGCCTGGAAGCGCGATTGGAAGATCCGGCTGATCGAACAGGCCAACCCGGACTGGGATGATCTGTTCGACCATATTGCCTGAAGGCCACAGACCCCGGCCTTCGCTGGGGTGACGATCAAGGAGGAGAGCGCCACCTGTCCTACGTCGCCCCCCTCTGCTAGGCTGCCGCCATGCGCAACGCAGCCCCTCCCCGCATTCCCTGCTCCACGAAACAAGATTTCCAACTCTTGTTTCATACTGTCAAAATGTGCGGGAAATATGCGAAGTTAAGCGCAGCATTTCCAACAACGGCCTTAGGCCAACCTCTCACCGCCTTGGCGACAATCGGCCTGATCAGTCTGAGCGGCTGCGACACCTACACGGTGCCCGTCGATGCAAGTTATAGTCGCCCCGCCCAGGCAGCATCGCCACCCCCTCAACAGGATTATCAGCTAAGGCTCTGGGTCTCGCCACTCTATGTGCCCATCATCAGCCGGCACCTGAACAGCAGCAGTGCCACCATCTTCGAATGCCGCTCGGGGGTCCGCTTCGCGACGGTGAACGGCTTCACCCACGATCCGTCGTTAGGCTTTCAGGCGCATGTCCGAGTCAAATATACGATGCCCATGAACCGGATGTGCATCATGATGCGAGGCGGTCGCTGGCTGGAACGGTTCGAGACTCTGCCGGCGCAGATCAAACCGATGGATATCCTGTTTTGATGACCGACAGCGTGCCCCCCTCCCTCCCCGAACGCTGGCGCCAGCATCTCAGCCTCGACCGGCGGCGCTCCACCCATACGGTGCGGGCCTATGTCGCCACCGCCGAGCGGCTGGTCGTCTTCCTTGCCGAGCATCAGGGACAGGCCGTGACCGCCGCCAGCCTCGCCCGGCTGGAGCAGGCGGACCTGCGCGCCTATCTCGCCAGCCGCCGGGTCGACGGCATCGGCAATATCTCCGCCGCGCGCGAATTGTCGGCGGTGCGCGGTTTCCTGAAATTTGTCGGCGGCGCGGAAGCCCGTATCCCCCAGCTCAAGGGGCCACGGGTCAAGCGCGGCCTGCCCCGCCCCATCTCCCCTGACGAGGCGCTGGCGCTGGCCGGCGACATTGCCGAGGGCGCGCGCGAAGAGTGGATCGGCGCGCGCGACTGGGCGGTGCTGCTGCTGCTCTATGGCGCGGGCCTGCGCATTGGCGAGGCGATGGGGCTGATGGGCGACATCATGCCGCTGGGCGACACGCTGCGCGTCACCGGCAAGCGCGGCAAGACCCGGCTGGTCCCGCTGCTGCAGCAGGTCCGTTCCGCGATCGAGGCCTATGCCGACCAATGCCCCTGGTCGCCGGAGCGCGACCAGCCACTGTTCCGGGGGGCGCGCGGCGGGCCGCTCTCGGCCGCGCTGATCCGTCGATCGGTACAGGGCGCGCGCGGGCGGCTTGGCCTGTCGGACCGGACCACGCCCCATGCGCTGCGCCACAGTTTCGCGACCCATCTGCTCGGCCGCGGCGCGGACCTGCGCTCCCTCCAGGAACTGCTCGGCCATGCCAGCCTGACCTCGACCCAGGTCTATACGCAGGTCGATGCCGCCCATCTGCTCGACGTCTATCGCGCCGCCCATCCCCGCGCCTGAAACGGCCATGGATTCGCCGTAATCCTGCGTCAGCCTCGCTGGCAGATCCCCGTTGCGACCGGAGGACCCCCAGGATGCTGCGTCTGTTGATGGCCCTGCAAAGCGTTGGCGGCACCGACATCCCGCCCGATTTCGACCTTCAGAAGGTGCAGCCCGCGCCCAATCCCAACGCCATCGTCGTCACCGGCCGCCGCCGCGACGAACGGGTCGACCGCGAGATCGTCGCCACCAGCGACGAGCCACCGCTCGGCCGCGCCGAGACCACCCTGTTCGGCAAGGTGAAAGGCAATGTCCATGTCGAAAGTCAGGGCATGGGCAATGGCACCACGTCACAGCGGGTGATGGTGGGCATCAAGCTGCCTTTCTGAACCACCTCACCCCTTGGGCCGCCAGGTCGCCAGCCGCCAGAGATAGAGCAGCACCGCGCCGACCACGCAGGCGGTCGCCACCGGCCCCACATATTTGTCGATATCGCGGAAATTCTGGCCGAGCAGGAAGCCGGCATAGGCCAGCACCAGATTCCACACCAGCGCCCCGCCGGCAGTCCAGATCAGGAAGCGGACATGGCCCATGCGGAAGAGGCCGGCGGGCAGCGAGATCATCGTGCGGAAGGCCGGCATGAAGCGGAAGACGAAGACGACGATCTGGCCATATTTGCCGAACAGCCGGTCCAGCGCCTCGACATCGCGCCATTCCAGCGTCGCCCAGCGGCCATAGCGGTCGACCAGCGGTTTGAGCCGCCCGAAGCCCAATATATGGCCGACCAGATACCAGAAATAATTGCCGATGGTGGTGCCCAGCGTGCCCGCCAGCAGCAGCCACTCCATCGCCATCCGCCCCTGGCCGACGCGGATGCCGCCAATCCCCATGATCAGTTCGGACGGGATCGGCGGGAAGACATTTTCGAGGATCATCAGCAGGAATATCCCCCAATAGCCCCCTGCATCGATCAGCCGCAGCACCCAGTCGGTCATGCCCCTATGTCCGTTCGTGCTGAGTAGAGGCTGAGCGAAGTCGAAGCCTCGTATCGAAGCATCGCGTGCAACATCCTTCGATACGCCATTTCGACATGCTCAATGGCTACTCAGGACGAACGGAGGAATGGCGCACATCCGTCAAGCCGCCGCCCGCGCCGCCAGGCGGGCGTCGATCGCGTCCCAGATCAGGCTGCCGGTGTCGGTGCCGTCGAATGCGTCGATCGACACGATGCCGGTCGGCGACGTCACGTTGATCTCGGTCAGCCATTCGCCGCCGATCACGTCGATGCCGACGAACAACAGGCCGCGGCGCTTCAATTCCGGCCCCATCGCCTCGCAGATTTCCCGCTCGCGATCGGTCAGCACCGTCTTGGCCGCCGATCCGCCGACCGCCAGGTTGGACCGGATCTCGCCCGCGCCCGGAATGCGGTTGACCGCGCCCGCGACCTCGCCATCGACCAGCACGATGCGCTTGTCGCCCTGGGCGACGCCGGGGATGAAGGCCTGGACCATGAAGGGTTCGACCCACGAAGCCTTGAACAGTTCCACCAGCGAAGACAGGTTCGCGCCATTGCTGCCGACGTGGAACACCGCGACGCCGCCATTGCCATAGAGCGGCTTCACCACGATCTCGCCATGCTCGGCCAGGAAGCTCTTCACCTCGGCCAGGTCGCGCGTGATCATCGTCGGCGGCATGAAGCGGGCATAATCGAGCACGAACAGCTTTTCGGGCGCATTGCGGACGCTGGCAGGGTCGTTCACCACCAGCGTCTCTTCCTGCACCCGCTCCAGCAAATGGGTGGCGGTGATGTAGCTCAGGTCAAAGGGCGGGTCCTGCCGCATCCACACGACATCGACATCGCGGCCCAGGTCCAGCATCTCCGGCTCGCCCAGCGCATAATGATCGCCCTCGACCTTCTGCACCTTCACCGGCCGCGCCTTGGCCAGCACCCGGCCGTCGCGATAGGTCAGGTCGGGCGCCAGATAATGATAGAGCTTATGCCCCCGCGCCTGCGCCGCCAGCATGATGTGGAAGGTCGAATCGCCGGCGATCCTGATCCCTTCCATCGGGTCCATCTGCATGGCGACGGTCAGGGGGTTGAGTTCGGTCATCTTCATTCCTTTTACCGTTCGCCCTGAGCGAAGTCGAAGGGCTCCGCCGAGCGTTAGCGAGGTGACTTGCCTTCGCTGGCGCTCAGGCGTGGGCTTCGACTTCGCTCAGCCCGAACGGAATGGAGAGCCTTCACCCCCCATGCCAGACATTGGCCAGATGGCGTGGCGGGCGGCCGGGCGCAAGGAGGATGACGTCAATTCGCATGTCGTCTCCGGGTCTTGCCAGCTGATGCCATAATATTTCGGCGCTCGCCGCCACCCGTGCCAGTCGGCGTTGGTCGATCGCGACGTCCAGCTCGGCATCGGTGGCGCGGCTCTTCACCTCGACAAAGGCCAGCATCGCGCCCTTGCGCGCGACCAGATCGACCTCGCCCGCGGGCGTGCGCAGGCGCTGGCCGATAATCTGCCAGCCCTTGAGGCGCAGCCACCAGGCGGCGATGCGTTCGGCCTGCCGGCCGCGCTTCTCCGCCTGCTGGCGGTTCACGCCTCGCGTTCCCCTTTCAGCTCGTTCGCCCGGTCATAGAGCGTCCGCCGGTCGAGCCCCAGCTTCTTGGCGACCTCGCCCGCCGCCTTCGACACCGGCAGCAGGGTCAGCGCCTCCCGCAGCGCCGCGTCGGCATCCTCGGCGCTGGCCGGGGGTGCCTCGCCGGGCGGGCCGACGATGACGACGATCTCGCCCTTGGGCGGCGCATCGGCATAGCGGGCGGACAGTTCGGTCAGCGTGCCGGTCGCCGTCTCCTCGAACGTTTTGCTGATCTCGCGGCTGACCGCCGCCTCGCGATCACCCAGCGCCGCCGCCATCGCCGCCAGACTGTCCGACAGGCGCGGCCCGCTTTCGTAGAAGACCAGGGTCGCGCGCAGCGCCACCACTTCGGCCAGCACGTCGCCCCGCGCCTTCGCCTTGCTGGGCAGGAAGCCCATGAACAGGAAGCGGTCGGTCGGCAGGCCCGACAGGGTCAGCGCCGCGATCGCCGCGCTCGGCCCCGGCAGGGTCGTGATCTTGCGCCCCGCCGCCCGCGCGTCGCGCACCAGCTTGTAGCCGGGGTCAGAAATCAGCGGCGTCCCCGCATCCGACAGCAGCGCCACCGATTCGCTCGCCATCCGCTCGATCAGCCGTTGCCGCACATTTTCCGCGCTATGGTCATGATAGGGAATCATCGGTCGATCCGATCCCGCATGGCGCAGCAGCCTTGCGCTGACCCGTGTATCTTCCACGGCGACCACGTCGGCCAACCGCAGGACTTCGGCCGCGCGGGGCGTAAGGTCTCCAAGGTTGCCGATCGGCCCCGCCACGATGTAAAGCCCGGGCTCAAGCCCGGATGCCAATATAGTTTCCATAAGGATCCCAGATGACAGAGACGGATGCCCCCCGGCAAGCGAACATGTTCGCGGCGATGAAGCGCAGCGCGCGATTGCTGTTCGTTGCCAGCACGATCATGCTTGCCGCCTGTCAGTCGATCGTGCCCAAGGGCCCCGGTCCCGCCCAGCCCACCGGTCCCGCCAAGCCGACCGGCCCGGAAGTGACCCAGGGCCTGCCGACCGACACCGCGCGCCACCGCGTCGCGTTGCTGGTGCCGACCAGCGGCCCCAATGCCGGCGTCGGCCAGTCGATCGCCAATGCCACCACCCTGGCGCTGATGGATATCAAGACCGACAAGGTCCGCATCACCACCTATGACACCGCCACCGGCGCGGCGGCCGCCGCCAACCGGGCGCTGGCCGACGGCAACCGCCTGATCCTGGGTCCGCTGCTGGCCGATGACGCCCGCATCGTCGGGCCGATCGCGGCCAAGGCCAATGTCCCGGTCATCAGCTTCTCCAACGACACCAGCGTCGCGGGCAGCAACATCTTCCTGATGGGCTATACCCCCAACCAGTCGATCGAGCGCGTGATCGGCTTCGCCCGTGAAAAGGGCCTGTCGAATTTCGGCGCGCTGGTGCCGCGCGGCACCTATGGCGAGCGCGCCGGCAATGCGCTGCTGCGCGCGGTCGAACAGGCTGGCGGCACGGTCGTGTCGATGCAGACCTTCGATCGCACCCCCGCCTCGATCACCGCTGCGGTCAAGAAGCTGCAAGCCTCGTCCAGCTATGACGCGCTGCTGATAGCCGACAGCGGCCGGGTCGCGCTGCAGGTCGCACCGATCGTGCGCAAGAATGGCGGCGCCAATGCCCGCCTGCTCGGTACCGAAATCTGGAATACCGAAGAATCGCTGGCCGCCAGCCCCGTGCTGCGCGGCGCCTGGTATGCCAGCGTGTCGGACGGCCTCTATCGCCAGCTCGCGACCAAATATCGCACCCGCTATGGCAGCGCGCCGTTCCGCCTGTCCTCGATGGGCTATGACGCGGTGCTGCTGACCGTGCGGATCGCCCAGGACTGGAAGCCGGGCGCCCCCTTCCCGACCGCGCGTCTGCGCGATCCGGGCGGCTTTGCCGGCATCGACGGCGCCTTCCGCTTCAACCGCAACGGCATCGCCGAACGCGCACTGGAAGTGAGCGAGGTCGGCGCCGGCACGATCAGCGTGGTCGATCCCGCCCCGCGCGGCTTCGGCAACTAAGCAAAGGGGGCCGGAAGGCTCCCTTTTCCGTTACAGATCAGACCCGTGCCGTCGGCACGATCAGCGGCAGGCCATCGCTGACGTCGATCCGCGCGGCGACACCATAGACGGATGCCAGCCGCTCCGGCGTCAGCACGTCCATCGGCGCGCCGTCCGCCACCAGCGCGCCGCCATCCATCAGCAGCAGCCGGTCGCAATAGCGCGCCGCCATGGCCAGGTCGTGCAGCACCGTGACAACCAGCGCCCCGCCCTGCGCCTGCGCGCGCAGCAAAGCCATCACATCGATCTGGTGGCCGGGGTCGAGCGCGGCGAGCGGCTCGTCGGCGATCAGCGCCGGCGCGCCCACCGCCAGCGCCCGCGCCAGCAGCACCCGCGCCCGCTCGCCGCCCGACAGCTCGGTCGCGATCCGGCCCTTGAAGCCGGTAACATCGGCGCGGACCATCGCATCCTCGATCGCCGCCTCATCGTCGGCGGTCAGGCGCGACAGCGGCCCCAGATGCGGCAAGCGCCCCAGCGCCACCAGCCGCTCGACCGCCAGGGGCCAGTGCAATGTCTGGCCCTGCGGCAGATAGGCGATGGACCGCGCCACCGCCTGGCGCGACAGCCGCTCGACCGGCGCTCCGTCCAGCAGCGCGCGACCGGCGGCCGGCTTCACCAGCCCCAGCAGCGCCCGCACCAAGGTCGACTTGCCCGCGCCATTGGGGCCGATCACGCCGATCAACTGGCCCGGCGCCATGGTCAGGTCGACGCCGCGCACCGCCAGATGGCGGCCCAGCCGGACGTCCAGTTGCTCGGTCGACAGGGTCACCATAGCCGCCGCTCCCGCATCAGGTGAATGAGGAAGACCGGCACGCCCAGGATCGCGGTCAGCACGCCCAGCTTCAATTCGCTGCTGGTCGGGATGATGCGCACGCCGATATCGGCCAGGGTCAGCAACACCGCGCCGCCCAGCATGGACGGCAACAGCAGCGCGGAGGGCGACCGATCGGTCAGCGGCCGCACCAGATGCGGCACGATCAGGCCGACGAAGCCGATCGATCCGGTCACCGCCACCGCGCCACCGACGCCAATCGCCACCCCCGCCATCAGCCGCAGCCGCGCCCGCGACAGGTCGACGCCCAGCGCCCGCGCGCCATCCTCGCCCAGGGTCAGCGCATCGAGCGCGCGCCCGTCATAGAGCAGCAGCGCCGCGCCGACCGCGATGCAGGGCAGCGCCAGCAGCAGATGGTCGATGCTGCGATTTTCCAGGCTGCCCATCAGCCAGCTCATAATCTCCATCGCGGCGAAGGGATTGGGCGACAGGTTGAGCGCCAGGCTGATCCCCGCCCCCGCCAGCGTCGCGACGGCAATGCCGGCCAGGATCAGCGTCAACGGGCTTTCCGATGGTCCCGCCAGCAGGAACAGCGCGCCGATCGCCGCCAGTGCGGTAACGATCGCCAGCAGCGGCAACGCCATCGGGTGCAGTTCGGACAGGCCGAAATAGAGCGCGATCACCGCGCCCAGCGCCGCTGCATTGGATACGCCCAGCACGGCAGGTTCGGCCAGCGGATTGCGCAGATAGCCCTGCAATGCCGCACCCGACAGGCCCAGCATGGCGCCGACCAGCAGGCCGATCGCCATGCGCGGCAGGCGCAGGTCGATGACGATCGCGCGCGCCACCATATCGCCACCGCCCGCCAGCACCGCCAGGATGCGGGCCGGCGCGATCGTCACCGATCCCAGCGCGACCGACGCGATGGCCGCGACCAGCAGCAGGCCGATCAGCCCCGGCAGCAACAAAGGATGCCGCCGCCCGCTCATGCGCGCCGCCCCTTAGAAGCGGACACGCACGCCGCCATAGGCCGACCGGCCATAGGTGCCATAGCCATAGGCGGTGGCGTAATCCGCATCGAACAGATTGTCGATCCGGCCATAGACTTCCAGATGGTCGCCCACGGGGAAGGACGCGCGCAGCCCGGCCAGCCCATAGCCGTCGAGCCGGCGGGTGTTCGCCGTGTCGTCATAGCTGTCGCCGACCATGGTCAGGGTCGCGCCGGTCGACAGGCCGAAGGACCAGAGATAGTCGGCCGACACGCTCACCGCATTGGCGGCGCGGCGCGGCAGGCGATTGCCGTCGGTGGCCCCGCCCGACCGGTCGCGCGCATCGACATAGCTGTAAGATGCCGCCACCGTCAGCGCCTCGACCGGCTTCAGCGTCAGCGTCGCTTCCACGCCCTTGGCGCGGGTCCGGTCCAGATTGCCATAGGTGTAGGTCGCATAATCATAATTGATCTGGTTGCGGGTATCGCGCCGGAAGGCGGTCAGCGACAGCACCGCCTTGTCCCCGTCCAGGCTCTGGTCGAAGCCGATATCATAGCTTTTCGACCGTTCCGGCCGCAGCGCGCTGTTGCCGCTATAGGTGTCGTAGAGCTGATAGAGCGACGGCGCCTTGAACCCCTCGCCATAGGAGAGGCGGATATTGGTGGCGCCGGCGTTCGGCGTGTAATTGGCGTTGGCACCAAAGGTGGTCGCGCCGCCGAACTGGCTATGATCGTCATGGCGCAGCCCGCCGGTGACGGCCAGGCCGGCAAGCGGCTTCACCACCGCCAGCGCATAGACGCTGTCGATGTTCGCCTTCGCGCTCGCTATGTCGCCAAAGCCGAAATACTCATAGTCCGGCCGCTCATGCTCATAGCCGAAGATCAGCTTGGCCTGATCCACCGGGGCATAGACGCCCTCATATTCGAACCGCAGATTGGTGCCCGAATAGCCATAGTCCGGGTCAGTGCCGCGCACGAAATAATAGTCGCGATCGTTGCGCAGCCAGGTGACGGCAGCGCGGTTGGTCAGCTTGCCGTCGAGCAGCGCCAGGTTGATTCCGGCATAGCCGACATATTGGTCCAGCTTGCTGACGTCGCTGCTGTCCGCCGGCGCGCCGAAGAAGCTGTCATAGTCGAGATCCGCATGGATATAGTAACCGCGCAGGTCGAGGCTCAGGCTGTCGGAAAAGGCGATCTTCAGCTTGGCGTTGGTGGCGATATTCTCATAGCCGTCCTTCTCCACGCCGCCGAACGACCGGCCAACCGAGGAAATGCCGTCGGTGTTGAAATAGGCAACGCCGACGCCGCCCGACACCGCGCCGCGCGTGCCCGACACATCGGCCTTGGCATTCAGCGTGTCGCTATAGCCATAATCGGCCGAGGCATTGACCTCGAAACCCTCGCTCGGCGCGCCGGTCATCACATTGACCACGCCGCCGATCGCCTGGCTGCCATAGACCACCGAGTTGGAGCCGCGCAGCACTTCGATCCGGCGAATATTGCCGGTCAGCAGATGGCCGAAATCATAGCCGTCGCCGATGCCGCTCGGGTCGTTGACCTTGACCCCGTCGATCAGCACCAGCGTCTGGGTCGTCTCCGCCCCGCGCAGCGACACGCCGGTCACGCCGCCGGTGGAGCCGTTGCGGCTGAAGCGGACGCCCGGCGTGGTGGCGAGCAGGTCGACGACATCGACCGCCTGGCGCGTCCTGATCGTGTCGGCATCGATCACCGTGATCGCCTGGCCGACCTCGTCGCGCGGCTGCGCAATGCCCGAAGCGGTGACGACGATATCGTCATCCTGGGCCAATGCCGGCGTAGCGGCCAGCAATGCGATCAGCGAAATCCCCAACATCTTCATTTTATCGTCCCCCGGCGTCCGTCGATTTGGAACCGGGGCGTCCGCACAAGCGGTCGCTGCGTGAGGATCGGGAAGACGCCAGCGCCCCGCCCCACGCACCGATGCGGCCCCGGCCGCCATGGGCGTCGCTCGACGGAAACACCGCGCCATGGCCATCCCCTGGGCCAGGGCAAGAGCGACCAGACGCCGGCAGGTCTCCTGGCTCGCGGGTCAGGGCAGCGATGCGCCAGCCTTCCCGGACTTGGCGGTCCAGTGGCCGGTTCCGGCCCTCCCCTTTTGAAGAGCCTGGGAACCCTGCGCATCGCGCTCACCGCTTACAGTTGCAGGGACAGCCGCGGATTTGGAAGGGCTGCGCCCCCCGCACCGCATTCCCGTTTTCAGCCCTTGCGGGCACCGGCGCGATCATGCGCGTCCGGGGCTTTTGACCGCCCCGGCGCGCGGCCCCCATAAGCCAAAGCACAAGCCCTGCCAAGCGGGCCAGGATCGCCCCGGCGGATCGTTGCGCGGCGCCGGCGGGCGGCTATGCAGGGGCCTCTTACCGAAGGAGCCGACATGTCCGATTCGCTTGCCATCACTGCCGCCGACGTCGCCGATGCCGCGCGGCTGATCGCGCCGGCGGCGGTCCGCACCCCGCTGATCGAGAATGCCGCGCTGAACGATCTCTGCGGCCGGCGTGTGCTGGTGAAGTTCGAGGGGGCCCAGCATAGCGGATCGTTCAAGTTCCGCGGCGCCTATAACCGCCTCGCCCGACTGAACGCTGCGGAACGCGCGGCGGGCGTCGTCGCCTGGTCCTCGGGCAATCATGCCCAGGGCGTCGCCTTTGCCGCGCGCCTGCTCAGCATTCCCGCCACGATCGTGATGCCGGCCGATGCGCCGGCGATCAAGACCGCCAACACCCGCGCGCTGGGCGCCGAGGTCGTCCCCTATGACCGCTTCACCCAGAGCCGCGAGGAAATCGCCACCGCCCTTGCCACCGAACGCGGCGCGACGCTGGTTCCCTCCTTCGACGATCCCTTCATCATCGCCGGCCAGGGCACGATCGGCCTGGAGATATTGGAGCAAGCGCAGGCCGCCGGCGCCGACCTCACGCAGATTCTCGTCTGTTGCGGTGGTGGCGGCCTGGTCGCGGGCACGGCCACGGCGGTCAAGGCCGCCCGCCCGGACATCAGCGTCTATGCGGTCGAACCCGCCGGTTTCGATGATACCGCCCGCTCGCTCGCCAGCGGCACGCGCGAAAGCGTCTCGCCCGACGCGCGCAGCATCTGCGACGCGCTGCTGGCGCCCAGCCCCGGCGCGCTGACCTTCCCGATCAACCACGCCCTGCTCGCAGGCGGTCTGGTCGTCAGCGACGATCAGGTGCGCGACGCGATGCGCTTCGCCTTCACCACGCTCAAGCTGGTGGTCGAACCGGGCGGCGCGGTCGCGCTCGCCGCCATGCTTGCCGGCCTCGCCCCAGCGACCGACGGCGCCACCGCCCTCGTCATCTCCGGCGCCAATGTCGATCCGCAGGATTATGCCGCAATCATTGGCGGGGGCGCTTGACCGCTAGTCTTTCCAATCGGTCACCCTTAGTCTGGTCTGGGGATGCCGCGAGGGTCGGCTTTAGGGGAAATGATGGGAATCGTATCGGTACTGATCCATGCCGTCGCGCTTGTGAACGCGACACCAGCCAATTATCCGGGGGATTGGGTCACTTCGCTGGACTATCCTACTGACGACAAGCGACCACAGGGTGAGGGCACTACATTTTTCGCATTGCTGATCGCGCCCAATGGTCAAGCGATACGATGCGACATCACCCAATCTAGCGGCTCCACTGCCCTGGATCGGAAAACCTGCGCATTGATACTGGCAAGAGCGAAGTTCACGCATGCCACGGACGAAACGGGTAGCGCCATCCACAGCCAATGGCACAGCCGTGTCAGGTGGTGGCGCTCCAATGGCCAGGGCAAGGCGGGCTCCGAACGCTCTGCCGCACCACCCGTTGATCTGGGATTACAGGTCAGCAATCTGCCCGATGGCGCGCGCGAAACAACTGCCAGTATCGTCGTGAAGGTCGACACATCCGGGCATGTCTCCCATTGCCAGGGCGTCAAACCAGATGAGGCAAAACTGGTCGATGTAGCCTGCACCCAGGCCAGCGCCTTAACTCTGGAAGCTGGCAAGGATAATGAAGGCCAAGCCATCCCCTTTGTACGCGCCATGCTCGTCGGCTTTCGCGTTTCCCCGCAATAGCGGCGCCCGCACAGCCAAGACTCGCCTTTTCCGCCCCGCCACACTAAATGCGGCGCCATGATGAGCCGCTTTTCCAAGATGCATGGTCTGGGCAATGATTTCGTCGTGATCGACGCGCGCCAAGCGCCGGTCGCGATGACGGAGGCGCGCGCCCGCGCCATTGCCGATCGCCATGCCGGCGTGGGCTGCGACCAGTTGATCGTCATCGGCGATGCCGACCCCGGTGATCAGGCCGACGTGTCGATGCTGATCTTCAATTCCGACGGTTCGGAAGTGGAAGCCTGCGGCAACGCCACGCGCTGCGTGCCGCTGTTCGTCGGCAAGGATGTGCTGATCCGCACCAGGGCCGGGCTGCTCGATGCCAAGGGCGTGGACGGCGGCGCCAGCGTCGACATGGGCGCGCCCCGCTTCGACTGGGACGCGATCCCGCTCGCTTATCCGATGGACACGCTGACCATGAGCGCGAGTTGGGAAGACCTGCCCGCGCCGGCCGCCGTCAATGTCGGCAACCCGCATGTGATCTTCTTCGTCGAGGATCTGGACGCTGTCGATTTCGAACGGCTCGGCCCGCTGATCGAGCATGACCCGCTCTTCCCCGCCCGCGTGAACGTCAATTTCGCGCAGGTCGTCGGCCCGCAACATCTTCACCTGATCGTCTGGGAACGCGGCGCCGGCCTTACGCGCGCCTGCGGCACCGGCGCCTGCGCCACCGCCGTCGCCGCGATCCGCCGCAAGCTGATGGTCGGCCCGGTGACGGTCAGCCTGCCGGGCGGCGACCTGGAGATCGACTGGGCGCCGGGCGGCACGATCCGCATGACCGGCCCCGCCACCCATGTGTTCGACGGCGAGGCGGACTGGGACCGCTTCTGACCGTGGCTGGTCCCGACATCATCACCCTGGGCTGCCGGCTCAACATCGCGGAGAGCGAGGCTATTCGCGAAATGGCCGGCGCACAGGACGACCTGATCGTCGTCAACAGCTGCGCCGTGACGGCCGAGGCCGTGCGCCAGACCCGGCAGGCGATCCGCCGCGCCAGGCGAGACCGCCCCGACGCCCGCATCCTCGTCACCGGCTGCGCCGCCCAGACCGAACCCCAGACCTTCGCCGCCATGGCGGAAGTGGACCGCGTGATCGGCAACCGGGAGAAGCTGGAGGCCGCCGCCTTCGCCCCGGTGGCGGATAAGGTCAATGTCTCCGACATCATGGCCGTGCGCGACACCGCGCCGCACATGGCCAGCGCCTTTGCCGAACATGCCCGCGCCTTTCTGGAGGTGCAGAATGGCTGCGACCATCGCTGCACCTTCTGCATCATCCCCTATGGCCGGGGGAACAGCCGCTCCGTCCCCGCCGGCGCGGTGATCGACAAGGCCAAGCAGCTGGTCGATGCGGGCTATGGCGAGATCGTGCTGACCGGCGTCGACGTCACCAGCTATGGCCCCGACCTGCCCGGCAGCCCGTCGCTCGGCCAGTTGATCGAACGACTGCTCAAGCATGTCCCGGACCTGCCCCGGCTGCGCCTTTCCTCGATCGACAGTGTCGAGATTGACGAGCGGCTGTTCGACCTCATCGCCCATGAGCCGCGGATGATGCCGCATCTGCATCTCTCGCTACAGGCCGGCGACGACATGATCCTCAAGCGCATGAAGCGCCGCCATAGCCGCGCCGACGCGGTGCGCATCGTCGAGCGGGTGAAGGCCGCCCGCCCGGACATCAGCATCGGCGCCGACATCATCGCCGGCTTCCCGACCGAGGATGAGGCCATGTTCGCCAACAGCCTGGCGCTGGTCGCCGATTGCGACATCGTCCATGGCCATATCTTCCCCTATTCGCCGCGCACGGGCACGCCGGCCGCGCGCATGCCCCAGCTGGATCGCGCCACCATCAAGGCGCGCGCCGCACTGCTGCGCGACGCCTGCGCGGCCCAGCGCGACGCCTGGCTCGCTCGCCTGGTCGGCACCCGCCAGTCGGTGCTGGTCGAACGCAACGGCCTGTCGGGCCATGCGGAAAATTTCGCGCCGGTGCGCTTCACCACGCCCCAGCCCCCCTCCACGATCGTCGCGGCCCGCATCAGCGGCCTTGAGAATGGCGCGCTGATCGCGCAAGAGGCGCAATAATGACTGACACCGGCACCAGCTGGCGCGACCGCCTCTTCGGCGGCCTCAAGCGCACATCCGACAAGCTCGGCGAGAATCTGACCGGCCTTTTCACTAAGGCCGCGCTCGACGACCAGACCCTCGACGAGATCGAGGAAGCCCTGATCATGTCCGATCTCGGCCCGGCCATGGCCGGCCGGGTTCGTGATCGCCTCGCCGAGGGGCGCTACAACAAGGAACTGACCGAGGAATATCTGCGCGAGATCATCGCGGAGGAGATCGAGAAGGTGCTGGCCCCGGTCGCCCGCCCGCTCGAGATCGAGGCCTTTCCGCGGCCGCAGGTGATCCTGGTGATCGGCGTCAACGGATCGGGCAAGACCACCACCATCGCCAAGCTCGCCAATAATTTCCTGGAACAGGATTATGGCGTGATGCTGGCGGCGGGCGACACCTTCCGCGCGGCCGCGATCGGCCAATTGAAGGTCTGGGCAGAACGCCTCGGCGTGCCCATCGTCGCCGGCAAGGAAGGCGGCGACGCCGCGGGCATCGTGTTCGACGCGGTCAAGCAGGCCACGGTCACCGGCATCGACGTGCTGATCGTCGACACCGCCGGCCGCCTGCAGAACAAGACCGAACTGATGGACGAACTGGCCAAGGTGCGCCGCGTGCTCGGCCGATTGAACCCGGCCGCCCCGCACGACGTTGTCCTGGTCCTCGATGCCACCACGGGACAGAATGCGTTGAACCAGATCGAAGTATTCAAGGAAACCGCACAGGTCACGGGCCTGGTCATGACCAAGCTGGACGGCACCGCGCGCGGCGGCGTGCTGGTCGCGGCGGCGGAGAAATATCGCCTGCCGATCCATGCCATCGGCGTGGGCGAAAAGATCGAGGATCTGCGCCCCTTCGATGCCGGCGACATGGCACGCGCGATCGCGGGGACGGCCTATGCCCGCTGACGCCAAGAAGCCCGCCCATGGCGGCAGCCTCAGCCTCGCGCTCGATTTCGGGCCGCTGCTGGTCTTTTTTCTGAGCTACAAGGGCGCGGGCTGGTTCTGGGGTGCGGGCAATCCGATCACCGCCATGAGCTTTGGCACCGCCGCCTTCATGGCCGCGATCGTCATCGCCGTCATCATCTCCAAGGTGAAGCTCGGCCGGGTCTCGCCGATGCTGTGGCTCTCGGCGCTGCTGATCCTGTTCTTCGGCGGCCTCACCATCTATTTCCACGACCAGCGCTTCATCCAGTTGAAGCCGACCATCATCTACGCCTTCTTCGCGCTGATGCTGTTCGCCGGGCTGCTGCGCGGCAAGCCGCTGCTCAAATATCTGCTCCAGGCCGCCTATGACGGGCTGACCGAGGAAGGCTGGCGCAAGCTGTCGCGCAACTGGGCCTTCTTCTTCGTCTTCATGGCGGTTGCCAACGAGCTGATGCGCCGGACGATGAGCTTCGACACCTGGCTCGCGGTCAAGGTCTGGGGCGTCACCATCGTCTCGGTCGTGTTCGCCGGCGCCAACATCCCGATGCTGCTGCGCCACGGCCTGACCCTGGACGACGGCCTCGACAGCGACGAGGTGGGCGAAACCACCCCGCCGCAGGGCTGACAAAGCGCTGACCTACGTGGTTCAGGCCTGCGCCTGAACCACCTCGTCCACCATGATGTCGCGCAAATGGCCGTCGCGGTCCGGCCACAATATGGCATTGCCTGCCCGCATCCCGATCAGCGCGGCACCGACCGGCGTCAGGATCGATATCCGGCCCAGCGCCACATCGGCATGGCTGGGATAGACCAGCTCCACCCGGCGGGGCGTCCCGCGCGCGCCATCGCGATAGAGGATGGTCGATCCCATCGCCGCGACATCGGCCGGCAGCGCCGCCCGGCTGCACAATTGCGCCCGGCCGACCTCCTCCAGCAACAACTGGCTGACGTCAGGAAAGCGGTCGCGCGCCGCCCAGGCGAGGTCGGAAATCATGTCAGCTTCGGATTCGACGATATGGATCGGCGGCACGGCCGCCCACTTCTGTTGCAGGGTCATGGGAAAACTTCCTGATAGGGGTGCGCGCCCGGTCCTCGGGCGCAAAGCGTCAAGAAGGGTGCCCCGAACCTGCCGGCAGCGCGCCTGTCAGGTCCGGGGCGGATGGCCCGCGAGAAGCTGTCCCCCATGATGGCGGAAGCGTGCAAAGATGACCTTGAACGGCATGGCCGAGATCATGTTCGGCCCCGTCCCGCCTGTCAAGCAAGCCGCCCCGGCCCTGCCCGGCCGTTATCGCCCGAAAGCCCCGCCAACCGCCTGTTTCTGCGATCGTTTCGCAATAGGCACATATTGGTTTTCTTGGGCGTTGGGTGCGCATATGGGAAGCGATGGAGGCGTCCACGCCCCGCATGGACCATATGATAAACCGGCATCGCAAGCATCACTGCGAGCCGCCCCATAACGAACCCGAGGAGTTCCGCCATGGCCTTTGTTCTGCCCGACCTTCCCTATGCCAAGGACGCCTTTGGCGACATCCTGTCGGTCGAAACCTTCGACTTCCACCACGGCAAGCATCACAATGCCTATGTCGTGAAGGCCAATGAACTGGTCGCCGCCGACGAGAGCCTGCAGGGCAAGTCGCTGGTCGAACTGATCAAGTCGTCGAAGGGCGGCCTGTTCAACCAGGTCGGCCAGATCTGGAACCACACCTTCTACTGGAACTCGCTGTCGCCGGTGAAGACTGCCCCGACCGGCGACCTGCTCGCCAAGATCGAGGAAGCCTTCGGTTCGGTCGACGCGCTGATCGAAAAGCTCAAGGCAGAGGCCGTCGGCCACTTCGCCAGCGGCTGGGCCGCGCTGATCCTGAAGGACGGCAAGCTGGAAGTGACCAGCTATCATGACGCCGACACCCCCGTCGCGCATGAAGGCCATGCCCCGCTGCTGATCCTCGATGTGTGGGAACATGCCTATTATATCGACTATCGCAACCTGCGCCCGGCCTATGCCGAAAAGCTGCTGAAGGAAGCGATCAACTGGGACTTCGCGGCCCTTAATCTTGACGGCGAGGGCGCAAGCCGCGCCGACCAGCCGGCCTGATCGCGACAGGCTCCGATGGAGCCTGATCCCCAGGATCGATGACAGAAGGACCGTCCGGTGCGCAGGCGCCGGACGGTCTTTCTTTTTTACAGGCTTTGCGCGCTTTGCCCGCCCTGCGCTCCAATCCCCTCTTAACGCCGGCCGACGCATGATCGCACGGGGCAGGGAGGATGATCGCGATGAACATGGACGAGTTGGGCACGCAGCATGAGGAGATCGCCCTGATCGCCGCGCAACTGCGCCAGGCGATCGCCGATCCCGACCAGCCCCAGGCGGTGAGCGCATTGCGCTGGCAACTGGCGCGCAAGCTGATGGCCCATCTCGCGCTGGAGGATCGCATCCTCTACCCCGCGCTCCAGCGCCAGGGCGACGATCGCGTCCGCACCACCGCCGCCCGCATCCAGGCCGAGATCGGCGCGCTGGCCGAGAGCTTCGCCCGCTACATGGCCGCCTGGACCGACGAGCGGATCACCCGCGACTGGCGCGGCTTCTGCGCCGACAGCGGCCGGATATTGGATGCCCTTGCCCGGCGGATCGATCGGGAAGAGCGCGTCCTTTATCCGCTGGCACGCTCCCTTGATAACCAGGCAACCGGCCAGATAGCCCGCGCCGGCTGACCGGCGATCAGGCCGCTTCCAGCTGAGCCACGAACAGGTCGGTCGCGCGCTGCAACTCCTGCGCGGTGCGCGAAAGGCCGGCCGCCGCGCTCGACACGCGATCGGACAGATTTTCTGTATTGCGCGCGACATCGGCCACGGTCGCCATCCGCTGCGCCATATGATCGGCGTCGCGGGCGGTATCGCGCGCCGACTGGCCGATCGCCGCCGTCGCATCGCGCTGGTCGGCCACCGCACGCTGAATCGCCTGCGCCGCCTGCGCCAGTTCCTCGACGCTGCCGGCCACCTCGGACAGGGCTTCCTGCGCCACCCCGGCCCCCTGCCGCGCGGACGAGGCCAGCGACTGGATTTCGCCGGTCGCACTCGCCGTCTGGTTGGCCAGCTGCTTCACCTCGCCGGCCACCACCGCAAAGCCGCGCCCGACCTCGCCGGCCCGTGCCGCCTCGATCGTGGCATTGAGCGCCAGCAAATTGGTGCGGGCGGCAATCTCGGTAATCGAATCGGCGAAGCTGGTGATCGACGCGGTGCGCCCTTCCATCGCCTGCATCGCCTCATGCCCCGCCACCGACACGCGCTGCGCCTCGCCGCCCAGACTCGCCTGCTGGCTGGCCGCCGCTGCAATCGCGCTGATCGATTCGGACAATTGCTCGATCCGCCGCGCCAGCACCGCCGCGCTGGCCGAGGATTGCCCCGCCGCCGCCATCGTCTCGTCCGTGCCCACACTCGCCCGGCGCGCCAGATCATGCAGCAGCCCGGCCGATTCCTTGAGTTCGCCCGTTGCCGCGCTGACCGCGCTCACCACGCCCGCGACCGACTGGCGGAAGGCGCCGACCAGCGCCAGCGTCTCGCTGCGTCGGTCCTGTGCCATCCGTGTCTTTTCGGCATCCCGCTCGATTCGCAGATGCGCCTCGCGCGCATCGGACTGGCGCTGGGCATCCATCGCCGATTCCGCCGCATTGCGCCCCGCCTGCGCTTCCCGCGCCAGCCGGGCCGTGTCCGCCACATGTGCATCCTGCGCCAGCAGCAGCGCATGCAGCTTGATGCTGAGATAGCCCAGGATCGTGCCTTGCAGCACCACCGCAAAGCCATGGACGATGACCCGGCCGAGCTCCGCCTGCCCCGAAAACACCCAATTGGGCGCGACATAGGTCAGCACCAGATGATGCAGCGCGATCAGCACCGACGCCAGCAGGATCGGCCGCCAGTCGTAGAGCACCGCCAGCGAGGCGAGCGCCACGAAGAAATACATGTGCGCGTCCATCTGCCAGACATGGCCGCTCAGCAGGAACAGGGTGATCGCCGGCTGCACCGCCGCCAGCGTCCCCATCACCAGCCGCACCTCCAGGTCGTTGCGACGCCGCATCACCATCCAGGTCGGCAGGATATTGGCCAGCGCCGACAGCAGCATGGCGGGCGCCGCCCGCTCATTGCCGATCATCATGCCGCCAATGCCGATCAGCACGGTCCAGATCAGGCTGCACAGCAGCAGGATGCGCAGGCCATGCAGGCGCAGACTTTCGAGACTGTTGAATGCCATCAGGCCAATCCTCCCACCGGTTCGCCACAGGCCGCGGCAAAGGCGCGCAGCGGCAATATGCCGCCCCGCAACAAGGGCAGCAGCGCGTCGCGCTGCCCCTCCACCACCATCGATCCCGGCAGGCGTCCGCTCGCCACCAGCCGGGCGCCATGCGCCACCGCATCAGGCACCAGATGCGCACGCGCGCCGGCCGTCATCGGGATCAGCAGGATGCGCCCCTGCGCCGGCGGATTGCCGTAGAGCAGGGCGAGACCCAGGAGGATGATCGCGAGCTGGACCAGCAGCACCGCACCGCGCGAGGAAGGAAGCCATATCCGCATGGCATCCCCCCTAGGAAATGTTGGTAAGGATAGGCTTAACAGACCCGCCGGGATTTACGCATTTTGCGTAAGTCAGCCCGGATTCTGCGATTCCGCCTGCGCCGGCAGGTCCAGTGCCGTCGCCAGTGCGTCCAGATCCGCCCCCGGCCGCACCAGCAGCCAGTCGCGGCTGGCGGCGCCATTGACCACCGTGACCGCGCCCCTGGGACAGACGCCTAGGCAATTCACCTCGATGATGCCCGCCGCCGCCTTGCGCCCCTTCTTCAGCGACAGATGCCGCCGCAGCGCCTTGGCCAGCCGCTCCTCGCCATCCTTGCCGAAGCCGCCGTCCAGCTTCTTCGAGCATTTGCGGCAGACCAGCACGGCATTTTGCCAGTTGGACCGGACATGATCCTTCAATCGCTGGCGCCCCGCGGCTTCCAGGTGCGCCGTTCCTCGGCCGCGCGCAGCACCTCATAGGCGGCCTGGATCGTCTGGAACTGCACCGCCGCCTCGGCATCGCCCGGCTTCACGTCAGGATGATATTCCTTGGCCAGGCTGCGCCAGCTCTTGCGCACCGCCTCGAAATCGGCGTCATCCTCCAGCCCCAGCGCCTGCAGCGCGTGCATCTCGTCGCGCGACCGGCTGCCGTCGCCGGGACCGCCCCAGCCATGATGGGCGCTCGACTGATAGCCGCCGGCATCGCCCCGTTCGGTGCGCTCGCGTTCGGCCCGCTCTTCCTCGTCCAGTCCCTGAAAATAGTCCCAGTTACGGTTATATTCGGCCGCATGCTCGCTGCAGAAATACCAGCGGTCCGGGCTGTTGGGCGATTTGGGCGCGGGGCAGTTACCCGGCTGGTCACAGCCGAAACGGTCGCAGATGCGCACGCGCTGCGCTTCCCGCGTCGCGCCATAGGCACGCCAGCGGGGAAAACCCCAGTCATTGGATCGGCTCTGTCTTGCCATCGGACCAAATTAGGGAAGCCGCGCCCGGAAAGCCAGCCCTGCGCCGGGATTAGCGACGGAAAGTCACCCCCTGCATGTTGCCGCCGCAGCCAAGGCCACCATCGGGGCGATAGCTTTGCTCATATTTGGCCCGCGTCACGATCTTCGTGCCGTTGGTGCCAAAGATCATCGGCGGATAGGTGATGACGGCCCGCTGGTTGCGGGTCGTGCCGTCCGCCGCGATGTCGAACTGGACCCGCGTCCATCCCTCGACACCCACGGACACCATGTCCGTGGGATAATCGGCGGAGGATACTGGCGCGCTGCGCAGGCTGGGCTTGGCATCGACGATCGAACATTGCTGCGCCGACAATCCGGTCGCGGCATAATCGGCCCGTGCCGCTTCCAGATTGCCGCCGGTCGCCTGCAGGCTCGCCCGTCGCACCAGCGCTGCCACGCGCAGCGGATCATTGGCCGGCAAGGCGCCATCGTCGATCACCGCGTTCAACAGCGCCTGCGACCCGGCCTTTTCCCTGGGCCTCAGATCATCATAGGCCAGGATCGCGAAGGTCGCCCGTGCATCGGCATCGGCCTGATAATCGGCGGCGCGCAACGCATAGGGGGAATCGGCCCGGATACGAATATCCACATGCTCGGCGGCATCATGGACCAGGCGGTCGACCAGCAATTGCGCCAGCGGCGGGGCATCCGCCGTCCGCACCACCCGGCGCAGCAGCGGGCCATAGGTCTCGACATCCTCGCGCGCGGCCATCGATCCGGCGAGCAGCGGGATCAGCACCGGCACCAGTTCCACCGTCGTATCGCCCTTCTGGCTGCGGATCAGCTGCGCCTGCTGCAACAGCAGCGCGCGCTGCCGGGTCATCGGCACATTGTCCAGCACCGGGCCGGGAACGCGCCTGGCCTCCAGCCAGTCGCCCAAAGCCTTGGTCGGCCCCGCCAGCATCGACGGACCGCCTTCCGCGGTCGAACAACGCAGTTCCAGCCGCGTGACGAACCGGAACAGCGCCGGGATATTCTTCACGTCATCGGGCCGCCACGACCAGTCCCGCACCGCCCGCGCGAACGCGAGCGCCGACGGGCCGGGACGCGATCCATAGACCGGCCGGGCATAGGAAACAGCGCCGCTGTCGCTGATGCCGAATTCCACCACGGCATAATCGTCGGGCTGGACGCCATCCTCACCACAGCGCGGCAGCGCCATGTCCGCGCCCTGGGTAAAGTCCTGCTGCGGCATGCGCCCGGCACCGGTATAAACCAGATAATTGCGCGCCGTGTCGCGATGGCCGGCCAGCATGGCCGCGATCGACGCATCCGACCGGGTCACCAGATCATTGAAATCGACCCTGGTGGTCAGCCCGCCCTGCTGCTTCACCGCCCGCGCGAACAGTTTTTCCGCAGGATCGAACTGGCCCAGATTGAGCAGCGCCCGCCCCCGGATCAGATCGATATGCGCCAGCGACGCCTTGTCGAACATCTTGGGGTCCGCGACCGCGATGGCATTGGCCGCTTCGGCGGCCTTCAGCGCTTCGGCCGGATCGACGAACGTGCCGGCCTGCGCCTGTCCCAGCAGCGCCTGGATGCGCGCCGCCGGCCCCTCCGCTTCGGCCAGCGCCGCGCTGAAATGGGCCAGCGCGCCGACATAGTCGAGGTCGCCCATCGACACGCGGCCCAGCGTGTAGGCGGCACGATAACGGTCGGTCGACAGGCTGGCATCATCCCTGGGCAGGGCCGGCGCCGCCTGATTCAGCAGGTCGCGCGCCTCGGCCCAGCGCGACAGTTCCGCCAGCACCATGGCCTTGCGCACCCGCACGATCGCCAGGCTGCGCGGATTGCGCACCACCCGGCCTTCGAGCGCAGTGAGGATTTCGAGCGCGCGGGGATAATCCGCCGCCTCGGTGGCTTGCGTCGATTGCTCGAACAATTGCTGGATCGTGCCAGTTGCGGGGGCAGACGTTGCCGGCGCCGCATCCTGCGTCGCATGGCCGATAGCGGGCATGGCGGCCATCGCCATCAGCAAGGCCAAATATCTGTTACGCAAACCATATCCCCCCAAGACCACGGACCGGTTATTGCGATAACCTCGCAACAGGGGAAATGCCAGAGGGCCTGTAAGCCGGGTTCTGTCCACCCCCAAGGGGGATAGGCGACCATTCCTCTAGGGGACGGATTGCTCCGTCCCTCAAGCAACCAACCCGGACGGTCTCAGTCGAAACAGACCTAGCAGTCAAGCTGCGCGCCGCCCCTATTCGGTCTTGCTCCCGGTGGGGTTTACCGTGCCGTCTTGCGTTGCCGCAGACGCGGTGCGCTCTTACCGCACCCTTTCAATTTCACTGGGCCGAAGCCTTAGTGACCTGCTTTCTGTTGCACTGTCCCTTGGATCACTCCAGCCGGCCGTTAGCCGGCACCGTCATTTCGTGGAGCCCGGACTTTCCTCGCCGTGGAAGTTACCCGCCACGCCGCGGCCGCCCGGCCCTCTGGCACAGGCGCCTATAGGCGCAAAAATCGGGTCAGTCATCCCCTGTCGGCTTGGGCAGCAACAGGGCGAGCAAAATCGCCCGGCATTCGCCGTCGATGACGCCGTCGATCAGTTCCGGGCGGAAGCGCCGCTGGAAGGCGACGACCGCCGGCTCCGGCTCGGCAATGTCATAGCCGAAGCGTTCGAGCGCCAGCATGAAGCCGCTATCGGTCCAGTGCGGGTCCATCAGATTCTTGGTCGGTCGCGGCAGCGCCAGCCGCAGCCGCGCCAGTTGCCCCCAGGGGAAAAGCTCGCCCGGATCCTGCTTGCGCGCGGGCGCGATGTCGCTGTGCCCGACGATATTGCCACGCGTGATCCGGTGGCGCTGGACGATGTCGTGGACCAGCGGGATCAGCGATCCCATCTGCGCCTCGGGGAAAGGCCGATAGCCCCATTCATGCCCCGGATTGACGATCTCGATGCCGATGCTGGCACTGTTCACATCGTCGATGCCGCGCCAGTGCGACCGGCCGGCATGCCAGGCGCGCTTGTCCTCGGCCACCATGCGGATGATCTGGCCATCCTCGGTCACGACATAATGGGCCGACACCTTGGATTCGGCATTGGCCAGCCAGTTGATGGCGCTCGCCGCGTCCGGCATGCCGGTATAATGGAGCACCAGCATGGTGATCGGCAGGCTGCGCTCGTCATAATTGGGCGACGGCGTCTCGATCATGGGGATGTCGGTCATCGCAAAGGGCCCGTCACCACGAAAAGTCCAGTCTCACGCCCTGTTCCGCCCTGCGTCGCGCCGCGTCATGCAGCCACGAACGGAATCATGGCCGAGACCGGCGCGGCAATCAAGCGTGGTAAATGATCGGCGGACGATTAGCCCGCGCGCCGGGCCGAATTGCCGGCATCGGTCGAAGGCCCCCTCCGCGCATAGCTGCCGCGAAATTCGGGATGCGGCACGAATTCCTCGCTCTGGCCGATCACCGTCTCGCCCGCGCCCAGCAGCAGCACCGATCGGTCATGGCTGTGCCGTGCCAGCAGGTCGAACACGCTCTGGCGCCGTTCGGGCGAGAAATAGAGCAGCACATTGCGGCACAGCAGCAGGTCATAGGCGCCGGTCGGCACCCGCGCGGCAAACAGATTATCCTGACGGAAGTCGATCATCCGCCGCAGCTCCGGGTTCGCGCGCCAGTCATCGCCCGCCGGCTCGAACCATTTGATCAGGTCGCCGATAGGCAGGCCGCGCTGCACGTCCATCTGCGAGAAAATGCCGCTGCGCGCCTGGTCGATCGCCGCGCTCGAAATATCGGTCGCCAATATCTCGATCCGCCAGCCCGCCCAGCGCGCCGCCTCGTTGCAGAAACGGATCGCCAGCGAATAGGCTTCCTGCCCGGTCGAACAGCCCGCGCTCCAGATCCGCAGCACCCGGTCGCCCCGCGCCTCCTGGATGCGCGGCAATATCTGCCGGTGGATGAGGTCGAATATCTGCAGATCGCGGAAGAAGCTGCTTTCGTTGTTCAACAGCGCGTTCACCACATCCTCGTCCAGCCGCGGATTGCGGCTGCGCAGCAGCTTGCCGGCCAGTTCATCGATATCCTGCAACCCATGATCGCGCAGCACCGGCTTCAGCGCCGTCTCCATGCGCCAGGCCCGCCCCTCGGACAGAACCTGGCCGGTCCGCGCTTCCAGCAGACCCGTCAAAATCCGGGCAGCGCCCGATCCCATCCTGGAAGGGGGCAAGGCCATCAGTCGTTCATCTTTCCGCGTCGTGCGACAAAATCCATGATCGCATGGGGTTCCATCAGGGCACAGGTCAGCCCTGCCCCCGCGACCGATCCCGGCATCCCCCATACCACGCTGCTTGGCTCATCCTGGGCGACGATCCAGCCGCCCGCTGCCACGATGTCCCGCGCCCCGGCCGTGCCGTCGCGGCCCATGCCGGTCAGCACGATCCCCGCCGCGCCCGCGCCATAGACATCGGCCATGGCGGCGAACATCGGGTCGACACCCGGCAGATTGCCCGACGGCGTCCGTTCCGGGTCCAGCACCACGCTCACCCGGCCATGCAGCCCGCGCCGCAGCAGCAGGTTGGCGTCGCCCGGCGCGACATAGACGGTGTCGGGCGCCAGCTGGTCGCCGGCCTCCGCCACCTTGACCCGCAGGCTGGTCATGCGCGCCAGTTGCTGCGCGAAATAGACGGTGAAACTGACCGGCAGATGCTGGGTCAGCAGGATCGGCACGCCCAGCGGCGCGGTCAGGCCGCTGAACAACTGGCTGAGCGCATGGATGCCCCCGGTCGACGCCCCGATGCCCAGGCAGGCCAGGGGTTCGACCGCTGCGCCGGTCGCATGGGCGGACGGAACCATGGTCGACCGCTGCGCCGGTGCCGTCGGCGCTTCGCCGCCGAACAGCCGGCCGAGCCGATCGATCAATGCCTGCGGAAATTGCTCGCCAAAGCTGCCGCTGCCCGGCTTGGAAAGAATATCGCTCGCGCCCAGCGCCAGCGCCTCGATCGCCGCCGCACTGCCCTCCTCGCAGCGGCCCGACAGGATCGCCACCTTACCCTGCGGGTTCGATCGCAGGATCGCGGGGAGCGCGGCCAGGCCGCTCTGGCCCGGCAGTTCGATGTCGAGCAGCACCAGGTCGACGCTATGTTCGGCCAGATAGCGCAGCGCATTTTCCGCGCTGTTGGTCTTGTGGACGACGGTAAAGCCGGGATCGGCGTTCAGGATGCGCTCGATCACCGTGCGCACCACCACCGAATCGTCAACCACCAGCGTGCGCACCGCGGGAGCGGTGTGGCTGTCGAGGCTGACCATGGTCGGCACGAAGACGGTCATTGACGGGCTTTCAGAACGAAGAGGCTGGGAAAGACGGCGATATCCTCGAAGGGAGGGACCGGGCCTAGATGACCCCGACGATCGCCAGCTTGCTCTCCAGCGTCTCGCGGTCGAACGGCTTCATCACATATTCGTCGGCACCGGCCTCGACAGCCGCCTTGATATGGCTGATGCCGTTTTCCGTGGTGCAGAAGATGATCTTGGGCCGGGCCTCCATCTTGGTGGCCGACAGCGCCTGCAGGAATTCCATCCCGCTCATCACCGGCATGTTCCAGTCGAGCAGCACCACATCGGGCAGGCTGGCCTCGCACTGGGTCAGGGCATCCTGCCCGTCCACCGCTTCGGTCACGGTCAGGTCCAGCGATTCCAATATGTGGCGTGCCACTTTGCGGATGACCTTGGAATCATCGACGACCAGGCAGTTCTTCATGAAGCGTCCCTTTGATTTTTACGTGCCGGGAGGAGAGGCGTAAACGCGAAAGGCGAGGAAATGGTAAACGACGCGGCCAAGCGATCAGGCCGCCTGTGCCTGGGCACCGGCCTCGATGAAGCCGGCCAGCGACACCAGCAGATGGGGCACGCCCTCATGCTCCACCACGCCGCGCGCAAAGGGCATCCAGGCCGGATCGAGCTGTCCGCGCAACGGCAGTTCGCCCTCGGGCACGCGACAGATATCCGACACGCCATCGACCATCAGGCCATAGCTATGACCGCTGATATTGGCGATGATCGCCAGATCGCGCTGGTCGGCCGGGGTCGCGCGCCCATGAATCAGGGCGGCGACATCGATGATCGTCAGCACCCGGCTGCGCAGCGCGGAAAGACCCGCGACATGCACGCCCATGCCGGGCACGGGCGATATCTCGGTCAGCTTGACCACCGCCTCGACCTCACTGGCGTCGACCGCGATGCGGGCGCCGGCCAGCGTCGCCAACAGATAGAGTTGCTCCATCGCTCTTCCCCTTATCCGCGCGCGCCGGACAGCGCCGCCATCAGCGCGTCCTGGTCATAGCGGTAGATGCTGGCATCCATTGGCCCGGTCGCCCGCGGCGTGGCGCGCAGATGCACCACCCGGCATCCCATGATCTCGACCACCTGGCCGACATCGCCGGCCGAATAGAGCACGATATCCTGCGCATCGACGGCGTCGCCCGGCAGGCCCAGCACCACCTCATGCCCGGCCTGGCGCAGCAGCGGCGCCAATATCTCGCGGGTCCAGCCATCCTCCGCATCGGCCAGCAGGCAACGGCCCCGGCTGTGCGGCGCAATCGGTTCCTGCGGCAGCGCGGCGAACAGGGCGAAGGGGTTGATGACCTCCAGATGCTCGCCATCGACCACCGCGACACCGCTCAGCATGCCGTGCATCGCCACCATGTCCGGCACCAGCGGCATCTGGACGATGTCCAGCACCGCCGCGACCGGGTAACAGGCTTCCAGGCTGCCATCGCGCAGGCGCAGCGCGCAGACCTTGTCCTCGGCAAAGGCATGGCGGCCGTTCACCACCGGCACCAGCCGCTCGTCCAGCCGGACGAAGGCCTGGCCGCCGGACCGGCCGAACAGGCTGGCGTCGATATCCTCGACCCGCTCGATCAGCGACAGGCGCAGCAGGCGCCGTTCGCCCGACAATTCCTCGAAGCGCAGCGCCGCCACCATTTCGACGCCGGCCTCCTGCGCGGCGGCATCCGCCACTGCGCCATGGGCGCGATCGTCGATCAGGTTCGGCAGGCGCGCCGCATTGGCCAAGCCCGCCGCATCCAGCAGCAGCATCGGCTTGCCATTGTCGGGCAAGGTCATGCCGGCATAGACGCCGCTCGCCATCACCAGCGGCGATGCGGGACGGATCACCAGTTCCTCATGATTCTCGACTGCGGACACGCCCATGGCAAAGGGCACGCCGGTCGCCGATCGCACCACCATCACGGCGCGCGGTCCGATCTGCTGTGGCTTGTCCATGCCCAGCACATCTTCCAGGTCGATCATCGAATGGCGGATCGACCGGATCGTCGCGATCTTGGCACCGCCGACATCGGCAATCTGCATCATCTCGTTATTGTCGTGCAGTATCTCGACCACCGCCGCGCGCGGGATCGCGAAATGCAGGCCGCCGGCGCGCACGATCAGGCCCGGAATGATGGTCAGCGTCAGCGGCACGCGCAGCGTGATGCGCAGCCCCTGCCCCGGATGATTGTCCAGCGCGATGACGCCGCCGATCCGTTCAATATTGGCGCGCACCACGTCCATGCCGACACCGCGCCCCGACACCGCCGTCACCTTGGCGGCCGTCGTCAGCCCCGGCTGGAAGATCAGGTCCAGCTTGTCCTGCTCGGTCATCCGCGCTGCCGCATCGGGCGTCAGCCGCCCGGCGGCGATCGCCTTTTCCACCAGCCGCGCGGTGTTGATGCCGGCGCCGTCATCGCTGATCTCGATCACGATCTGGTTGCCCGACTGGCGCGCCTCCAGCCGCAACCGGCCGGCCTCCGGCTTGCCCGCCGCACGCCGCCGCTCGGGCGTCTCGATGCCATGGTCGATGCTGTTGCGCACGATATGGGTGAGCGGGTCGACGACCATCTCCACCATCTCGCGGTCCATCTCGACGTCGCCGCCTTCCAGGCTCAGCTCGATCCGCTTGTCGAGATCGCGGCTCAGGTCGCGCACCATGCGCGGCATCGCCGCGAACAGGCGCTCGACCCGCTGCATGCGGGTCTTGGAAATCACGTCGCGCATGTCCGCGACACAGGTGGACAGCCGCTCGAACGCGCTGTCCAGTTCAGGATCGGCCGACCGGTCGCGCAGCTTGCGCGACAATTCATTGCGCGCCAGCACCATGTCCGACACGCCGTTCATCAACTGGTCGATCAGCGACAGCGGCAGGCGAATGGTGCGCAGCGCCTGGCCCTGGCGCACCGCCGCGACCGGGGCCGCCGGCTCTTCGGGTTCCGCTTCCTCGGCGGGCGCGGCCGGCGCCTCCACCTGCGTCAGCGCGCCGATCAGATATTCGTCATTCTCGTTGGGCAATGCCGCGCCGCGCGCCACCGCCTCGGCCAGTTCGCCGATCCGGTCCATGATCGCCAGCACCGCGCTGACGGTCGCGGGATCGGGCTTGCGGTTGCCGGCGCGAATCTCCGACAACACGTCCTCGGCCGCATGGCTCAATTTCTCGAAACGCGGCAGATTGAGGAAGCCGCAGCTGCCCTTCACCGTATGGAAGAAGCGGAAAATGGCGTCCAGCCGCTGGCTATCGCCCGGATTGGCCTCCCAGGCGACGACTTCGCCCGCCAGAGCCTCCAGCGTTTCCTGCGTTTCGGATATGAATTCCTGAAGTAACTCGTCCATTCCCACGACCTTTGGATGCGCGCGAGGGCACCATGGCCGGCCGTGGTTAAGGGGCCGTTAAAGGCGAGAGCCGGCAAAGAAAAAGGGCGCCGCAAGCGCGACGCCCCTTTGGCCCGATGCTCGGTGCCGCAGCAGATCAGTGCTGCTTCTTCTCCACCGCGTCGGCGGCAGCCTCGCCCGCCTCGCGGGTGGCGTCGGCCTTGTTCTCCAGCGCGTCGGCCGCATTTTCGGCTGCATTTTCGGCGTTGCCCGACAGGTTGTCGGCCATCGCTTCCATGTTCGCGGCCTGGTTGTCGAGAGCGTCCGCCTGATTCTCGTAGGCATTCTCGACCTTGTTTTCCTGCTTGGAATCGCACGCGGCGAGCGAGACCATGCTGGCAAGGCCAAGGATTGCGACGAAGCTTTTCACAGCGTTTTCTCCTGTTGCGCCCCCTCAGGGCTGACATGTTCGACACGAGGTTCGGGACGGTCCTTGCCATCCCGAACCCTGACGCCGATCAACCGGCCGCGTCCCCAATGGTTCCCATCAGGGCCTCGGTTCGTCGCAATCGCTTATTTTTTCAGCGAGTCGCGAATCTCGCGCAGCAGCACGATATCCTCCGGCGTGACGGCCGGTGCCGGCGCTTCCTCCGGCTTGGCCAGAACCTTGTTCACCAGCTTCACCAGCAGGAAGATGATGAAGGCCAGGATGATGAAATTGACCAGCACGGTCAGGAACTGGCCCCAGCCGAACATGGCGACACCGGCCGCCTTCAGGTCGGCATAGCTGTTGGGGTTGCCCTTGAACCCCTCGGGCAGGTCGCCCAGGCGCAGGAAGTAGCCCGAAAAGTCAGCGCCACCGAAAAGATAGCCGACCACCGGCATGATCAGGTCATCGGTCAGCGACTTGGTGATGGTGGCGAACGCGCCACCGATGATGACACCAACCGCCAGGTCCATGACATTGCCGCGATTGATGAACGTCTTGAATTCCGAAATCAGCCCCATGATGAACCTCTTGTCTCGCCTTCGATAAACTCTGCATGGCCCGTTGCACGCCATCCGACAACGCCCTATTTCCGTCAGCGAAACAGAGCCGAGGATGTTCCATGCTTTTCCCGCGTCGCCTCTCCCGCCTTTTGCTGCCGGTCATGGGCGCGCTTGCGCTGTCCGCCTGCGGCATCAACAGCGTCCCCACTGCCGAGGAAAATGCCAAGGCCAAATGGGCTGACGTCCAGGCGCAATATCAGCGCCGCGCCAACCTGACCGGCAACCTCGTCGCCACGGTCAAGGCGGCGGGCAAGCAGGAACAGGCGACGCTGACCGCCGTTACCGAGGCCCGCGCCAAGGCGACGTCGATCCAGATCAACGCCGCCGACCTGTCCGATCCGGCCAAGGTCGCGCAATATCAGGCCGCCCAGGCACAGCTGAGCCAGGGCCTTGGCCGCCTGCTCGCCTCGGTCGAGGCCTATCCCGACCTCAAGACCAACGAGAATTTCCTCCAGCTCCAGTCGCAGCTGGAAGGCACGGAAAACCGCATCGCCGTCTCGATCCGCGATTATAATGAAGCGGTTCAGGCCTATAATACCCGCATCCGCACCTTCCCCGACGCGATCGGCGCCAAGCTGATCCATGGCGCAAAGCCCATGGCCCCGTTCCAGGCGGTCACGCCCGGCGCGGAAGAAGCGCCCAAGGTCGACTTCGGCAACTGAGCCGATAACGATGATGCGGCGCCTGCTGCTGGTCCTGTTGCCCCTGCTTGCTGCCTGCAGCGGGGCCGCAGCCGATGCGCCTAAGCCGGCCATGGAATTGACGGGTCGCGTGGTGGACAAGGCAGGCTTGCTTGATAGCGCGACCGCGACGGCCCTGACCGCCCGCCTTGCCCGGCTGGAACGACAGACCGGCGTACAGATGGTGATCGCCACGACACCCACTCTCGGCGGCGAGGCGATCAACGATTATTCGCTGCGGCTCGCGCGCAGTTGGGCGCTCGGCAGCAAGGAACGCAATGACGGCCTTTTGCTTCTCGTTGCGCCGACCGAGCGCAAGGTCCGCATCGAAGTGGGCAAGGGCCTGGAGACGGTGATGAAGGACGAGGTCTGCGACCAGATCATCCGCCGCATGATGATGCCGCATTTCACGGCCGGCGATCCGCAATCCGCGATTCTCGCCGGATCGGGCGCTATGATCGAGGTGCTGGAACATCGCCCCGCTCGGAAGGTGGCGGCATGAAGGTGCTTCGCTCTATGCTGCTGGTCCTTGCGCTGCTGGTCTTCATACCGGCGGCGCAGGCACAGACCTTTCCCAAGCTGACCGGCCAGGTGGTCGATGCCGCCAACCTGCTCTCGCCGCAGCAGGAGCAGGCGCTGACCGCCAAGCTGGCCGCGCTCGACAAGCAGAGCGGCCGGCAGGTGGTGGTCGCCACCGTGCCCGACCTCCAGGGCTATGAAATTGGCGACTATGCCTATCAGCTAGGTCGCAGCTGGGGCATCGGCAGCAAGGAAAAGGACGACGGCACGATCCTGCTGGTCGCCCCGAACGAGCGCAAGGTGTGGATCGCCACCGGCTATGGTGTCGAGGGTATCGTCACCGACGCGCTTGCCTCGCGCATCTATCGCACCGCCATCATCCCGCGCTTCAAGGCGGGCGACTTTCCCGGCGGCATCGATGCGGGCGTCAACGAACTCGCCACCCTGCTGACCCTGCCGCCCGAGGAGGCGAAGGCGCGCGCCGCCGCAGCCGAGGCGGAGCAGCGCAAGGGCGACAATGGCGGCGGCGCCGTGATGCTGGTCTTCTGGGTCATCGTGATCGTCATCGTCGGCATATCGATGTTCGCCAGCCGCGGCGGTCGCGGTCGCCGCTATCGCGGCGGTGCCGGCCCGGTCATCATCTGGGGCCCGTCCGACAGCGGCTGGGGCAGCGGCGGCGGCTCGGGCTGGGGCAGCGGCGGCGGCGGCTGGGGCGGCGGCGATGGCGGCGGCTTCTCCGGCGGTGGCGGCAGCTTTGGCGGCGGCGGTGCGGGAGGCAGCTGGTGAAGCCGGTACAGTTCAGCGAACGCGATCATGACCTTGTCTCGGCCGCCGTGATGGAGGCCGAAAAGCAGACATCGGGCGAGATCGTGCCGATCGTCGCCCGCCGGTCCGACGCCTATCATGATGTCGGCCTGCACTGGGCGATCGGCACCGTGTTCGTCGCCCTCGCTTTCTTCGCCTTCTTCCCGGACTATCTGCGCGACCTGGCCGGCCGGCTGCTGGGCGATTGGGACCATCAGGTCGCCGACTGGAAGATGCTGACCATCCTGCTGGGCGACCTGATCCTCGACTTCCTGGTGGTGCGCTACCTCCTCGCGATCATGCCACTGCGCATGGCGCTCACCCCGCGCGCGACCAAGGCCCGCCGGGTGCGCCGCCGCGCCATATTGCTATTCCGCGCCGCCGCAGAGGCCCGCACCGCCGGCCGCACCGGCGTCCTTATCTATCTCTCGCTTGACGAGCATCGCGCCGAAATCGTCGCCGACAAGGCGATCAACGATCGCGTCACGCCGGAAGCCTGGGGCGAGGCGATGGCGCTGCTGATCGATGCGGTGCGCGACGACCGGCCGGGCGAAGGCCTTGCCCTCGCCATCGGCCGGGTCGGCGCGATTCTGGCGCCGCACTTCCCCCGCGCCGCCGACGACATCAACGAACTGCCGGACAGACTGATCGAATTATGAGCGATAATGACTGGAATGCGCCCGAGGAAACCATGTGGACCGGGCGCTTCATCACCGCGAAGAAGCGCGGCAAATGGGAATATGTCGGCCGCGCCCGCGGCATCCGCGCCGCCGTCATCCTGGCGATCGACGAGGACGAAGACGGCCGCCATGTCCTGCTGGTCGACCAGTATCGCGTGCCGCTCGGCAAGCGCTGCATCGAACTGCCCGCGGGCCTCGTCGGCGATCATGACGCCGGCGAGGAGGCCAGCCTCGCCGCCAGCCGCGAACTGGAGGAAGAGACCGGCTATCTCCCCGGTCGCCTCGAATCGCTCGGCGAATTTTTCAGCTCGCCCGGCATGGTCTCGGAAAGCTTCACCCTGTTCCGCGCCCATGATCTGGTGAAGACCGGCGATGGCGGCGGCGTCGACAGCGAGGATATCCGCGTCCACCGCGTCCCCCTCGCCACCCTGCCGGACCAGATCGCCGCCTGGCGCGAACAGGGCTTCGCCATGGACGTGAAACTGCTCCTGCTGCTCGGCGCAGGGTTCATGGCCTGAATCTCGCCCCTCCCTTCCAGGGAGGGGTTGGGGTGGGTAGCGAGCGCAGCGGGGTTCGTGGCCTAGGCGCTACGGGCCGCTGCATATTTATTCCGTTCGCCCTGAGCAAAGTCGAAGGGCATGATTGAGCGAAGGCGAAGTCATCGCCTCGCGCCGCTCGGCCGAAGGCTTCGACTTCGCTCAGCCCGAACGGTTCATTTAGCCCCCCCCTCACCCAACCCGATACCAGTCCGCCACCCGGTCGAGCGCCAGTCCCAGCACCAGCTTGCCCGCGCGGCTGGGCCAGCCCAGCGCCCGTTCCGCCGGCCCCAGCCCCTCGCCCGCGCACACCACCCGCCACAATATGTCGGCCAGTCCCGGCCCCGCCGCCCGCACCGCGCCGTCGAACCGCTCGCGCGCCGACAACTGCGCGGCGCTCGGATCGGGCATCGCCGCCGCGCCGCCCGGTCGCCGCTCCGCCGGTGCCCCGTCCCAGCGCATCGTCACCCGCGCGCCCAGCCCCGCCTGCTCCCAGTCGCGCCGCAGCCGCTCCCCCGCCGCCAGTTGCCGGTCGCTCACATGGCCGCGCGCATGCAGCCAGCCGAGCGGCGATTCCCCCAGATGCAGCTTCACTGCCTGCATCTTGCCGGCAGGGTCTTCGATCATCTGGTCGACAAACTGGGCGGCCATGGCGGCATCTCCTGACAGGATGGGGAAGGCCAGGGCTTGCCACGGCGGATAATCTGTAGGAAAGAGAAAACCAAATAGGTTATCAACCCGAGGACAGCCATGATCACCCGCATCCGCGAGGTCCGCAAGGCCAAGGGCCTGACGCTGGAACAGGTGGGCCTGCTCTGCGTGCCGCCCACCACCGCCCAGACCATCGGCCGGCTCGAAACCGGCACCCGCACCGTCTCGGTCAAATGGCTGAACCGCATCGCCGACGCGCTCGGCGTCACCAGCGCGGAACTGGTCGCCCTGCCCGGCCAGAGCGAAGTGCCGGTCGCCGCCCTGCTCGGGCCGGAGGGCGCGCGCGCGCCGGTCCGCGCCCTGTCCTTCCCGCCCCCCGTGCCCGCCGACGGCATGATCGGCATCCAGGTCAATGCCAGCATCGGCGACTATCGCAGCGGCGACGCCATCTGGTGCCGTCGCATCGCCCCGGCCGATTTCGCCAGCGCCTTGAACCGCGACGTCCTCTTCCCCCGTCCCGCCGGCCGCTTCCTGTTCGGCCGCCTCATCGGCCGCGAGGGCGACCGGCTCCAGATATTGCCGCTCGGCCATGGCGCCCGGCAACAGGTACTGACCGACCCACCCTGGGGCGCAGTGGCGGTGCAACTCGTCCGACGGCTATAGCCAAGCGCCCCCGCCACGCCTAAGCCTCGCTTAACCGACATGCAGTAGGGAGGGCCCATGACACTCAACGTCCTCACGCTTTCCACGCTCTTCCCGGACATGAGCCGGCCCAATTTCGGTGTCTTCGTGGAGCGACAGGCGCGCGAACTGGCGAGCCGCCCCGACGTCAGCGTCACCGTCGTCGCCCCGATCGGCATGCCGCCCTGGCCGCTGTCGCGCGCCGGCCGCTATGCCCCGCTGCGCGCCCTGCCGCCCAAGGAAAGGTGGAAGGATCTGACCGTCTATCGGCCGACCTTCCCGATCATCCCGAAATTCGGCGGCCGCACCAACGTCCTCACCATGACCCGCGCGATCCTGCCGCTGGTCAAGCGGCTGCACGCCCAGACTCCGTTCGACGTGATCGACGCCAGCTTCTTCTTCCCCGATGGTCCGGTGGCCCAGCGCCTGTCGAAGGCGCTTGGCATCCCCTATTCGGTCAAGGCGCGCGGCGCCGACATTCATCATTGGGGCACGCAGCGCGGCACCAGGAAGATGGTGAAGCGCGCCGCCGACGGCGCCGCCGGCCTGCTCGCCGTCTCGGCCGCGATGCGCCGTTCCATGGGCCGAATGGGCATCGATGCCGACAAGATCCGGGTCCATTATACCGGGGTCGACCTTGATCGCTTCGAAATCGCCGACCGCGATCAGGCCAAGGCCGCGCTCGGCTTCAAAGGGCCACTGATCCTCTGCGTCGGCGCGCTCATCCCGCGCAAGGGGCAGGATATTCTGGTCCGCGCCCTGCCACAGCTACCCGGCACCACCCTGCTGCTCGCCGGCCAGGGCCAATATCGCCGGATGCTCGAAAATCTCGCGCAGGAACTGGGCGTCGAACGGCGCATCGGCTTCCTCGGCTCGGTGCCGCACGACCGCTTGCCGCGCCTCTATGCCGCCGCCGACGTGATGGCGCTGCCGTCGGAATCCGAAGGGCTCGCCAATGCCTGGGTGGAATCGCTCGCCTGCGGCACGCCGATCGTCATCACCGATGTCGGCGGCGCCCGCGAACTGCTCGATCGCCCCGAAGCCGGCAGGATCGTCGATCGCGAACCCGAAGCCCTGGCCGAAGCGATCGCCGACATATTGGCAGACCCGCCCGAACGCGACGCCGTCCGCGCCGCCGCCCTGCGCTTCACCTGGACCGCCAATGGCGACGCCCTGCTCGATCATCTCACGGGCATAACGCGAGGCTGAAGCTATCCAGAATATGGCCCTAGCCCACCGCTGGGATGGCAATGTTGGGTGGGTAGCGGACTGGCGGCTTCGCTCGCAGTTTCAGGTGGAAGCAGCCTTACCGCTTTGCGCGAAACAGTTCTCTCTGAGCCTGATTGATAGAAAGCTCATCCCAATCAACCTCACGCATTGATAGCGGGAAGATTTCTCGCCGGTCATCATAGCCGTAGAATAGCGTTCCATGTATGCCCTGCGCTTCGCTCTTCAGAATGGGGCGATCCCACAAAGGCGAAATAACGCGGCCCGCTTCGGCATCCCCAAGGCGTGCAAACACGTCCTCAATGATTGCCATGTCACTATTCCCGACGAAGATCGCACCAAATTCATCGTCAGTGGCTTGAAACAGGCTGAAGGTCGCATTGAGCGCACCGTCAATGATCTGGATGTTTTTCATGAGCCCATTATGCGGAGGGCCGTGACGAACAGCAATGCTTTCGAGCGTCCGGTTTTGAGCCGAATTGCGAAGTTGCTTAGCGTCCGAAGATGGTCGGTAGCAGCCCCATCGCTTTCCTACTCGCGCCCTTTCTGTTCCACATGCTTCGATGGAACGCCGTGCCCTTTCCCGCCCCCACTGCCGCCGCCCACGCGACACTGTCGCGTCGCTGTCCTTTCCCTGTCGCCTCGCTGTCGCGTCGCAGGCGCGGCACCGGCGCCTGATCATCGCGCGGCCATCACCCCGCGCCGACCGAGCTGACGCAAATCCGCCAAAAGACGCGCCACCATAGGCCGCACAACGGTGTGAACTTTCTACTGTCGCGTCGGCGCCCCATCGCCCGGCGATCTACCGCCTAGGACAGGGGCAGCAGGCGGGCCTTGCCGTCCGGCGTCGGGAAGTGCCCCTCGTCGAACGGCAACTCGCCCCAGCGCCAGGGGGTCAATTCCTCATAGGCGGGGTTGGAAATCGGGGCATGGCGGCGCAGGTTGAGCAGCCGCGCACCGTCATTGCCATAGGCGGTCAGGCGCACATGCTCGCGATAGATTTCCGCCGCCCATTCATAATGGAAGGCCGCCTGCCAGCCCATGGCGCGCGCGACCTGGGTGACGATCCACCAGTCGGGCTTCGCTTCGCCGGGCAGCGGGAACAGCCGGCGCTGGCGGCTGATCAGCCGGTCCGCCCCGGTCAGCGTGCCGTCCTTCTCCACCCAGCTCGCCGATGGCAGCGCGATGCCGCGCCCGTCCCGCTCCGGATCGGCCCAGGGGGTGGAGCGGATCGCCAGCGGCACCGCGTCCAGCGCCGCGCGCAGCCAGGCCGGATCGATGCCGTCGCCGCTTATGCTCCACAGCGCGCGGATGCGCCCGTCCCGCACCGCGTCGGCCAGTTCCGCGCCGTCCAGCCCCGGCCCGGTCGCCATCGCCTCGGCCGACCAGAAACGGGCTATTGCGGCCATCGCTTCCGTCGTGAAGCCGCGATGCGCCGCAAGCCCCGCTGCATGGCAGCCGACCTCGCGCCCACCCATGCCATTGGCCGCGGCTGTCATGGCAAAGGGCGCCGCCCCTGGCCTGCCGATCCGTCCCGTCGCCAGATGGAAATCGATCACCGCCCGCGCCAGCCCCTCGTCCGCGCCGCCAAACAGCGTCACGATCCGCGGCACGGCGGCGATCCGGTCATAGAGCGCACGCAGCTCCACCGGCGACAGGCCGCACCCCCGCGCCACCGACCACAGATCATGGCGGGTCCGCAGTTGCGCCCAGAAATCGTCGGGCACGCTGACACTGCTCGCCAGATAGTCGCCATCGGTCGCGCCTGTGTCATGGCAATGGCGCAGCAGCCCGGCGATCCACGCCGCCATGCCCTCGCGCGGCACGTCGATGCGCAGGTCGACCTCGATGCTCGTCCCCTCGCCCGGCGGCGCCAGCAACAGCAGTTCGACGCCCTGCTCGGCCCGCACCGCCGCAATCCGCGCATTCAGCACCGGATGATCCTGCGCCAGATCCGCGCCGATCATCAGGATCAGCTCGGCCCGCTCGATATCCTCATAGGCGGCGGGCATCACATCCTCGCCATAGGCCGCGCGCTGCGCCAGTGCCGCGCCGTCATTCGCCGTCCAGCCCGCATCGACATGGGCCGAACCGATGAAACCCTTCATCAGCTTGTTGGCGACATAATAATCCTCGGTCAGCAGGCCGCCGCCGACATGCAGCGCCACGCTGTCCGGGCCATGCTGGCCGATCACCGCCGACAGCCGCCGCGCGACCTGCGCAATCGCCTTCTCCCAGCGTTGCGGCCGACCGTCGATCATCGGCTGGAGCAATCGCCCTTCCAGCCCGACCTCTTCCGCGATCTCCAGCCCGCGCCCGCACAGCCGCCCGGCATTGGCCGGATGCATCCGGTCCCCCTCGACCATCAGGTCGCGATCCTCGCCGGTGATGGCGCGCAGGCCACAGCCGACGCCGCACCGGCCGCAAAGCGTGCGTATCACTGCCATGTCAAAGGGCTGCGCGGGTCCGGCCGGAACGGACGAAGGGGGGAAGGATCGGCGTCACCAGCGTCTGCTTAGCGGATCGGGCGCGGCGACAAAAGCATGTGCCGACAATTGCATGGCCGCGGCGCCGAGCGCACAAGGCGGTCATGCGCTTCTTCTCTCCGATTCCGCTCCTGCTGCGCGCGCTCGCGCTCCTGTCGCTTTTGCTGTCGCCATCCTGGGCCGCCGCGCAGGACAGGCGCGGGCCACTGGTGCTTGCCGCCGCCAGCCTGCAGGAATCGATGAATGCCGCCGCCGATGCCTGGGCGCGGCAGGGCCATGCCCGCCCGGTCCTGTCCTTCGCCGCCTCCTCGGCGCTGGCCCGGCAGATCAAGGCCGGCGCCCCTGCCGACCTGTTCGCCTCTGCCGACGAGGATTGGATGGACGATATCCAGAAGGCCGGCTTCGTCGCGCGCCGCAGCCGCGCTGACATGGCCGGCAACCGGCTGGTGCTGGTCGCCCCGGCCGGCAAGCCGGTGCGGCTGCGCATTGGCCACAACATGCCGCTCGCCGCAGCGCTGAACGGCAGCCGCCTCGCCATGGCCGATCCCGACGCCGTGCCGGCGGGCAAATATGGCAAGGCGGCGCTCACCGCGCTCAATGTCTGGCCCTCGGTCGCGGACAAGATCGCGCGCGGCGACAGCGTGCGCGCCGCCCTCGCCCTGGTCGAGCGCGGCGCCACCCCGTTCGGCATCGTCTATGCGACCGACGCCCGCGCCTCGAAATCGGTGCAGACAGTCGGCACTTTCCCGACCGGCAGCCATCCGTCGATCCGCTATCCGGTGGCGCGGCTGACCGCCAGTCGCCACCGTGACGCGGAAGGCTTCCGTCGCTTCCTGCTGTCGGCGCAGGGCCGGACGATCCTTGGCCGTTACGGCTTCAGCGCGCCCTGATCGCCGATTGTTTTTCTACGGATCGCGCACACCATCATCTCAAAGCCCCGCCCCATCTCCGGTTTTCAACGGACGGATCGAGACAAGGTCGGCTCCCAGCGCCTCCAATTCTGCACGATCGTGACTGACATAAAGAATCGGGATCGATGTGGCCGCGTGCAACTTGCGTATAAGCTCCAGTATCTGGTCCTTCAGGCCCTGGTCCAAGCCCGTCAATGGCTCATCCATCAACAAAAAATGAGGATTGGCTAGCAAGGCACGCCCAATCGCCACACGCTGCGCCTCCCCCCCGGAGAGAGAATGTGGCCGGCGCTCAAGCAGATCGCCGATGCCTAACATGTCGACGATAGCTGGCATATCAAGCGCGCTGCCCCCACTATGCCTTCGGCCATAAATAAGGTTCCGGCGCACGCTCATGTGCGGAAAGAGGCGCAGATCCTGAAAAATATAGCCGCAATGCCTCTGCGCGATGGGCAGGTCTACGCCGACGGCGCTGTCAAACAACGTGCCCCCGGCAATCGCGACACGACCTTCATCGGGACGTAATAGACCGGCCACCATGTTGAGCAGGCTGCTCTTGCCTGCCCCAGATGGACCAAATAGGCCGACGATCGCACTGGAACTGGCAATGTCTATGGCCAGATGATTGGCCCCCAGTCGGCGACGGACATGGATGTCAAAGGACATGGTCGCCCCTGCCCATGCGTCTCGCGAGCCATTCGGATGCCATCAACGCGCCGAGCGACAGCGCAATCGAAATCAGTGCCAGCCGCAATACCGCATTTTCGCTGTCCGGCAGTTGCAGTGCGGAATAGATGGCGATCGGCAGTGTTCGGGTCTCCCCTGGTATATCGGACACAAAGGTAATGGTGGCGCCAAATTCCCCGATCGATCGAGCAAAACCCAGGATCATGCCAGCCAATATGCCCGGAGCCGCGAGTGGCAACGAGATAGTGCAGAAGACCCGGACACGGCCGGCTCCGAGCGTCTGGGCGACAGCCTCCAATCGTCGATCGATTGTCTCAACCGACAGCCGGATAGCGCGCACCATCAGCGGCATCGCCATGATTGCTGCCGCGAGCGTTGCGCCCGTCCAGCGAAACAACAGACTGATGCCAAACCAGCTTTCCAGCCAATAACCAAAAACACCCTGCCGACCAAACAGAAGCAGCAGTAGCCAGCCGGTGACCACCGGTGGCACCACCAACGGCAAATGCACCAGTGCATCAAGCATCAATTTGCCAGGAAAACGATAGCGCGCGAGCAACCATGCCAAGGCAAAAGCTATCGGCAGCATCGCGAAGACCGCTGTCAGACTGACCCGGAGCGAAAGCGCGATGATCGCCCATTCTTCAGCACTGATCGATGACAATAGCATGTAGTCACCGATTCACTTCGGCAAGATTGCGCATTCGCCGATCAATGGCGATGGTCACCAAAATTGTCCTTTAGCGTACTCCACGTAACGCCGTGCCCTTTTGCATTGTCCATCGTGGTGCCCGACCTCGGTCTGGCCGGATAATCTGCGCAGGCGCCCGCAACAGCCGATCAACCGCGTTGCTGACGAGCATCTGCAGCCCTTCCTCGCTCAGAAGCCCTCCGCGAATGAGGCAGCGATCGACCAGAACTCGCCGAAACGCTGAATAGAGCGTCATGTCCGGCTGGCGCGGCGCCGACCAGAAATCATCAAGGCTCGACTGATGCACCACTCCTGGCACCTTGTAGACTGCGTGCCCCAGAACCACGACAGGCTTGCCGGCATTGAGCGCCAGCGTGCCTACAGTGCTGTTCACCGTCACCACGCCCAACGACTTGCCCACCACTTCGGCAATGTCCCAATCGGCCAGATAGACGACACGGTCCTTTACGCCATAATGCGCGGCCAGCCGGCGAGTCAGTCGGTCCCAGGCGACAAGACCGGGGTCCAGCGGATGGCGTTTCACCACAAGAGAGACATGATCAGGCGCATGCTGAGCAAAGCTCTTGATAGCGAAACGCAGCGCAGCGCGCATGTTGCCGAAGGGCGAATGAACGCGAATCTGATAGTCGGAGTTGAGTTGCAACGGGAGCGCGAAATAGGGCTTATCCTTGACCGTATCCCACGCCTTGAAAGACCGGCGCCCGTCACCGCGACGCATGACCAGCTTGCGACACCAGGCGACCGATTCCATCAGGAAACTATGCGGCCGGTGGGTTCGGTAGAATGGGAAATAGGGCCGCATGAATGCAGCGGCCAGACCATTGCGCATCGTGTTGCGCGCACGGGCATTGAAGGTCGAGGGCACGGGCGGCAGATTATCGATATAGTCCGGCAAGCCCCGGACCTGGTCTAGATACCATTGTGGGTCCAGCGGCAGAGTCGAATTGCCGTTCACGCCATCGTCCTGCAAGGTCAGGAAATCGGGGCGAATATACCCTTCCTCCACGACATGAACATGCAAGTTGCGCAGTCGTGCCATGCCATGTGCCGAGGTATGGTAGGGACGGCAATCACCATAGAGAATCAGGTCCGTAACGCCATGATTGACGATAAAATCGTCAAAAAAGAGCGGCCAGTTACGAAATGTTCCACGGTAATCAGTGGCATCTCCTGGCCAATCGACCTTGTCGCCACCATTGATATTGATCCGCAGAGCAGAATGCCCCCGCTTGCGCAACGCATCCGCAAGCATCGAGAAATAGGGACCATGCGGCCCCTGCAGGAACAAGAATATTTTCGACGTTGGTTCAGCCATGAAGGAACTCAGCGGACAATGTCATAAATCTTCGTAGCTTCCCCTGTAGCGCACGCAGCCGGATGAGCCATGTCATCAGCGGCGTCGATCCACTCGCTAGGCGGTCCACCATCAGTTCGGGACCACAAGGCAAGCGCGTCACGGGATCGATGTAGCGAGGATAGAGAATGAGTGCGGCCGCGACAAGTCGATCCACGTCGAGTTGACGCCCTCTTCGTGGAGAGGATTTGGCCAGATCGCGTGTCAGCCCCCAGCCAGCGTAGAAGGGCATGCCATGGACCGTCACGGAACAGCCGCGCATCAACGCCTCAAAGCCTGTCAGCGACGACAGGACATGCACCTCGTCCACTGCCTGCACCAGTTCCATCAAGGGTGCGCCCGTGTCGATCGCGTCCGCATGTTCCAGCACGACGGCGTCGCTCAAATGCCCCTTGCGATGTCCGGCCTGCACATCGGGATGGGGACGATAGATGATCCAGGCGTCCGGTTCGGCGCGGCGCACCCGCGCCAGAAAGTCGAGATTGCCATCGACCCCGGCTCCGCCCAGTTGCACCGACATGTCGTCATCGACCTGCCCCACCGCCAGCACCGTGCGCCGGCCCGGCGGCAGGTCGATCATCTGCCCCGCCTCGGCGCCATATTTGGTAACACCGGCATCACAGACCCGCGCGCGTAGGAGCCGCGCGCGTTCGACCAGGTCCGGCGAAAATTCATGGGTGGCGAGCAAGCCTTCCAGATCGCTTGCGGCGCGCGCATTATAATAGATGCCGCATCGATCGATCACCACCGATCCGGGCGGATGCAGCGCCGCGCCCAGCCCCCGTGAGCGCAGAAACCCATCCTCTACCCGAGCCAGGGTAACGCCAACGGCCGCCGCATCCGCTGTAATGGTCACGGGCACGCGCGATGGCCAGATCGCCAGCGCGCCCGCTTCCCGCCGTGCCCGCGCCAAGCCGCGCGCGGGTGGCAGGAAGAGCGGTGTGCGGACTCCATCCCACAGGAAATGACGCATCGCTTCCCGCTTCCAGAATGCCATGCCGCTTGCCGCCGCAATCCCTCTGTTGCCGTCCACATGCCGTCGCCAATCGGCCAGTTGCGCAATTGCATGGGCGGCTTCGACCATCTCGCCACTGAAACAATCGCGATAGCGGGCGCTGGCCAGCCGATAACGGGCAGCTTCCTTCAATTGCTCTGCAGAGAACGCCGCACCATCCGGCCCGAAGACCGCAATGCCCAACAAGCCGGCAACGATGGCCAGGTCATCGTCCACCTCGGCATGGACGGTGCGCGCGTCGGCCAGCAATGCCCAGGGATCGCAGACCGCAGGCAGCCAATGCCCGATTGCTGGCGCTGCCCCACGCTTCGCGCTGACATCAGCGGGCATAATGCCAATTTGCCCGGCGACGAGACCGATGCAGGCGGACGGGTCGATCCACACGCCTTCGCGCGCGACCAGCAGCAGCCCTTTCGGCCGATGCCCCCAGAAATCGCCACCCACCCGTGCTAGCCGCAACGCATCCAGCAACGCGTCGGATATGGGCGCTAAGACGCTGCCCTGTTCCGCATGGCTGATGGCTGCAACAGCCGGATCGATGCCGGGAAAAGGCGGCGACCGCAGGAACGGGGCACGGTCTGCACGACGGCAGGCTCCGACTCCCGCGTCGGCCATTTCCGCCATGTCCATATACCCCCGACGACGCCCTCCAAGCCGGCCAGCGCCAAGGAGAGGAATTGCATTCAACCCATTCCATGATCGCCTGAAAATTCCAGGTCAAGGAACAGTCGCTGTCACATCTTCCAATAGCTGTGCCACTATGTCGAAATAGTCACGCCAGGTCGGCGCATGCCATCCGCCGATCCGCGCCAGTTGCGCTGCCCGCTGCGGCGAATCCGCTGCGGCATAGGCATGGATCATCCGCATCCAGCCCATGCCATCGAGTGGATCGATATAATCGGGCGCGTCCCCGCCGACTTCGCGATGCGCCGAAATGTCGCTGCAGATCACCGGGACGCCGGCACATAGCGCCTCGACCACCGGCATGCCGAAGCCTTCGGCGAAGGACGGCATCAGCATCGCCCGCGCGCCCGCGACCAGATCCTGCATCTGGTTGTCGGGCAGCTCGCCCGCCTCGACCACATGGCCGCGCAGCGCTTCGCCCCGCTCCAGCATGTCGATGACATTCTCATTTTCCCAGCCGCGCCGGCCAATCAGCACCAGCATCGGCGCCGCATCGCCCAGTTCGTCCACCATCCGCCGCCAGATATTGAGCAGCAACAGATGATTCTTCCGCGGCTCGATGGTCGACAGATAGACGAAATAGGGCCGCTGCGGGATCGCCGTGCCCGACCCGCCAAAGACGTCGGGCGGATCGGCGCCGAAATGGGCGACGCATGTCCTGCGATCCGTCAGACCGTTCGACAGATGCGGTTCCAGCGCGTCCAGGGTCGCCTGGCTGTTGCCAATGATGCCGGTTGCATAAAGATCGATGCTGCGCAGCCGGCGACGATGCTCGTCGGCGCCCTGCGGCCGGGCAAATTCGGGGTGGCTGAGCGGAATGACGTCATGCACCAGCGTGACGAACTTCGCGCCCTCCGCGCGCAAAATCGCGCCCACCTGCGCCGCATCGTCCAGATGATGGGGCGATGCCTGCAGATAGATGCGCGGTCCCCTGGCCCTGGGCACCGGGCGCGGGCGCGTGGCGAACATGTGGCGGATCACCGCCGCCCCCTCCTTGCGCTCGTCGGGCGAATCCACATTGCGCCATTTCGCGGCGGTGAAGGCCAGGAACTGGCGCACCGCGGCATGGTTCAGGCGGCCATAATAGCCGCCAGCGGGATGGACAGCGGCGAAGGCCAGCCGGTCCGGCATCCGCTCCAGCAATTCGCGGGCATAGACATATTCGACCCGGTCGATACCGGTCGGCGTCGGGTGGAAAGCACGCGAGAGCAGACGCGAGATGTCGAGGATCACCTCGGCCCTGCCCCGGTCCCCGGTCAGATAGCTGTTGGCCGGCTTGGACCGCAGCGCCAGCCGCGCGCCCGGCGCCTTGAAGGGTTTGAGTGCCACGTCAGAACTGCGCGCGAATCTCTTCGGCCAGCGCCGCCAGCGCATCCTTGTCCGCCTGCGCGCCCGCGCCATGGGCGGCGAAGCCCTTGGGGTCGCCTTCCCAGCGCGGCAGGATATGGACGTGCAGGTGGAAGATCGTCTGGCCCGCCGGCGCGCCGTTATACTGGGCGATCTGGATACCGTCGGGGTCCAGCGCCTTGCGGATGGCGGTGGCGACCTTCTTGGTGGTCGCCATCACCTCACCCAGCGCCTCATCCTCCATCTCCAGCAGGTTGCGCGCCTTGGACCATTTGGAAATGACCAGCGCATGGCCCCGCGTCTGCGGCATGATGTCGAGGAAGGCGAAGGTGTTCTCGTCCTCGTACAGCTTGGTCGACGGGATCTTGCCCTGCAGGATCAGGGCAAAGATATTGGCTTCGTCATAGGTGCCGTCGAGGCTCATGAAACGCCCTTAGCTGAGATAATGGGCGGTCGTCTTAGCAGCGACTTCCTCGGCGGTCACGCCCGGTGCCAGTTCAACCAGCTTGAACGGGCTGTCATGGTCGGGACGCTGGAACACGCACAGGTCCGTGACGATCATGTCGACCACATTCTTGCCCGTCAGCGGCAGGGTACAGGCCGGAATGAACTTGGGATCGCCATTCTTGGACGTATGCTCCATCACCACGATGATCTTCTTGACGCCCGCGACCAGGTCCATCGCGCCGCCCATGCCCTTGATCATCTTGCCGGGGATCATCCAGTTGGCGATGTCGCCATTCTCGGCCACTTCCATCGCGCCAAGGACGGTGAGGTCGATATGCCCGCCGCGGATCATGGCGAAACTGTCGGACGAGCTGAAATAGGCCGATTGCGGCAGCTCGCTGATCGTCTGCTTGCCCGCGTTGATCAGGTCCGCATCCTCCTCGCCCTCATAGGGGAAGGGACCGATGCCCAGCATGCCATTTTCAGACTGCAGCGTCACCTCGACGCCATCGGGAATATGGTTCGCCACCAGCGTCGGGATGCCGATGCCCAGATTCACATAGAAGCCGTCCTCCAGCTCCTTCGCCGCACGCGCGGCCATCTCGTCACGGGTCCAGGCCATTATCACTTCTCCCCTTGGGCGGGCGGCGCCCACCTCTTGTCGGCAGGAAAAACATCGTCGAAGCCGCCCTTGAGGCCGCTGCCATAAACCGGGTTGGGCAGGACGAACCAACCCGCGCCCCAGAGTTTCGCGATTGCCGGGCCTTGCGTCGCGGCGCGGCGTGCCGGCACGTTCTGCCCGACATTGAACAGGTCGGTGAAATCGCCAAGCTGATCGCCGCCCAGTGCAATCACGCAATAGCTGCGCGAAATCGTCCAGCGCCGGCCATCCTTGCGCGATCCCATCGCATCGTCGCCGGCCAGATACAGCGTCTGGCCATGCACCGCCTCGCCCAGCCCCGCCGCCTTGATCGCGCGCGCGGTCGCGTCGGCATTGGCGGCCGAGCGGTTGGTGTTGAAGATCACGGTCACGCCCATCGCCCGCAGCGCGTTGAGGCCGCTGTCCGCACCCGGCACCGGGCCGACCGCGCCTTCGCCGGTCTTTTCCCACGCGTCCCAGTCGGCGGCATCATAGCCCTTCCCGGTCTTCGCATCATGATATTCGAAGCCGGTGTTCAGCATTACCGTCTCGTCGACGTCGAACACGGCGGCGAACGGCCGGTTGCCACACGGCACATATTTGGGCGCATCCAGGCTCGCGCCGTCGGCCAGCACGACAGAATCGGCCGGCCGCGCCTTCACGACGGCGGCAGTATGTGCCACCAGCGCGGTCCAGGCTTGGCGCGACAGCGCCGCCGCCTCGCCCGATCCATAAAGATATTGCATGCCCGTCGGCGGCACCGCCGGCCCGGTCGGCGTCACCGGCGCCGGACCCGTCGCACTTGTCGTCGCGGAGGTGGTCGCACAGGCCGCCAGCGGCGCCAGCAACAGCGCCGGCGCAAGCCGCATCATCGTCGCCATCAGGCCGCGTCCCTCTGGCGCACGGTGCGGAACTCGATCTTCTTGTCATAGGGCGCGCCGACGATCATCCGCTTGACGTAGATGCCCGGCAGATGGATCGCATCGGGGTCGAGGCTGCCCACGGGCACCACTTCCTCCACCTCGGCGATACAGATCTTCGCCGCCGTCGCCATCGGCGCGTTGAAATTGCGCGCGGTCTTGCGGAAGATCAGGTTGCCGCTCTCGTCGGCCTTCCAGCCCTTGATGATCGCGACATCGGCAAAGATGCCGCGCTCCAATATATAGTCCTGGCCGTCGAAACTCTTCACTTCCTTGCCCTCGGCCACCGCGGTGCCGACGCCGGTCTTGGTATAGAAGCCGGGAATGCCCGCCCCGCCCGCGCGGCAGCGCTCGGCCAGCGTCCCCTGGGGGCAGAATTCCACCTCCAGCTCGCCGGCCAGATATTGCCGCTCGAACTCCTTATTCTCGCCGACATAGGAGGAGATCATCTTCTTGACCTGGCGCGTGCGCAGCAGCTTGCCCAACCCCTCGCCGTCGATGCCCGCATTGTTGCTGGCGATGGTCAGGTCCTTGACCCCCGAATCGCGGATCGCATCGATCAGCCGCTCGGGAATGCCGCACAGGCCAAATCCGCCCGCGCACAGATGCATGCCGTCGAACAGCAGCCCCTCCAGCGCAGCGGCGGCATCGGGGTAGAGCTTCTTGGCCATCGGCATCCATCCTTCATACAATTTCGGCGCAGACTAGGCAGGCAAACCGATCAATACCAATGATTTGTTTTTTTCAGTTAAGCCCAAACAATGTCTATCAATCGCATCGCCTTCTACCATCTTGAAACCCTGCTCTGGATCGCGCGGCTGGGCACATTCGCGGCGGCGGCGGCGCGCCTCAACACCACCCAGCCGGCCATTTCCGCGCGGGTGCGCGAACTGGAAAGCCATCTGGGCACCGCGCTCTTCCGGCGCGAGGGGCGGACGATGGCACTTACCCCCGCCGGGCGCGAACTGGTGCGCGAGAGCGAACCGCTCTGGGCGCGTTTCCAGGGCGTGCTGATGGGGTGCAGCGACATATCCGGCGCGACCGGCATCATCCGCATCGGCGCAGGCGAGATTGCCGCCGCCAGCTGCCTGCCCGGCTTCGTCGCCCAGCTTGGCCGCGACCTGCCCCATGTCAGCCTGGAGGTCGACATCGCGCTCACCGCCGACCTCATCCAGCAGCTCGCCTCGGGCCATGCCGACCTCGCCTTCGCCGCCGGCCGCATCGCCCATCCGATGCTGCGCACCGCGCCGATCGGCAGCGTCGACCTGCTCTGGCTCGCCAGCCCCGCAACCGTCGCGACGATGGCAGACGTCCGCCCGCCAATCTGGTCGCTCACCAACCTCTCGCCACTCTACCGCATCATGAAGGACGCGATTGCCGCGTCAGACCTGGCCGACTGTCCGCTCAACCTGTGCAACAATGTCCGCACCATGATCGACATCGTGCTGGAAGGCGGCGGCATCGGCATCTTCCCTCGGCCGATGGCCCGCCAGCAACTGGCCGAAGGCCGACTGGTCCCGGTGCCCGGCGCCCCGCTCATGCCCCCGGTCGATTTCCACGTCGCCGTCCGCGCCGCCGAAGCCGACCCGCTGGTGCTCACCATCTTCGACCGGGCCAGCCGGCTGGAGTTGCGGGGTGAGGAATGAAGAACGAGGGATGGGGTCGCGGTCAACCTGATCGGTTAAATAATGGGCTTCCGCCCCTCCCTCACAACGTCATGCTGAACTTGTTTCAGCATCCATCCAGCCCAATAGTCCATTGGCCTGCTGGGACAAATGGACCCTGAAACAAGTTCAGGGTGACGATGCTGTTAGCGACAGATTCCGCCCCTCAACCGCGCTGTCCTACACGCGTTTCTTCTGATTTATTCTGAGGGATGGAACATCCGCCCCCAAGCAACCGGTCATGTGCCGTCTAGGCGTCGCTTCCCTGTCGCCCCAGTGTCGCCTCCGTGTCGCGTCGAACGCGCGCGATCGTGACCCGATTGTCGCGCGACTGTCGCTTCGCTGTCGCGTCGCGGGCGCATTCCCGGCGCATTGGCCCGGAATAACCCCCACGACACTGTGAACTTCGACTGTCGCGTCGAATCTCCGGCCGCGACGCCCTGGAATCAGATCAGGCCGGCAAGCGGGCTCGACGGGTCGGCATACATGCGCTTGCCCATGCGGCCGGCGCGATAGGCCATGCGGCCGGCCTCGACGCCCGCCTTCATCGCCGCCGCCATCAGCACCGGGTCCTTCGCCTCAGCAATGGCGGTGTTCATCAGCACCCCGGTGCAGCCCAGCTCCATCGCCTGCGCCGCTTCCGACGCGGTGCCCACGCCCGCATCGACCAGCACCGGCAGCTTGGTGCCTTCCACGATCAGGCGGATCGTCACCTTGTTCTGGATGCCCAGGCCCGACCCGATCGGCGCGCCCAGCGGCATGATCGCGACCGCGCCGGCATCCTCCAGCCGCTTGGCCGCGATCGGATCATCGACGCAATAGACCATCGGCTTGAAGCCTTCCTTGGCCAGCACCTCGGTCGCGCGCAGCGTTTCGACCATGTCGGGATAGAGGGTCCGCGCCTCGCCCAGCACTTCCAGCTTCACCAACTCCCAGCCGCCCGCCTCGCGCGCCAGGCGCAGGGTGCGGATCGCCTCCTCGCCGGTGAAGCAGCCAGCGGTATTGGGCAGATAGGTGACCTTCTTCGGGTCGATATAGTCGGTCAGCATCGGCGCGTTGGGATCGGAGACGTTGACGCGGCGCACCGCCACGGTGACGATCTCCGCGCCCGACGCGACCAGGGCGGCGGCATTCTGCTCGAAATTCTTGTATTTGCCGGTGCCCACGATCAGGCGCGAGCGGAAGGTCTTGCCCGCCACCGTCCAGCTGTCATCGTCAACGGCGGTCACATCGCCGCCGCCCCCCGCGACCGGATGGTCGCCACCACCAACAAAATGGACGATCTCCAGCTCGTCGCCGTCCTCGACCTTCACATCGGCCAGGGTCGAACGCGGCACCACTTCCAGATTGCGCTCCACCGCCACCTTCTCCGGCGCGAAACCCAACTCGCTCGCCAGCTCGGCCAGGGTCAGGCCGTCGCGGATGCGGCGATGCTCGCCATTGATATGGATGGAGATGGTGCCGTCGATGCTCACTACATTATCCCGTTCGTGGCTGGAAACGTGTCTCGACTTGGCGCGACACGAAGGGCTAAAGGTCAGCGCGCATATAGGGGCGGCGACGCCGCGCCCGCAACAGACAAGTCTCGACCGACTGGGGGATCGCCATGGCGGACACACGCAAAATCTATGTTCTCAACGGCCCGAACCTCAACATGCTCGGCACCCGCGAACCGGAAATCTATGGCTATGACACGCTGGACGACATTGCCGAGCGGATGGAGGATGCCGCCCACCGCGCCCATGTCGAAATCGACTTCCGCCAGTCCAATCATGAAGGCCATCTGGTCGACTGGGTGCAGGAGGCACATCGCGAGGGCGCCCATGCCATCATCATGAATCCCGGCGCCTATACCCACACGTCGATCGCGCTGCATGATGCGATCAAGAGCATCACCGTGCCGGTGATCGAGATCCACCTGTCCAACCCGCACACGCGCGAGGCCTTCCGCCACAAATCCTATGTCGGCATGGCCGCCAAGGGCACGATCGCGGGCTTTGGCGCCATGTCCTACATGCTGGCGCTCGAAGCAGCTCTGGAACTGTAGGACGCACAAAAGTTGCGCTTTGGCGCAAATGAGCATAGGCGCTGGCCGCCAGAACGCATTTTGAAAGACGACAAGGGTCAAGCATGAACGACAAGCATGACAAGGGCGCGATGCAGGTGGACGTCACCCTGGTGCGCGAACTGGCAGCTTTGCTGGACGACACCAACCTGACCGAGATCGAGGTCGAGGACGGCGATCGCAAGATTCGCGTGGCGCGCAAGATCGGTGGCGGCGCCCCCATCTTTGCAGCGCCCGGTGCCGTAGCGGCACCCGTCGCTGCCCCGGCTGCGGCACCGGCCGCTGCCCCCGCCGCGGCGGCCGAGCCCGCCCTGCCGGCCGGCAATGTGGTGAAGTCGCCGATCGTCGGCACCGCCTATCTTTCGGCAGAGCCGGGCGCAGCCCCCTTCGCGCGCGTCGGTGCGCAGGTGAAGGCCGGTGAAACCGTGCTGATCGTCGAGGCCATGAAGGTGATGAACGCGATTACCGCGCCCGTCGCCGGCACCGTCAAGGCCGTGCTGGTCGATAACGGCCAGCCGGTCGAATATGACCAGCCGCTGATCGTCATCGAATAAGGCCGCGATCCCATGGCCATCGAAAAACTGCTGATCGCCAACCGGGGCGAAATCGCGCTGCGCATCCACCGCGCCTGCCATGAAATGGGCATCAAGACGGTGGCGGTCCATTCGACCGCCGACGCCGATGCCATGCATGTGCGCCTCGCCGACGAGGCGATCTGCATCGGGCCGCCCGCCGCCAAGGACAGCTATCTCAACATCGCCGCGATCATCTCTGCAGCCGAGATCAGCGGCGCCGACGCGATCCATCCGGGCTATGGCTTCCTCAGCGAAAACGCCAAGTTCGCCGAGATCGTCGAGGCCCATGGTCTCGCCTTTGTCGGTCCCAAGCCCGAACATATCCGCACCATGGGCGACAAGATCGAGGCGAAGCGCACCGCTGGCGCGCTCGGCCTGCCGCTGGTGCCCGGTTCGGACGGCGCGGTCAGCGATGTCGAGGAAGCGCGCGCGATTGCCGATGCTGCCGGCTATCCGGTGATCATCAAGGCCGCGTCCGGCGGCGGCGGTCGCGGCATGAAGGTCTGCACCTCGCCCGACCAGCTCGAAACGCTGATGCAGCAGGCCGGTTCGGAAGCGAAGGCCGCGTTCGGCGACGCCACCGTCTATATCGAGAAATATCTCGGCAATCCGCGCCACATCGAAATCCAGGTGTTCGGTGACGGCAATGGCAACGCCATCCATCTTGGCGAACGCGACTGCTCGCTGCAGCGCCGTCACCAGAAGGTGCTGGAAGAAGCGCCCTCGCCCGTCCTGAGCCAGGCCGAGCGCGAACGGATCGGCGGCATCTGTGCCAAGGCGATGGCCGACATGGGCTATCGCGGCGCGGGCACCATCGAGTTCCTGTGGGAAAATGGTGAATTCTACTTCATCGAGATGAATACCCGCCTGCAGGTGGAACATCCCGTGACCGAGATGATCACCGGCCTCGACCTGGTGCGCGAACAGATCCGCGTTGCCGAAGGCAAGCCGCTGTCGGTGAACCAGGAAGATATCCGCTTCACCGGCCATGCGATCGAATGCCGCATCAACGCGGAAGATCCCAAGACCTTCGCGCCCTCGCCGGGCACCGTCACCAGCTATCATGTTCCGGGCGGCATGCACGTCCGCGTCGATAGCGGCCTGTATCAGGGCTATAAGGTGCCGCCTTACTACGACTCCATGATCGGCAAGCTGATCGTCTATGGCCGCACCCGCGAAGGCGCGATCATGCGTCTGCGCCGCGCGCTGGAGGAATATGTGATCGAAGGGATGAAGACCACCATCCCGCTGCACCAGGCGCTGCTGAAGGATCCCGAATTCCTCAACGGCGACTATACGATCAAGTGGCTCGAAGAGTGGCTTGCCCGTGAGGATGGCCAGTGAAGGCCACCATCTGGCACAATCCCAAATGCGGCACGTCGCGCAAGACACTGGCGATCCTTGAGGAAACGCCAGGCGTCGAGGTGGAGGTGGTCGAATATCTCAAGACCCCCTTCACCCGCGACAAGCTGGCCCAGCTGTTCGCCGACGCCGGGATGACCCCGGCCGAAGCGGTCCGCAAGATGGGCACCGATGCCGAGGAACGCGGCCTGTCGGACATGACGGCGGATGCGATCCTGGACGAGATGGCGGCCAATCCGGCCTATGTGAACCGCCCCTTCGTCGAAACCGAAAAGGGCGTGCGCTTCTGCCGCCCCCAGGACAAGGTTCTGGAAATCCTTTGAATATCAGCCGCTTGTCACGCCCATGTAACAAGCGGCTGATTTGAGCCCTTGCTTTGACGGGGGGAAGCCGTAGCTTCCTCTCCCATGGCAAAGGAACCGGCATTGGCGACCATCGCCGTCTACAGCCTCAAGGGGGGCGTTGGCAAAACCACCTTTTCGGTCAACCTCGCCTGGGCGTCGGCGAGCATATCGAAGCGGCGCACCCTGCTCTGGGATCTCGACCCGCAGGCGGCGTCGAGCTGGCTCCTCTCCACCGATCTTGAAAGCCGCGATGCGGCCCAGGCCATCTTCAGCAAGGATGTCGAGGTCCGCAAGCTGATCCAGCCCACCACCGTGCCGGGCCTGGACCTGATCGCCGCCGACACCTCGCTGCGCAGCCTCGACCATCTGTTCCGCGAGATGGACAAGAAGAAGCGGCTGGCCAAGCTGATCGACAGCCTGGGCAAGGATTATGACCGCATCATCCTCGATTGCCCGCCGGGCCTCACCGAAACCAGCGAGCAGGTGCTGCGCGCCGCCGACCTGATCGTCATCCCGGTCATCCCCTCCCCCCTGTCGCAGCGCGCGATGGGCGAGGTGGCACGCTATCTGGTCCAGCGCGGCGGCAATCATGCGCCGATCCTGCCGGTCTATTCGATGGTCGACCGCCGCCGCAGCCTGCATCGCAAGGCACTGGACGAACAGCCTGGCTGGGGCGCGATCCCGATGGCCAGCACGATCGAGCAAATGACGGTCCGTCGCAAGCCACTGGGCGCCTTCGCCCCCGCCTCGCCCCCGGCTCAGGCCTTCGGCGCGCTATGGACGATGGTCGAGCGGCAGGTTCAGCAGGGCTGAGGCCCTGCCTCAGCCAACGGCGCAGGCCTGCGCCGGCGGATCGGGGAACAGGCGCGCCGCATCCTGCGGCAGCATCGGCCGGCCATAATAATAGCCCTGCACCTTCTTGCAGCCCAGCCGGCGCACCATGTCCAGCTCGGTCGCGGTTTCCACCCCTTCCGCCGTGGTCGACATGCCCAGGCTTTCCGCCAGCGTCACCACCGCCCGGATGATCGCCAGATTCTCCGGCGTGTTATGCGCCGCGCCGACGACGAAGCTGCGATCGATCTTGATCGTGTTGAAACGGGTGCGGCTGAGATAGCCAAGCGAGGAATAGCCGGTGCCGAAATCGTCGAGCGACAATTGTATGCCCATCGCCTGCAACTGATCCAGCACGCGCAGCGCGCCGTCATCCTCATGCATGAACACGCTTTCGGTGACCTCCAGCTCCAGTCGCCGCGCATCGAGCCCGCTCTGCGCCAGCGCATTGATCACTGCGGAGATGAAGTTGGACTGGTGCAACTGTTCCGCCGATACGTTGACGGCAACCCTTATATGCGCGGGCCATCGCATCGCTTCGCGGCAGGCGGTGCGCAGCACCCATTCGCCGATCGGTCCGATCAGCCGTGCCTCCTCGGCCACCGGCACGAATTTCGACGGCGGGATCGGCCCCAGTTCGGGATGGGTCCAGCGCGCCAGCGCCTCGAACCCGGTGATCACGCCGGACGTCGCATCCACGACCGGCTGATAGAGAAGATGGAGCTGATCCTTCTCCAGCGCCTCGCGCAGCGCCTGCTCCAGCCGCTGCCGTTCCTCCGCCTTGGCATGCAACTGCGGCTCATAGGGGCAATGGACACCGCCGCCTTCGTCCTTGGCGCGATAAAGCGCCAGATCAGCGCTGCGGATGATCGATTCGGACTGATGCCCATCGATAGGCGAGACGGCCGAGCCGACCGACGCCCCGACATGCAGCACATGCTGATCGATCTGATAGGGGGCCGACAGGGCGTCGATGATCGCGATCGACAGGCGCGCCACCGCCCGGTCGTCGTCGATCCGCGCAATCACCACGCCAAATTCGTCGCCACCGATGCGACCGCAAAATCCGGCACCGCCACAGACATGGCGCAGACGCTGCGCCACCTGGCTGAGCAGCTGGTCGCCGACCTGATGGCCCAGGCTGTCATTGATCGCCTTGAACCGGTCGAGATCGAGCATCAGGAACGCGCAGCCGGGCCGGCGATTGCCGGTGTCTGCCATCGCCTGATCCAGCGCATCGCGCAGATGGGCGCGGTTGGGCAGGCCGGTAAGCGTGTCGAACCGCGCCAACTGGGCGATCTTGTCGGCCGATTCCCGCTGGATGGTGATGTCCGACCCGACACCGCGAAAGCCCTGGAAATTGCCATTGTCATCATAGCGGGGCGAGGCCGACAGTTCGAGCCAGCGCGTGCGCCCCTGCACATCGACGGGCAACGCCAGATTGCTGAAGCTTTCCCGCCGCTTGAGATGATCCGCCAGGCTATGCAGGCTGGAGGCGAAGCGGCCGCTTTCCCATCCGGCGCCGGCCAGAACCTGGACCAGCGGCGCCCCTTCCAGCGCCTGCGGCGTCATGCCGACGCTTTCGGCGAAACGCTGGGATACGCCGCTGATCCGGCGCAGCGCATCGGTCTGCCACAGCCAGTCGGATGCGCCCTGCTCATATTCGCGCAGCAACAGGCTGACGACTTCGGTCTGCTCGGCCAGCTGGACCGTGGTGCTGTGCTGGCGCGCGAAGGTGCGGGCATAGATGAGGCAACCGACCAGCAGCGACAGTGCATAGCTGGTGGCGAGCGCCCGCAGCGGTAACAGGGTTTCGCCGTCGAACATCGCCGACAGGCCGACGATGCAGGGCACCAGGAAAGCGATCGCGGCCAGCGGCGTCGCCGCATAGCTGATTGCGCCGCACACCATGATGCAGCTGATGAGGGTCCAGAGCGCCACGAGATGCTCAGCCCCCTCTCCCCTCGAAAAAAGCGTCATGCAGGCCGCCCAGACCAGGCCGTGCAGCAGGCCGGTCAGGGCATGGCGGCGCAGGTCGCGCGCCTGCGGCACGCCGCCGGCACCGATCTTCCGGCGATGGATCAACAGGGCACTGATAGCAACGGCACCGATCAGCGCGACGCTCCAGCCGATCATGACGGTCGCCGAAACATGGCTGCCAAACACGCGCCAGAGGAACAGCAGGCCGAACACGTTCATCGCCAGACGCAGCAGCGCGACGCTATCTGCCGACTGCAACTGGGCAGTCAGGACGCGCATATCGGCTTCATCGACGAGGCGTGCGAGCCCCATCATCGCCCTTAGCGAGCCCCGTCCCTGTCGGTCGGTTTCGGATTGCCCTTGCTCGATACCCACATGCCCGGCCTAGCAGGCAATGGTTATCAATCGGTATGCGTCGCCCGATCAGGCAGCGATATCGTAAGGACGGATCTCGCCGGTCAGATAGAGGTTGCGTGCCTTGGACCGGCTGAGCTTGCCGGAGCTGGTGCGCGGCAGGGTGCGCGGCGGCACCAGTTCGACGACGCAGTTCATGCCGGTGATGGCGCGAACCCGCTCGCGAATCTGGTCGCGCAGACGCGAACGCTCCTCATTGTCGGAGGTGCGGCAATGGACCAGCACCGCCGGCGCTTCCTCGCCGCCCGGCGTGGTGATCGCGAAGGCGGCAATATCGCCCTGCTTGAAGCCCGGCAGCTGCTCCACGGCCCATTCGATATCCTGGGGCCAGTGATTTTTGCCGTTGATGATGATCATGTCCTTGGCGCGACCGACAATGTAGAGATAGCCATCGGACAGATAGCCCATGTCGCCCGTGTCCAGCCAGCCATCCGCCATGCAGGCCTCGGTCGCTTCGGGATCCCGGAAATAGCCGACCATCAGCGAGGGGCCGGTGGTCCAGACCTTGCCGATCTGGCGCTCGTTCATCAGGCCGCCATCCTCGTCGCGGATCTCGACGATCATGTCCTTGGCGGGCTTGCCGCAATTGACGATCGAGCGGAAACGCTGCGGACGGCCTTCCGGTGCGGCACCGCCCGACAGGTCGGTTTCCTCCACCAGTTCGACGATGATGCCTTCGCCCGGCGGCATGATAGTGACCGCCAGGGTCGCTTCGGCCAGGCCATAGCTCGGCAGGAACGCCTTGGGGCTGAAGCCGGCATCGCCAAACGCATCGACGAAGCTCTGCATCACGTCGGGGCGAATCATGTCGGCACCGTTGCCGGCCAGTCGCCAGCGCGACAGGTCGAAACGGTCGGCCGCCTTGGTCTGGCTCGACATGCGACGCGCGCAGATGTCGTAGCCGAAGGTCGGCGAGTAACTGATCGAGGTGCCTTCATTGCGGCTGATCAGGTCCAGCCAGGCCAGCGGGCGGCGGGCGAAATCCTCTGTCTTCATATAGTCCGTCGACACCTGATTGGCGACGACCGACAGGAAGCAGCCAACCAGGCCCATGTCATGATACCAGGGCAGCCAGCTGATGCAGCGATCGCTTTCCTGCACTTCCATGCCATGGCTATGCGCCGACAGGTTGGACAGCAGCGCATGGTGCGTCACGGCGACACCATGGGGGAAGCGGGTCGAACCGCTCGAATATTGCAGATAGGCGATTTCCTCGCCCTTGGCCTGCGGCAGGTCGCAGGGGACCGCGTCGCGGGCGATGAAATCCTCGAAGGCGATGCTCTCGACCGACTTCTGCCGACCGGATTCGCCCGCCATGTCCTCCAGTTCCTTGGGGAAGAGGAACAGCATCGGGTCACAGCTCGACAACTGGACATTGAGCTGGTCGATATAGCTTTCCTTGCCGCCAAAGCTGGTCGGCAGCGGCAGCGGCACCGGCCAGGCGCCGGCATAGACGATGCCGAAGAACAGCATGGCAAAGTCGGCGCCGGTTTCGGCGACGAGGGCGACGCGGTCCTCGGGTTTCACGCCATGGGCGATCAGGCGATGGGCACAGGCGATCGCGTCCTCGCGCAGTTCGCTGAACGGATAGGGCCGCGCCAGATTGCCGCGCGCATCATGGAAATTGAGACCGCGCTTGCCCTGCGCCGCATAATCCAACGCTTCGCCCAACGTCTCGAAATCGGAGAAGCGGCGCGGAAGAACATCGTTGGTCGGCGTAGGTGCCATCATAATCTGCGAACCCGTCATATTGGTGTCACCCAATGTCATATCTGTCATATTCCGGCGGCCGCTATCAGTTTTGACGTCGACTTGCACCGGATAGTTTCAATCCAGCCTGTGCTTCTAGACCATAAGGCGCGGTAAAATTCCGGCCCGACTGTGGCATAAAGATGGCGCTTAGCGCATGATGGCGCACAATGCACGACCGGTCATGACCAGCAAACGCCCGCCCCCACCCCTGGACGAAGACGCCTTGCGCGAATTGGCGCTGCGCTATGTCGGCCGGTTCGCGACCAGCCGCGGCAAGCTGCTCGCCTATCTTGCACGCAAATTGCGCGAGCGCGGATGGGGCGGGGAAGCGCCGGCCGATCCCGAAGCGCTGGTCGCCCGCTTTGCAGAACTTGGCTATGTCGACGACAGCGGCTTTGCCCTGATGAAGAGCGCGGCGCTCGGCCGACGCGGCTACGGCGCCCGCCGCGTCACCGAAACGCTGCGCGCCGCCGGCATAGAGGAGGCCGATCGCGGCGCCGCCGATGCCCAGGCACAGGCCGATCGCTGGGCGGCAGCTGACCGATTCGCGCGACGCAAGCGGATCGGCCCCTATGCGATGCAGGCGCCCGATCCCAAGCGGCGGGAGAAGGCGATCGCCGCCTTCCTGCGCGCCGGCCACGACTATGCCCTGGCCCGGCGCTGGGTCGACGCAGCACCCGGCGACTTCCCCGAAGCGGAGGATTGAGGGTTAACCCTCTCCCGCACCTCCCCGAAACCCGCTAGGCAGGATCGCATGATCTTTACCCGACTGCTTCTCGCCGCCGCCCTGCCCGCACTGCTCCTGGCCTGCTCTGCCAAGCCCGATGCCGGCGCCGATGCCGCAAATGACAGCGGCAATGTTCAGGCCGCCGCACCGCAGGGCGCGCTGCTTCCCCTCGTCATCCACACGGCGAAGGGGGTACATCGCTTCAACGTGGAAGTCGCCCGGACCGAGGCGGAGCAGGAACAGGGGCTGATGTTCCGCAAGGCGCTGGATGCCGACAAGGGCATGCTGTTCCCGATGGAGCCGCCGCGCACCGCCAGCTTCTGGATGAAGAACACGATCATCCCGCTCGACATGCTGTTCATCCATACGGACGGCACGATCGCCTTCATCGGCGCCAATGTCGCACCCTATTCGCGCGAGCCTGTGTCCGCCGGCGTGCCGGTGATAGCGGTGCTGGAACTGCGCGGCGGCCGCGCCGCGGAACTGGGGATCAAGGAAGGCGACCGCCTATCCTGGGGCAAATGCGCAACAACCGACGGCAAGAGCGCGATCGACCTCGATTTCTGTCCGACAACCGCCCGTTAGGGCCATATCGTCCTTGCCCACGTCAATCCCAGCGGCTAAGCGCATCGGCCATGGGTATCCTGGCAAACATCTTCACCTGGTGGAATGGCGCCACCTTCGGCACCTGGCTCTTCACGGCTCGCAAGGGCACGAAAGTGGGCGAGGACCATCAGGGCAATGTCTATTATGAAGGCGGCGTCGATCCGAACGGCCTGACGCGCCGCTGGGTGATGTATAACGGCGCCAATGATTCGAGCCGCGTGCCGGCCGAATGGCATGGCTGGCTGCATCACTCGATCGAGGGCACGCCTGAAAGCTTCCTGCCGCCGCCGCGCATCTGGGAAAAGGAATTCACCCCCAACGCGACCGGCACCGCCAACGCCTATCGTCCCTCGGGCGCGCTCGAAAAGGGCGGCAAGCGCCAGAAGGCGACCGGCGATTACGAGGCATGGAGCCCCGACGCGGCATGATTCGGCGTCCGGCGGGGGGATTCCCGCCGATCCTGCTTGGCGCGCCGCTTCTGGGCTGCGCGTTGCTGGCGGCCTGCGGTCGCAATGATGCGCCAGAGGCGAATCAGAGCGGCCCGGTGAAGATCGAGGGCCAGCCTATCCGCAACGCGGACGAGGCCAGCCTGTCCGGTACGCCGATGGCCGAGCGCACCGCCGTCATAGGCCTGCTCAACAAGCGCAACGGCCTGACCCGCGACCTGACGATGAAGCCCGGCGAGGCGCTGCGTGTCGGCGACGCCATCGTCCGCCTGCAGGCATGCGAGACCACGGCTCCGTGGGAAAATGTGCAGGAAACGGGCGCCTTCGTGCAGCTGGACGTGCGCAGCAGTTCCGACGGCAAGTGGCGTCGCAATTTCTCCGGCTGGCTGTTCCGCGAACGGCCCGACCGCAATGTCGTCCAGCACCCGGTCTATGACGTCTGGGTCAAGAGCTGCACGATGGATTGGCCCGAAAGCGGTCCTGCCACGGTCAAGCTGGGCGACAAGGGCAAGGTGCCCGCTGCCGCATCGCCGGCCAGCGGCGCAAACGCCAGTTCGGCCGCTGCGCCCGAACCGGCCGACAGCACCGCGTCGCCCGCTCCCAGCGGCACGTCGCCGACGGCAACGCCCAACAACTGAAGATAGTCGCGCTGGCTGATTTCCTGCGCGCCCATGCTGCGCAGATGATCGGTCATGAACTGGCAATCGAGCAGGCTGAAGCCGCCAAAGCGCATCCGCGCCACCAGCCAGGCCAGCGCCACCTTTGACGCATCGGTGCGGCGCGACACCATGGACTCGCCGAAAAAGGCACCACCCAGCGCCACGCCATAGAGGCCGCCGACCAGTTCATCCCCGTCCCAGCATTCGATCGAATGGGCAAAACCCAGTTCGTGGAGATGGCGATAGGCGCGCTCGATCGGGCCATTGATCCAGGTCGATGGACGATCGGGCGCGGCTTCCGCACATAGGGCGACGATGCCGGCAAAGGCGCGGTTGGCGGTGACGCGAAACCTGTCCTGCCGGATCGTCTTTGACAGCGAACGTGACAGGTGAAGGCCATCGAGCGGCAGGATCGCCCGCCTTTTGGGCTCGACCCAATAGACATCGTCGGCCTGCCGGTCATCGGACATCGGGAACACGCCGATGGCATAGGCCTGCAGCAGCAACAGCGGATCGATCGTCATCGATTCAAGGGTCTAGCCAATGTCGCACCCGCCCGCCAGCCGCGATTGACTTGATCCGTCGCCCCCCTAGTCTCCCGCGCCATGACATCCCTCCGCCTCGCAGCCCTGTCGCTGCTCCTCGCCACCGTCGCTCTCCCCTTCGCCGCCTCGGCCGCGCCCGCATCCGATCCCTATGCCGCGCGAATCGCCAAGGTGCTGAAGGCCACGCCGCTGATCGACGGCCATAATGACTGGCCCGAAGCGATGGCCGGCAAGGCCGGGGACGCCCGCTGGACCATGCCGCTCGACCGGCTCGATCCCAGCCAATATCATACCGACATCACCCGCCTGCGTGCCGGGCAGATGGGCGGGCAATTCTGGTCCGTCTGGGTGTCGGCCGATCTGCCCGAACTGCAGCAGGTGAAGGACACGGTCGAGCAGATCGAACTGGTCCACAGCCTCGCCCGCCGCTACCCGCAGGACTTCACCCTCGCCACCACCGCTGCCGAGGTCCGTGCCGCGCACAAGGCCGGACGGATCGCGTCGATGATCGGGGTCGAAGGCGGCGGCCAGATCGACGGCAGCCTGGCCGTGCTGCGCGCCTATCATGACCTTGGCGCCGGCTATCTGACGCTGACCCACAGCCGGACCATCGCCTGGGCCGACAGCGCCACCGACAATCCGCAGCATGACGGCCTCACCCCGTTCGGCGAGGCGGTGGTGCATGAACTCAACCGCCTGGGCATGCTGGTCGACCTCGCCCATGTCAGCGAAGGCGTGATGCTGGACGCACTGAAGATCAGCAAGGCACCAGTCATCTTCTCCCATTCCAGCGCGCGCGCCCTGTGCAACACACCGCGCAACGTGTCCGACGCGATCCTGCAGCAGGTCGCGGCCAATGGCGGCGTGGTCATGGTCAATTTCGCGCCGCAATATGTGTCGGAGGCCCGCCGGGTCTGGAGCGCGGCGCGCAGCGCGGAAATGGCCCGCTATAACGCCCCGCCCTTTGGCGGCCTTTATATCGGTGATCCCGAGGGCGCGAAGAAGGCGCTGGCGGAATGGGAAAAGGCCAATCCCGAACCGGTCGTCACCCTGTCGATGGTCGCCGACCATATCGACCATATCGCCAAGGTTGCGGGCGTCGACCATGTCGGCATCGGCAGCGATTTCGACGGCGTGGGATCGCTGCCCCAGGGGCTGGGCAGCGTCGCCACCTATCCCGCGCTGCTGGCCGAACTGATGCGCCGCGGCTGGAGCGATGCCGACATCGCCAAGCTGGCCGGCGAGAATGTGCTGCGCGTCATGGCGGCGGCCGAGAAGGTTGCAGAGGGGATGAAAGGCGAGCCGATCGGCAATGGCACCGTCGCCTCGCTGGACGGCACCAAGCCCGCAACAAAGGAATAGAGCCTGATTCACGCCATCGCTGGAAGCGCGGAGCGCTTCCAGCTCAAACGATCAGGCTCTAACTGACAGCCGGCTCCAACAACCGGATCGTACCCGCGTCCGCGTCGATTTCGGCGCGGGCGCCGACCGGCAGGCTGAACTGGTTGGCGATATGGCCGAACAGCGCGCCCTGGAAAGCGGGGATGCCGAGCGGCGCCAGATGCTGCTGCAGCACTTCCGACAGGGTGAAGCCGCCATAGGACACGCCGGTGGCCGTGCAGCTGGTGCATTGGCCGAAAATGAAGCCGGCGAGCTTTGGCAATATGCCCGCCAGCGACAATTGGGTCAGCATCCGGTCAATGCGATATTCCGCCTCGTTGGTTTCCTCCACGAACAGGATCGCGCCGGTGAAATCGGGCAACCAGGGTGTGCCCATCAACGCCGTCAGCACGGTGAGATTGCCACCCAGCAACCGCCCGCTCGCCTTGCCGCTGCCAAAGGTGCGGATGCGGCCGCTGCGCGGCACCAGCCTATCCTCCGTCCCCACCGGATTGACATAGGTCGGCGTCGCCCCGTCAAACGCCACCGCGCGGAAGCTGTCCCAGCTGAGCTTTCCCCAGCCGCTGGCGGCATTGGGGCCGTGGATGGTGGTGAAGCCGGCGCGGGCCGCGAAGGCCAGGTGCAGCGCCGTGATATCGGAAAAGCCGGTCAACAGCTTGGGATTGGCGCGGATCGTCTTGAAGTCGAGATAGGGCAGCATGCGCGCGCAGCCCCAGCCGCCGCGCACCGCAAACACCGCCTTCACCTCCGGGTCGGCATACATGGCGTTGATGTCGGCGGCGCGGTCGGCATCCTTGCCCGCCAGATAGCCATAGCGCTCGACCAGATGCGGCGCGGCCTTGGGCTTCAGCCCCATCGCCCGGATCGTCTCCTTGACCAGGTCCAGGTCGAAGGCGTCATCGGTAAAGCCCGCCGGCTCCACCAGACCGACCACATCCCCTTCACGCAGGCGCGGCGGCCGGATCAGCCCGCCCGGTGCCGCTGTAGAAACCGAAGGAATGCCCGCCGCGACCACAGCACCACTTATTCCGGCCAACAACCCACGACGATCCATCATGCAAAAACGCTCCCATCCTTGTGGCGATAGACCCCACCTGACAGGTGCAGATCGATATCGGGATAATGGCAATCACTGACAGACGGACGGCCAAAGGCAAGAAAGACGCAGTCCGCGTCACTTTCGTTGCGCAGATGATGGCCATCCGCCACGCCCTTGGGGAAGGCCGCCATGTCGCCCGCGACCATCGGCGTGCGCCGCGCCTCCTCGACCAGCACCGCCTCGCCCGACAGCATGACGACAAATTCGTCCTCGCCCTCATGCCAGTGGCGTTGCGAGGAGGCCGCGCCGGGTTTCAGCACGACATGGCTGACGCCGAAATCGCCAAGACCCGTCGCCGGGGCCAGCCGGCGATAGTAGCGACCGGCGACCGCCTGTGCATGGTCGCCCGGATAACCGGTGGCATTGCTCTGGGGAATGGCGACGAGATCGATCTTCGGCATGGCCCCTCTCCTCTGCGCTGGCCAAGAAAGACGGCTTTCGCTAACGCTGCCCCATGACCAAGACCAGCACCAATCATGACGCCCTGGCCCTGACCGAGCGCCTGCTCGCCTGCCCCTCCGTCACCCCGGCCGTCGGCGATGTCTTCGCCGAGCTGGAAGCGATGCTGGTTCCGCTGGGTTTCACCGTAGACCGTTTCGTCAGCGGCGTCGCGCCCGACGGCCCGGTCGAAAATCTGCTCGCCTGGCGCACCACAGGCGCCGGCCCGCATTTCGCCTTTGCCGGCCATCTCGACGTCGTCCCGCCCGGCCATGGCTGGGCCAGCGATCCTTTCACCCCGGTGGTGCGCGGCGACCTGCTCTATGGCCGCGGCGCAGTCGACATGAAGGGCGCGATCGCCGCCTTCGTCGCGGCGCTGCACGAATTGCCCGACAGCCTGCCCGGCACGATCAGCCTGATCATCACCGGCGACGAGGAAGGCCCGGCCACCTATGGCACGCTGGCGCTGATGGACCGGATGGTCGCCCATGGGCTGCACCCCGACATGTGCCTCGTCGGCGAACCGACCTCCTCGGCCCGGCTGGGCGACGTGGTGAAGATCGGCCGGCGCGGCTCGGTCAACATGTGGATCAAGGTGGCGGGCACGCAGGGCCATGTCGCCTATCCCCACCTGGCCGACAATCCGATCCCGGCGCTGGTCCGCATCCTGGCCAAGATCGACGCGGAGGTGCTGGACGAGGGCACCGACTGGTTCCAGCCCAGCAATATCGAGATCACCGACCTGGAAGTCGGCAACCCGGCGCATAATGTCATCCCGGCGGCGGCAACCGCGCGCATCTCGATCCGCTTCAACGACCAGCATAGCGGCGCGTCGCTGATCGATCGGATCAGCGCGATCGCGGCGAGCGAGGGCGGCAGCGTGGAGGCCAAGATCAGCGGCGAGCCCTTCCTGACGCAGCCGGGCACGCTGTCCACCCTGATCAGCGATGCGATCCGCGACGTGACGGGCCTCGACACCGAATTGTCGACCACCGGCGGCACGTCGGACGCGCGCTTCCTCTCGCGCCTCTGCCCGGTCGCCGAATTCGGCCTCAACAATGCGACGATGCACAAGCTGGACGAGGCCGTCGCGATCGCCGACCTGCACGACCTGACCCGCATTTACCGGCTGATCACGGAGCGGGCGTTGCGCGGCTGAAACCGGTTTACGACGCGACAGTCCGAAGTTCACAGTGTCGTGAGGCTGTTTTGGGCCATTTGCGCCTGAAACGCCACGCCAACGCGTCTGTGACGCGACAGTTGAGCGCCACGGACGCGACACCAGGGTCATGCTGACGCACCATTGACGCTACGATGAAACGACAGTGAAGCGACAGCCACGCGCCAGCGGCGCATCGGCCGATGCCGGATCAGGAAGCGTTGGCCTCTGCATCCGACAGGATAGATCATAAAAGCCCGCAGTAGGACAATCTGTCCGATGTCATGATGGGGTGGAAAGCAGACTGTCCGAAAATCCTCCCCAAGCTTGCTTGGGGAGGGGGACCGCCGAAGGCGGTGGAGGGGCAATAGCGTTGCGCTTGCGCCATTTCCCCTCCGTCAGCGCTTCGCGCTGCCACCTCCCCAAGCAAGCTTGGGGAGGAACTAGGTACGTCAGATTCTGGTCGTTAGCAGCCATCAATCCCTGATGCCCGTTCCGCTTCCCAAGCGATCTATGATATGGGTGACGCCCATGTCGGCGGTGACATTGCCGACGGTGCGGAAAATGTCCGGCACGGTTTCGACAGCCAGCAGCAGCGGCAGCGCCTCGACCGGGACGCCCATGGCGAGGCAGATCGGGCCGGTGGTGGTGAAGAAGGTGATCTGGCTCGGCAGGCCGACGGCCGCCAGACTGACGATCGCGGCGACCACAACGCCCAGCATGATCTGCACCGGGCCGAGCGCTACCCCGTTCATCGCCGCCACATAGAGGGCAACGCCGAGATTGGCCGGCGGGCTGGTGATACGGAACAGCGAGATGGCGAGCGGCAGGACGATCGACCGGGTGCTTTCGCGTATTTCGAGCGGCCCGTCGCTGGCCGCAATCATCGCCGGCAACGAGGCGATCGAGCTTTGCGTCGAAAAGGCGATGAGTTGGGCCGGCAAGGCCGCACGGGCGAAGCGGCCGGGCGCAATCCGGCCAAGCAGGATCACCAACGGATAGACCAGCGCCGTCACAGCCAGACAAATGAGGACGATGAAGCCGATATAGTGGAGCAGCGCACCGGCAGTCGCGAGACCGGCGCGGCTGCCCGCGACCAGCGCCAGCGCAAAGACGCCGACCGGCGCGAGCCAGAGCACCCAGCCGACCATGACCAGCAATGTGTCCACCAGCGCGGCGAGAAAGCCGGTCAGGGCGATACGCCGATCCTCTGCTACACGGGTCACGGCAAAACCGAAAACCAGGGCGAACAGGACGACGGCGACCACCTGCCCTTCCGCCGCACTATGGATCGGGTTGGCCGGGATGAAACCGAGCAGCCATTCGGCCGAGGGGCGTATGCCGGGCACGTCCGTCGCCGGGCCGGCACCAGCGAGCGCGCCAACGGCGCCGGCCGGGACCGGCCAGAGCTGGAGCAGCAGAGGGCCAAGCAATGCGGCGACGCTGGCCGAGCCAAGCAGCAGCAGGGCGAAGAGAAGGAGGGTGCGTGCCGCCGTGCCGCTGGTCCGCGCGGTGGTCGCGGCAGAGGCCACGCCCGTGACCAACAGGGCGAAGATCAGCGGGATGAGCGGCATCTGAAGCCCGTTCAGCCAGGCCTTGCCGACCGGCTGCGCGATATCAACCACCGCCGCGTCGAGCTCGCCGCCATATTCGGACAAGGCGATACCCGCCACCAGCCCCGCGACCAGCGCGATCAATATCCGTATCGTCAACGACATGCCCGTCCCCCGCATCTTGACGGCATCGCTCCCCTTCCTGCCAGCCTAAGATGTTGCAGGCAAAAAGAAAGCCCGGCGATCGCAGGGATCGCCGGGCAATTTTGGTCTGGCTGGGAGCCGACCGTATCTTGACTGCTCAGCCCTTCTTTTCGGGCGGCAGGGTGATCTTCACATCCTCGCCATTCTGGCCGGGGAAATTGGTGAACATCGCGTCGATCAGGTTCGGCACCAGATAGGTCAGCTTGTTGGACAGCGACTGAGCACTGGCCTTGCCCTCGAACAGGCGCAGATTATCGGCCGCACGATCGATCTTCATGCTGAGGTCGCTGGTGTAGACGGTGTAGCTCGACACATCGTTATACATGCCGGCACCGCCGAACAGCCAGGGATCATAAAAGCCATAGCCCCAAGGGCGGCCCCAGCGGCCATAGCCCCAGCCGCCGCCGAAATAGGGGCTAGGGCCGAAACCACCGGTCGAGCGCACACGCTCACGGCCATTGTCGACATCATAGGCGACACGCACGATGAGGTCGGCCTTGGCCGGATCGCCAGCGGCGACATAGCCGGTCTGGGTCAGGCGTTGCCCGACCATCTGGGCATAATGGGAAAATTCGAGCCCACCGGCGAGCTTGGGATCGTCGGCGACGATCGTGTAGCTCTGCCCTGCGGGTGCGGGGAGCTGCTGGAAACGGGCGACGTCCGCCTTGAACGACGTGGCGCAGCCGGACAGGGCCACCAACGCCAGCGCGGGCGCTGCGAAAAGGCCGATCTTGCTGAAAGCTTTCATTTTTTCGCGTCCTGAATCAGGCGGATGCCTGTTAGTCTTCTTGCGCCCTGCTCTAGCAAAACGCAACTGAACATCGTTTGAACGCACCAACCCGTCGATTGGACGCAAGCCATGTCCGGTCAATGAAGGGACGGAGCGGCAGCGCCCATTCCGTATGCCTGCCACAGGGAATGGATTCTTTCCCCGCCCCCTGTGGCATCAGGGCATCACTCAGCGCATCAGGCCCATGGCGTCATAGGCCGCGCGCAGGGTCGGTTCGGCTGCCGCCGCCGCCTTGGCCGCGCCCTTGTCGAGGATCGCATCGAGCGCGGCATCGTCGGTGCGCAGTTCCACGAAACGCTCGCGCATCGGCCGCAGCGTTTCGACCAGCAACTCGCCCAGCGCCGGCTTGAACGCGCCGAAGCCCTTGCCGGCGAACTGCGCGCAGACGGCGTCAGGCGTGCTGTTCGACAGGGTGGCGTAGATGCCGATCAGGTTGGTCGCTTCCGGACGACCGGCCAGGCCTTCCGCCGTTTCGGGCAGCGGTTCGGGATCGGTTTTGGCCTTCTTCACCTTGGTCATGATCGCATCATCCTCGTCGGTGAGGTTGATGCGGCTCAGGTCCGAGGGGTCGGACTTGGACATTTTCGCCGTGCCGTCGCGCAGCGACATGATGCGAGCAGATTCCTTGGGGATGATCGGGGCCGGCAGGGTGAAGACATCGACGCCGAAATCGGTGTTGAACTTGGTGGCGATGTCGCGCGACAGCTCGAGATGCTGCTTCTGGTCCTCGCCCACGGGGACATGGGTCGCCTGATAGAGCAGGATGTCGGCCGCCTGCAGCACCGGATAGACGAACAGGCCGACCGACGCGCCCTCGCGGTCCTTGCCTGCCTTGTCCTTGAACTGGGTCATGCGGTTGAGCCAGCCGATGCGCGCGGTGCCATTCAGGAGCCAGGCGAGTTCGGCATGGGCCGGCACGCGCGCCTGGTTGAAGAGGACCGAGCGATCGGGATCGATGCCCGATGCGACCAGGGCGGCGGCCATGTCGCGTACGTTGCGGATGCGCTGCTCGCGCCCTTCATGCACGGTGATCGAGTGCATGTCGGCAAGGAAGAAGAAGCACTGGCTGCCTTCATCCATCTCGTCCTGCATCTTCACCCAGTTGCGGATCGCGCCAAGGTAGTTGCCAAGGTGCAGATTGCCGGTGGGCTGGATGCCGGAAAGGACGCGCATACTCTAATCCATTCTGTTGGTTATGGGGTGCCTCGCCGCCGCATCAGCGCCTTGAGGTCGGATAGGCGATAGGCGCCGGTGACGAAGCAAGCCAGCCCGTACAGCGCGACGCCCGCGCCGACAAGCAGGGCAAGCCCGATATAGCGGCTGACCATCGGGCCCGAGAGCATCGGATCGAGCAGATCCTCGCCCGCCCAGAGCGCCAGCCCCATCACCACCGCCGCCACGGCAAGGCGTGGGATACGGCGGCGCAGTTGCGGGTCTGCCGTGAAATGGCCGCGGGCGACCAGCGTGCGATAAAGCATCGCGACATTGACGGTCGAGGACAGGGCAGTGGCGAGCGGCGGGCCGATATGGCCAAGCGTGGGGATCATCGCGAGATTGCCGACGATATTGATGGCGATCGACAGCATCGCATAGCGCACCGGCGTCTTCGTATCGCCGCGCGCATAGTAACCCGGCGTCAGCACCTTCACGAGCACATAGCTGGGCAGGCCGATCGAGAAGGCAGAGAGCGCCCAGCCGCAGCGCATCGCATCCTCCGCGCTGAAGCGGCCATATTGGAACAGGCCGCGCACGATCGGTTCGGCCACGGTGATGAAGGCGACGGTCGCAGGCAAGGTCAGGAACAGGGCCAGTTCGATGCCCCGGTTCTGCGTTTCCATCGCCGCCTGATCCTCGCCCTTCGACAACATGCGCGAAATGGTGGGCAGGAGGATGGTGCCCAGACCGATGCCGATCAGGCCGAGCGGCAACTGATTCAACCGGTCGGCATAATAGATATAGGTGATCGAGCCCGAGGCGAGCAGCCAGCCCGACAGCGCCGTGGAGATCAAGAGGTTGATCTGCGACGCGCCGGCGCCGGCAGCGGCCGGCACGATCAGGCGCAGCAGCTCGCGCACATCGGCGTCGAGGCGCGGACGCTTCAATTTCATCGAGACCCCGGCCCGCTTGCAGGCCCAGATCAGCCAGAGCAGCTGCAGCGCGCCGCCAACCGTGACCGACATAGCCTGCACCCGCGCGGTCTCATATTCGTCGGCGCCGTGGAAGAACCACAGACCCGCGATCATCGCGACGTTGAGCAGGATCGGCGCGGCCGCATTGACCCAGAATTTGTCGAGCGAGTTCAATATACCGCCCAGCAAAGAAGCCAGGCTGATCAACGCCAGATAGGGAATGGTGATGCGCGACAAGGTGACGGCGAAGGCGAACTGATCCGGCGTCGGATTCTGGCGCGAAAAGCCGCCAGACAGCGCCCAGGTGATCGGCCAGGCCGCCGCCAGCAGGACGATCGTGAACAGGATCAGCACCGGCAGCAGCACGGCCAGCGCCCGCTCTGCGAAATGATAGCCGTCCGCCATGCCGCCCGGCCCGGCCGCCTTCTTGTTGAACAGCGGAATGAAGGCGGCGGAAAAGGCGCCCTCGGCAAAGAGCGCGCGAAACATGTTGGGCAGGCGGAAGGCGACGCCGTTGAAGGCGTCCGACGCGAAGCCGGCGCCGACATAACGAGCCGCGAGCGAATCGCGCACCAGCGCCAGAACCCGGCTGGCGAGCGTCAGCCCGCCGACCGAGCCAAGGGCCTTCACCAATTTCATGCGGCGGCCCTCCATGCCGTTCGGGCTTCGACAGGCTCAGCCCGAACGGGAATCAGGAGCATGATGCAATCAGGCGTGGCCGGCGGGTTCGCCTGCGGTCGCCTGCATCTGTTCAGCCTGCTGCAGGTAGAGCGCACCGAAATCGATCGGATCGAGCAGCAGCGGCGGGAAGCCGCCGTCGCGGATCGCGTCGGCCAGCACGCGGCGGGCAAAGGGGAAGACGAGGCGCGGCGCTTCGGCCAGCATGAAGGGCTGGATCTGGTCCTCGGGCACGTTGCGCATGCCGAACAGCGCGGCATAGACGAGTTCGACGGCAAAGGCGGTGCCCTGCGGCGCGACGGCCTTCACTTCGATCTTCAGGGCGATTTCCAGCACTTCGTCACCGACGCGGTCGGCACCGATGTTGAACTGGACGTCGATCTGCGGCTGGTCCTGCCACTGATAGACGGCCGGGGCGTTCGGATTTTCGAACGACAGATCCTTCACATATTGGCTGATCAGCGCAATCTGCGGCGCGGTGTCGGCGCCATTGCCGGTCACGTTGGTCTGGATGGTGTCGGCTTCGTCGGCCATTGTCCTCAAATCCTTGCTGATCGTTCGTTGCTCGAAGGGCCGGAACGGCCCGCGATATCGATCCGCGCGCTTAGCAGTGGCGAAAGATCAGGGCAATGCCGCCCGACAGGAAGCAACGTCGACCAATTGCTGCGCATTACAGGGCAAGCCGATATTTGAAGTATCGTGCAAACATGCCTATGTTGATGGAACATCATCCCGAACAAAGGGTATTTGCCTCCGTGTACGTGATCGTCATCCTCGCCATGATTGCCGGCTTCCTGGCACTGCGGCTCTATTCCGTTCTTGGAAAGCGGACGGGCCATGAGCAGGAGCCTGCGCTGCGTCCGGCGGAGGAACGCGCCAAGGTGGGCGGATTACAGCCCCGCCCGATGCCGGAAGCGACGGGCGATTCGGTTCGTCTGGCCGAAGGCCTCATTACCCCGACTGGCGAAGCAGGCGTCCGTGCGCTGATCAGTGCCGATCGCAGCTTCGACGTGCCCCAATTCGTCGAGGGCGCCAAGAGCGCCTACAAGATGGTGCTGGAAGCCTTCTGGCGCGGTGATCGCGACGAACTGGCCTGGCTGTGCGATGCCGAAGTGCTCGGCTCCTTCGAGGAAGCGATCGCGGCGCGCGAAGCGGAGGGCCATGTGCTCGACAATCGCCTGGTGCGGATCGAGAAGGCACAGATCGTCGATGCCAGCGTCAATGGCCGCATCGCCGAAGTTTCGCTGCGGTTCGAGGCGGACATTGCCGCCGTCACCCGCGACAAGGACGGCAATGTCATCGCCGGGTCGCTGACCGACGCGGTTGGCACCAACGACATCTGGACCTTCACCCGCGACATCCGCAGCGCGGATCCCAACTGGAAGCTCAGCGAAACCGACGAGGCGGCGTGAGCCTGCGTCATTCGGGGGGAGCGCTGCTTGCGGCGCTGATGCTGTCCGCCTGCGCGGGTGGCGTCATTCCGCCATCGGCCGGCGGCCCTGCGCCAAGCCGGCCGAGCAATGGCGGCGAAGGCGCGACCCGGCCGGTTCCGGCCACGCCCCGCCCCACCCTGCCGCCGAAATTGCCGAACGTATCGCCGGGCGACCTGTCGACGGATCAAGCCAATGCCGCCGGCCTGGGCGTCACGCCCGGCCCCGACATTGCCAGCCTGATCCCGTCCGGCGAGCGCGCCCGCGCCGCCCTGCAGGCCTTCCGCATTTCCTGTCCGACGCTGATGAAGCGCACGGACCAGAGCGGCCTGACGCGCGGATCAGACTGGAACAGCGCCTGCAGCGCGGCGTCGAGCTGGCCCGAAGCCACCGCTGCCGAGTTTTTCTCCCGCTATTTCGAGGCGGTGCAGGTGGGCGAGGGCAAGGCCTTCGTCACCGGCTATTATGAGCCGGAAATCGCCGGGTCGCGCACCCGCCAGCCCGGCTATCAGGTGCCGATCTATCGCCGCCCGGCGGAACTGATCGACGTCAACCTCGGCCTGTTCAGCGACAGCCTGAAGGGTCGCACCATCCGCGGCAAGGTGCAGGGCAGCAATTTCGTGCCATTCGACGAGCGATCGCAGATCGTCGATGGATCGCTCTCCGGGCGCGGGCTGGAACTGGCCTGGGCGGCCGACCCGGTCGAATTCTTCTTCCTGCAGGTCCAGGGCAGTGGTCGGCTAACCCTGGCCGACGGCGGCGTGATGCGCATCGGCTATGATGGGCAGAATGGGCGCGACTATACCGGCATCGGCAAGCTGATGAAGGATCGTGGCCTGATCCAGGCCGGATCGATGCAGGACATCATGCAATATCTGCGCGCCCACCCCGCCGAGGGCGCGGCGATCATGAACGAGAATAAGAGCTTCGTCTTCTTCCGTGAATTGACCGGCGCAGGACCGATCGGCGCGCTGGGCGTACCGGTGACGGCCGAGGCAACGGTGGCGGCCGATCCCAAATATATTCCGCTGGGCGCCCCTGTCCTGCTGTCGCTCGACCGGGCCGAACCCAATGGCATCTGGATCGCCCAGGATACCGGCGGCGCGATCAAGGGCGCCAACCGGTTCGACAGCTTCTGGGGCGCGGGCGACCGCGCGCGCGGCATTGCCGGCGGCATGTCCGCTCGGGGAAGCGCGCTGATATTGCTGCCGATCGGGTCCGCCGCACGGCTGGCGCGCCCGTGATCGCGCGCCATGCGACGCCGGACCCTATCTTCTGAAGAGCAGGCGCTCTGGGGCGCATTGACGCGCTCGGTCCGGCCGTTGCGGCCGGGGCTGATGCGCCCGCCCTTGCCCGTGGTCGCTCCGGCGCAGATCCCGGAAACAAGGTTAACGCCGCAGCCTGCCAAGGCGGTGCCGATCACCCCCGCCCGCACGCCAGCGGCCGTGCTCGACACTGGCTGGGAAAAGCGAATCCGTAGCGGCAACATCGCCCCCGACATGTCGATCGACCTGCACGGCCATAATCTGGCCGGCGCCCATGTCAGGCTTAATCAGGCGCTGGCGGCGGCGATTGCCCGTGATGTCCGCGTGCTGCTGGTCGTGACCGGCAAGCCGCCAAAAGCCAGCAGGCACGGGGATTCGAGCCGGCGCGGCGCGATCCGGGGCGAGATCGGTCACTGGCTGGAGACCAGCCCCTATGCCGATCGCATCGCCAGCGTGCGCATCGCCCATCCCCGCCATGGCGGCGACGGCGCCATCTACCTGATCCTGCGCCGCAAAAAATGACGCAATTTGCGCAGCCACTGACCTTTTCTTAACCACTGTCCTTCATATCCGCCTGATCCAGCAGCACCGATTATCGGGGGCTTTGAGCAGGCAGGGAGGCACATGCAGGGCGTGACAGTGAAAAGCCGCGCTGCTGCCTTTGCCTGTGCGGCCGGCGCGCTCGTCTTCATCCTGTCGCTGCTATTGGGCCATGGCGCGGGTGACGATCTGGTCGATGTCGGCCGATCGCTGATCATCGCGATCCTGTGCGGCACGATGAGTTGGGCGTCGGCCCAGCGCACCATCGCCGCTACTGCAAGCGCCATCGATACTGCGACGGAGCGGCTGCTGGCCGCTGCCCATGGCGATCTTCATTCCCATGTCCCCGCCGAGATCGGACTGGAACTGCCCGACCTGTCGGTGGCGATGGAAAGCCTGTTCAGCCAGGTCCGCACCAATCTGGACCATGTCCAGACATTGGCGCTGTTCGACCAGGTGACCGGCCTTGCCAACCGCACCAGCTTCTGTCGGCAGGTCGAACGCCTACTCGTCGAACGCAGCGGCACGGGACCGGCCGCCTTGTTCTTCATCGACCTGGACGGATTCAAGGCGGTCAACGACACGCTGGGCCATGCAGCCGGCGACCAGTTGCTCGCGCGGGTGGCGGGCCGCCTGCGCGAAGTGGTGATGGCCCAGGTCAGCGCTGGCCTGGGCGACGCCGTGATCGGCCGCCTGGCGGGCGACGAGTTCACCATGTTCTTCCCCACCCTGCCCAGCCGCGAGGCAGCCACGCGCATCGCACGTGCCATCCAGTTCGCGCTGGGCGAACGATTCGAACTGGGCAGCCAGCATGTCGATCTGGGCGCGTCGATCGGCATCGCCTGCTACCCCGACCATGGCGACAGCCTGTCCGCGCTGCTGCGATCGGCCGACATCGCCATGTATCATGCCAAGCATGAAGGGCGGGGCCGCGCCGAGATGTTCACCGCCGAACTGGCGCTGGAAGCGGCGGACCGGGCCGAACTGGAACGCGACCTGCTGCTGGGGCTGGAGCGTGACGAATTTCTGCTGGAATTTCAGCCACAGATCGAAATGAGCCACGGCGGCGTGGCCCATGCGGTCACGGCCGAGGCGCTGGTGCGCTGGGTCCATCCCGAACGCGCGCTCATCATGCCCGGCGCGTTCGTGCCGGTTGCGGAGGAAAGCGGCATGATCGTCGCGCTGGGCGACTGGGTCATGAGCCGGGTATGCGAGACCGCTGCGCGCTGGGCGCGATCGGGCGTGCATCAGCGAATCGCGATCAATATTTCGACTCGCGAACTGGCGCAGGCCGATTTCTTCCTGCGCCTGCGCCATGCCATGGCGACGCACCAGACCCCGCCGCTCATGTTGGAGTTGGAGATCACCGAATCGCTGGCGATGGACATGGACGAGCGCGTGCTGGGGCAGCTCAGCGCACTGCGACAGGATGGCGTGCGAATCGCCATCGACGATTTCGGCACTGGCTATTCCAACCTCGCCCGGCTGCGCGAATTGCCGGTCGACCGGGTGAAGATAGACCGCAGCCTGGTGCGCGACATCGCGACCTCCGCAGAGGCGCGGACGATCTGCAGCGCGGTCGTCGGTCTGATTCAGGGCCTTGGCATGGAAGTGGTGATCGAAGGGGTCGAGACGCAGGCACAGATGGACATGCTGCGCGTTATCGGCTGCACCCTGTTCCAAGGCTATCACCTCGCCCGACCGATGGGCGAGGCGCAATATCTGGATCGATATGCCGCCGCCCCCACCGTCGAACCGACGGAACGACGCAGCCTCTAAGCTGGACGATTCAGGGCAGGCGCCGGGCCGACAGGATCTTGACCGTCGGCTCCAGCATCTGCCCCTTCATCACGCCATTGCCGGCGGTGGGCGATTTCGGACCGGCCTGGATGGCCTTCACGATATCCAGCCCCTCGACCACATGCGCGAAGACGGCAAAGCCCTGATTGTCGCCGGCCGATTCGGGCTGCGCGTCCATCGCCGGCATCTTGCCCAGCACGATGAAGAAATCCCCGGTTGCGCTGCCCGGTGCATAGCGCGCCATCGACAGCGCACCGTCATCATGGGTGAGGCCCGTCTGACTGGTCGGCTCATGCTTGATCGGCGGCAGGACGCGCTTGGGGTCATTCTGTGTCCCGCCCTGGATGAAGCCGTAGTCCGGACCGCCGACGGCGCGGTAGAAGACGGTGCCGTCGAACCGCTTTTGGTCGACGTAACGCAGGAAATTGCCGGCCGTGACCGGTGCCTTGTCGGGATGCAGCGCCACCACGATGCGTCCAGCACTCGTATCGAGCGCCACCCGCACATCGCTTGACGCGGCAGGCGGCGAAACCGGGGTTGGAGACTGGGCCAGCAGCGAGCCGGAGGCCAGCGCGGCGAGGAGGAACAGGGCCAGGGTGCGGATCATGGCATCAAGCCTAGTCCAACCGCCCTGCCCTGTCAGCCCATGGAGTCAGCCATGGTTGGGGCTGCTATCAGCCTTCCAGCTGGCGCATCAGGGCGCGGACGTCGGCGTCCATGTCCGGATGGCTTTCACGCAGCTTCTCGATCGTGCGCACCGCGTGAATCACCGTGCTGTGATCGCGACCGCCAAAGGTACGGCCGATTTCCGGCAGCGAGCGCGGCGTCATCTTCTTCGAGATATACATCGCCACCTGACGCGGACGCGCGACAGCGCGCGCACGGCGCTTCGACTTCATTTCCGACAGGTCGATCTTGAAATGCGCGGCGCAGGCCTTCTGGATCTCGTCGATGGTCAGGCGACGCACATTGGCGCGCACTGCGTCGGCGAGCATGGTCTGGGCAAATTCCAGATCGATCGAGCGACCGGTCAGCTGGCCATAGGCCACCAGCTTGTTGAATGCGCCTTCCAGTTCGCGCACGTTCGAACGGATCGAACGGGCAAGGAAGTCGATCACCGCATCGGGCACCGGCGGATCGCCGGCATGGGCGCGGCGCGCCTCCAGAATCGCAAGGCGCAGATCGAGACCCGCCGGACGGATATCGGCCACCAGACCGCCCGCCAGACGCGACAGGATGCGCGGATCAATGCCGTCCAGCATCTGCGGCGCGCGGTCGGCGGTCACGACGATGCGGGCACCGGTATCGATCAGGTCGTTGATCGTGTGGAGGAATTCTTCCTGGGTCGAGCCCTTGCCGGCGATGAACTGGATATCGTCGATCAGCAGCAGGCGCGCGGCGCGCAGGCGGGCCTTGAACGCCATCGTCTCGTTCGAGCGCATCGCATTGACGAACTCGACCATGAAGCGTTCGGCCGACATGTAGAGCACCGGTGCGCTCGGCGAATGGGCCGAGAAGGCCCGTGCGATCGAGTGCAGCAGGTGCGTCTTGCCCTGACCGGTACCGCCATGGATGAAGAGCGGCGTGAAGCGCGGCTCCGCCTCCCCCGCCATCGCCAGCGCCGCCGAATAGGCGAGCTGGTTGGTTTCACCCGGAACGAACTGGTCGAAGGCGTGGCGCGGCTGGAAGTTGCAGGCGACGGTCGGCGCAGCGGCAATGATCGCCGGCGCCGTCACGGCTGCGGCCACGTCGCGCTTCACCTCCAGCAGGCGCGGGCCCGACGAATCGGGCGCACGGCGCAGGCGCACTTCACGCACGCCGGCGCCCGAGCAGCGCCAGGCCATGCGCAGGCGATCGCCAAACTGGCCGGAAACGAAATTCGCGCTGAAATCCGACGCAAAATGGAGATCCAGCGTCTGCGAATCGGGGCAATAGTCACCCAGGCGCGCAGGCTTCAACCATTGGTCGAACATGCGCGCGCCGATGTCGCGGCGCAGACCGGTGCGGATGGTCGTCCAGGCGGATTCCAGGCGGGCCATATCTGCCGCTGCCTCTCCGTCCTGAATTCCAAGCACCGCCGCATTATCCTTCATTGAATGCTGCCCCCAAAATACCAACAAAAATGCCCTGAGGGCACGACTATCGGACGCAACAAGATGGTTCGGAAAAGCGCCCCCGCTCTTCCGAGTCTGATACATCGACTGACATTATGACGACCGCCAGGAAGTGATTCGATCAGCGGCCGGAGGATCAAAATAGACAGGGCCGCTTCGCCGGATCAAGGGCGGGTCGCTTCAAAAAACTGAAATAAAGACGTTGACTCGGGAATCCCGCAGAAAACCGCAGATTCACAAATTGTGACTATTTTTCAGTGGATTACTTAGGCGCGATTCTGACGATCTGGCTCGAATCGTGAGAAATTCGCGGGTCAGGGAAATGACTATTCCATGACTCCAGCAGAAAAAGCCCGCTCCGGCGATCCGGAGCGGGCTTTTCAGATAAGCGGGTAGCTTAACGTAAGGCTTAGGCGATCGCGCCGACGGCCTTGGTCAGGCGACCGAACTTACGAGCGGCCGTGTTCTTGTGCAGAACGCCACGGGCAACGCCGCGGGCCAGTTCGGGCTGGACAGTCTGAAGCGCGGTAGCAGCAGCATCCTTGTCACCGGCGAGGATGGCGGCTTCCACCTTCTTCACCAGGGTGCGGATCCGGCTGATGCGGGCGCCATTGATCGCGGCGCGACGCTCGTTGCGACGGATGCGCTTCTTGGCTTGCGGCGTATTGGCCATTCTATTCCTCGGTTCTCATCAAATCTCGGGAAGAGGCCCGTCGGATTCGCCAACCAGCCTCGTGAAGGTGCGCCCCTTACAGCTGTTCCGGGGTGTCGTCAACCAGCGAGCCCCCCGCTATTTCTGGCATTTGGGGCAATGGAAGGTCGATCGCCCCCCATCGACTCGGCGTTGCACGGTGCCGCCACAGGGACAAATCTGTCCTTCGCGCCCATAGACTCGCCATTGGTTGGAGAAATAGCCCAATTCGCCATCCGGCCGCGCATAATCGCGCAGGGTGGACCCGCCAGCGACAATGGCGGCGGACAGAACCGTGCGAATCGCCTCCACCAGCAAGCCAAGCCGGGGCTTCGATATGCGGCCCGCCGCTCGAGTCGGGGCGATGCCCGCCATGTTCAGCGCTTCGCATACATAGATATTGCCCAGCCCTGCGACGATGCGCTGGTCGAGCAATGCCGCCTTGATCGACGTTGCCTTGCCGCTCAGCACCCTCGCCAGATAGGCCGCGTCGAAATCCGGCCCCAATGGTTCGGGGCCCATGCGGGTGAAGGGGGCATAGCCCTGCCAGGCGTCACTGCGCACCAGATCCAGCGAACCGAAACGGCGCGGGTCGTTGAGCGAAAGAAGACGCCCGCTGCCCGTCTCCAGCAACAGATGGTCATGCGCCCCGATTTCCGCCGGATCGATTCGCCATCGCCCCGACATGCCGAGATGGAAGATCATCATGTCGCCGCGATCGGTTTCGATGAGGCCATATTTGGCCCGGCGCGAGAGGCCCGTGACGGTGGCGCCGGTCATACGCTGACGCAGGTCCGCCGGAATCGGGAAGCGCAGATCGGCGCGGCGTGGCTCGACCCGCGTCAGGGTCGCCCCCTGCAAGACGGATCGCAGACCGGAAACGGTGGTTTCGACTTCGGGAAGCTCGGGCATGGCCCCTATGTAGGATGCCGGATAGCGGAGCGACAGGGGCGTTTACGCCCAACTCCCAACCCATGCCTTCGCGCCGGATTGGCCCTGAAACTGCGCAATCACACAAGAGCGGGATTCGCCGCATCGCGTGAGCGCGCATAGCGCTTCCATCTGGCACGATCAGGCTCTAGAGCGAACCGCATGAGCGAAACAGCATCCTTCGGCTATCGCGACGTCGATGCCGCCGAGAAGGCCGGCATGGTCCGCGCCGTATTCTCCAATGTCGCCGCCAAATATGACCTGATGAACGATGCCATGTCGGGTGGCGCGCATCGGTTGTGGAAGGACCAGTTCGTCAAGCGGGTGAAGCCGCAGCCGGGCGAGCAGATATTGGACATGGCCGGCGGCACCGGCGACATCGCCTTTCGCATGCACAAGCTGGGCGCCCATATCACCGTGTCCGACATCAATCCCGAGATGCTGGCCGTGGGTGTCGAGCGGGCGCAGAAGAAGGGCTATGAGGGCCTGATCTGGTCGGAACAAAATGCCGAAACGCTGACCTTTGGCGGCCGGGAATTCGACGCCTATACGATCGCCTTCGGCATCCGCAACGTCACCCATATCGACATGGCGCTGCGCGAGGCGCACCGCGTGCTGAAGTTTGGCGGCCGTTTCTTCTGCCTGGAATTTTCGACCACCACCTGGCCGGGCTTTTCCGACGTCTATGACGGCTATTCGCACAAGCTGGTGCCGCAGCTGGGCAAGCTGTTCGCCAATGATGCCGACAGCTATCGCTATCTGATTGAATCGATCCGCCGCTTCCCGCCCATGCCCAAGTTCGAGGGCATGATCCGCGACGCCGGCTTCGTGAACACCAAGGTCGAGCCGATCCTGGGCGGGCTGGTGGCGATCCATTCGGGCTGGAAGATCTGACGCCCGCATGACCACCCACGCGACCCATATCTGGCGGCTCCTGAAATGGGGCCGGACACTCGCACGCCATGGCGCCCTCACTGGCATAGAACGCGATCCGCTGACGCCGACGCCGGTGCGCCGGCTGGTGCGCCTTGCCCGCTTCGGCGCGCGCGTGCCCAAGCAGCCACGCTATGCCGATGCGTTTCAGTCGATCGGCCCCGCCGCGATCAAGCTGGGTCAGACGCTGGCGACCCGCCCCGACCTGGTCGGTGAGGAAGCCGCGAACGACCTGTTACGGCTGCAGGACGCCCTGCCTCCCGTCCCGTTCGAGACGATCCGTGCGCAGGTCGAACAAAGCTTCGGTCGGCCGCTGGAGCAGGTTTATGCCCGGTTCGACGAGATGCCCGTCGGCGCCGCGTCGATCGCACAGGTGCATCGTGCCGTTACCAGCGACGGCCGCGAGGTCGCGGTCAAGGTAATCCGCCCCGGCGTGATCGACCAGTTCAACCGCGACATCCAGACCTATGAATGGGCGGCCGCCCATGTCGAGATGCTGGGCGGCGAAGTCGCCCGCCTGCGCCCGCGTCTGGTCATCGCCAATATGAAGCGCTGGACCGCGCGCGAGCTGGACCTGCGGCGCGAGGCGGCATCGGCATCGGAACTGGCCGAGGCGATGGAGGCGATGCCGGGCTATCGCATTCCCGCCATCGACTGGGATCGCACGACGGGCAAGGTCATGACGATGGAATGGATCGACGGCATCAAGATCTCCGATCGCGATGCGCTGATCGCTGCCGGCCATGACCTCAAGGACATCGCCGCCCGCCTCGTCAACGCCTTCCTGCGCCAGGCGATCGCCGAAGGTTTCTTCCACGCGGACATGCATCAGGGCAATTTGTTCGTGAAGGGCAATGGCGACATCGTCGCGATCGATTTCGGCATCATGGGGCGGATCGATCGGCGCGCCCGCATGTGGCTGGCCGAGATTCTCTATGGCCTGATCACCGGCAACTACAAGCGCGTCGCCGAAATCCATTTCGAGGCGCAATATGTGCCCGGCCATCATAATGTCGACGAGTTCGCCACTGCACTGCGCGCCGTGGGCGAGCCGATGCGCGGCAAGCCGGCGAGCGAATTGTCGGTGGGCGGTATGCTGGACGGGCTGTTCGCCATCACCCGCGATTTCGACATGCAGACCCAGCCGCACCTGCTGCTGCTGCAGAAGACGATGGTGATGGTCGAGGGCGTCGCCCACCAGCTCGATCCCGAAATCAACATGTGGGAAACCAGCGGCCCCTATGTGAAGGAATGGCTGCGCACCGAATTGGGGCCGGAAGCCAAGGCCGCTGATGCGCTGATCGAGAATTGGCGCCTGATCCAGCGGCTGCCGGCACTGGTCCGCCGCATCGAAGACGCCTTCCCCGAAAAGGGCGGTGCCCCGCCACCGCTCCCGCTGGGCGACGTGAAGCTGATCCAGGTGGGCGGCGGCTGGCGCTATGGGCTGGTCGCGCTGCTGGCGGCGGCGATCGGCGCCGGGGCGATGGCCGCGGCCACGACCTTCTTCTAAGTCGGCGACCGGGCTGGACAAGTCCCGGTCGCGCGACCAAATGTTGGCCATGACCCAGCGTGTGCTTCTCATCGTCTCCGGCGGCATTGCGGCCTATAAGTCGCTGGAACTGGTGCGCCAGTTGCGCAAGCGCGGCATCGCCGTGCGCGCGGTGCTGACCGAAAGCGCGCAGCAGTTCGTCACGCCGCTAAGCCTGGGCGTGCTGACCGAGGATCATGCCTATGGCGACATGTTCGACCTCAAGGAAGAACGCGAGATCGGCCATATCCAGCTGTCGCGCCAGGCGGACCTGATCGTCGTCGCACCGGCCACCGCCAACATTCTGGCCAAGATGGCGGCGGGCATCGCCGATGACCTCGCCACCACCATCCTGCTCGCCACCGACAAGCCGGTGCTGGCCGTGCCGGCGATGAATGTGCGCATGTGGCACCACAAGGCGACGCAGCGGAACCTGGCGCAGCTCCATGCCGACGGCCTTCACATCATGACGCCCGACGATGGCGAGATGGCCTGCGGCGAATATGGCAAGGGCCGCCTGCCCGAGCCGGAAGTGATCGCAGCGGAGATCGGGCGCCTGCTGGCCGCCCCTCCCCTGCCCGATCCGCTGGCGGATCAGCCTGACTTCGCCACTCCTGATTTCACTGGCGCAGACGAGCCGCTGGCCGGGCGCCATATATTGGTGACCGCCGGGCCGACGCATGAGCCGATCGATCCGGTGCGCTACATCGCCAATCGGTCTTCGGGCAAGCAGGGCTTTGCCATCGCCGCCGCCGCCGCGCGCGCCGGGGCGAAGGTGACTTTGGTGGCGGGCCCCGTGCATCTGCCCACGCCCGTCGGGGTCGACCGTATCGATGTCGAGACCGCGCGCGAGATGCTGGCGGCGGTCGAGGGCGCGCTGCCCGCCGACGCCGCGATCATGGTCGCAGCCGTTGCCGACTGGCGCACCGCCGACGCGGCCGAGCAGAAGCTGAAGAAGGATGGCTCCGGCCAGCCCGCGCCGCTTAGCCTGGTCGAGAATCCCGACATATTGGCGACATTGGGCCATCATGCCCGCCGCCCCCGCCTGTTGATCGGCTTTGCCGCCGAAACCCAGAAGATCGCCGAACATGCGCAGGCCAAGCTGGCCCGCAAGGGCGCCGACTGGATCGTCGCCAATGACGTGTCCGGCGACGTCATGGGCGGCGACAGCAACAGCGTCCAGATCGTCACATCCGCCGGCATCGAAAGCTGGGCCGCCATGGCCAAGAGCGATGTCGCCACCAAACTCATCGAAAAGGTTGCCAATGCCCTCTCCGCTGCCGCCGATTGATATCCAGCTCATGCGCCTGCCCAATGGCGAAGGGCTCCCCGTCCCCGCCTATGCCACCGCGCACGCCGCCGGCATGGATGTGGTGTCGGCCGAGGAGATCATACTCAACCCCGGCGATCGCCATCCGGTCGCGACCGGTTTCGCGCTGGCGATCCCCGAAGGTTATGAGATTCAGGTGCGGCCCCGGTCCGGCCTAGCGCTCAAACATGGCATCACCCTGCCCAACGCCCCCGGCACGATCGACGCCGACTATCGCGGTGAACTCAAGGTGTTGCTGATCAACCATGGCGCCGATCCCTTCCCGATCAAGCGGGGTGATCGCATCGCGCAACTGGTGGTCGCGCCGGTTCAGCTTGCGAGCTTCGTCGAGGTCGATATGCTCGACGATACCGTCCGCGGAATGGGCGGCTTCGGTTCTACGGGAGTGTGACATCATGATGACCCCGCTGCTTTCGCTGATGCTTGCCGCCGCCACACCGCAGGCGCTTCCCGCCATGCCCCAGGATCTGAGCGAAGTGCCGGTGATCGAGGGCTGGCAGGGCCGCAAGGTGTCGCCCAAATGGTCGGAGAATGTTCACACTCTCTACCGCAAGGCATCGTGCAGCGGCGCGGTCAATTATGAAGGCTCGCAACTGCTGGAACTGGATGTGCTGTTCCTGCTCGATGGTCAGGGCCGGCCGCTGAAGATCGCGCCGGTCAATGTCCGCTGCCCGGATGTCGAAACATTCGTGAGCAAGCGCATCCTCGGCACGCTCAAGGGCAGCTTCCCCAAGACCGGCACCGACGAACCGGTCTGGATGCGCTCGCAGGTGCGCTTCCTCTGGTCGGACGCATCGTGACGCTGACCGACGATCAACTGGAGCGCTATGCGCGCCATATCGTGCTGAAGGAAATTGGCGGCACCGGCCAGGCCCGGCTGCTGTCGGCCGATGTCGCGGTGATCGGCGCGGGCGGCATCGGCAGTCCGGCCATCCTCTATCTGGCGGCCGCCGGCGTCGGCACGATCCGGGTGATCGACGATGACGCCGTCGCCCTGTCCAATCTCCAGCGGCAAGTGCTGTTCGGCACCGCCGAGATCGGCACGCCCAAGGCGGAAGCGGCGATGGCGGCGGTCGCCCGGATCAATCCCGACATCAGGCTGATCCCGATCAACGCGCGGATCGACGCGGACAATGCTGCCACGCTGCTGCGCGAGGCCGATGTCGTGCTGGACGGGTGCGACAGCTTCGCGACCCGGTTGGTGGTCGCCGATGCCGCGCAGGCGCTGCGCATGCCGCTGGTATCGGCGGCGGTCGGCCCGTTCGAGGGGCAGCTCGCCACCTATCGCGGCTGGGAGACGGACAAGCCCTGTTATCGCTGCCTGGTGGGCAGCCCGGTCGACGCGCCCGAACGCAATTGTTCGGAAACCGGTGTGATCGGCGCGCTGACCGGGGTAATGGGCAGCCTGGCCGCGCTGGAGGTGATCCGGGCGCTGGTGCCGTTCGGCACCGACATGGCGGGGCAGTTGCTGATCGCGGACCTGCTGGCGATGCGTTTCCGCACGCTGGGCGTGCCCAAGGATCCGGCCTGCCCCGGCTGTGCGGCGGAACTGTGCGCGCCCTGAGGATCGTCGTCATGACGGCCGATGCGGAGCGGCTGCGTGGCGCATTGGTGCTGGCCACGGCGCAGGCGGCATTGGGCGGCGAGGCCAGCCTGTTCCTGCAACTGGATGCCGTGGGCCTATTAGCACGTCCAATGGCTGCACCACAGGATGATGCGCACCACGCGGCAGGCTTGCCTACGCTCTCCGAATTGGTGAACGAAGCGCTGGACATGGACGTCGCCATGATCGCCTGCCAGAGCGGCCTTGCACTATCTGGGCTGTCCGCCGACAGCCTGCCCAAAGGTGTGGAGGTCGGCGGCCCACTCTCCTTCCTGCAACAGATGGACTCAGAAGCCCGGCTGCTGATCGCCTGAATCAGTCGCGCAGGAAGATATCCTCGATCTTCAAACCGAACAGGTCGGCGATGCGGAAGGCGAGCGGGAGCGAGGGGTCATATTTGCCCGTCTCGATCGCGTTGACGCTCTGGCGCGAGATGCCGAGCTGGGCGGCGAGATCGCTCTGGTTCCAGTCGCGTTCCGCCCGCAAGATTTTGAGCCGGTTCTTCATGCGCGGCCGCCGGGCAGGATCGGCGCCAGCAACAGCCCCAGATTCCACAGGATGAAGGCGGCATAGGCAGGCGCATGGGGGGCAAGGCCGGAACCTTCGAGCAGGCCCCAGACGGTGGTGATCACCAGCATGAAACCGGCGGCGATCAGCGCGCGCCGGGCATGGACCATGCGCAGATATTCGTCGGCCTCCTCCACCAGCAGCCGGCCCATCGCCCAGATGAAGCCGATCAGCGGCGGTGCCGGCAGCAATGCGACGAGCACGGCCCATACGCCCGCCGGATGCCATTCGCGCTGGATGGTGATGGCCGCGACCACGGTGACGATATTGGCGATCATCAGCGGCACGACCCGGCCGATATAGCGGGCAATCGCCGATCCCGGCACGCCGCGCGCCAGCCGCATCGCTTCCCAGATCAGCCAGCCTAGTGCCAGCAGGCCCGGCACCATCAGCGGCAATTTGCCGTTGCCGCTGATGGTGAAGATGTTGGCGGCGACGGCAGCGGCCACCATCAGCACCGTGAACAGCGCGGCGGCAGCGCAGATGCGCCAGGGAAAGGGGTGAATGGGTTCCGGGGCGATCATGACTCGTGCCTCCTGCTCTGAAAGGGTCAAGCGTCCTTTACAGAAACAGGAAGCAGCGAGTCAACTTACCTTTACATTTTATCGCGTATCCTTGTCAGAACTGGCCATAGCGCTCATTGCCGACAAAGCCGAGCTTGGTGACGCCGGAACGGCGGATGTCGGCCAGGGTCTGGTCGACCACCAGATAGCGGGCGGCGGCGTCGGGCTGGAATTGCAGTTCCGGTTCGACCGGCATGGCGAGCGTCTGAGCGAGATAGCGGCGCAGCGTCAGGGCATCGACCGCATTGCCGTTCCAGCGGACCACGCCCGATGCGTCGATCGTCACCTTGTTCTTGATCGGATCGGGTTGGGGCAGGCTGGTATCGACCGGCGCCTGGGGCAGGTTGATACCCACGCTGTGGGTCTGAATCGGGATGGTGATGATGAACATGATCAGCAGCACGAGCATGACGTCGATCAGCGGCGTCGTGTTCATCTCGCCCATCGGCGCGTCATCCTGCGCGCCACGGGATTTTGCAAAGCTCAAAGCCATAAGTCCCTCCTGCGCTGATAATGATATATCAGCACATAAAACATGCGCCCATGGGTGACTCTTGGCAAGAGGGCTTCTATTGACAGGGCAGACCGCCCATTTATGGGGAAGGCGCGGCTTTTTGGGCCGTGCAACCTGAACATTTCACAGAAAGACCCCCCGTGTCCGCCATGCTCAAGATCACCCTGCCCGATGGTTCCGTGCGTGAAGTCGCGCCCGGCACTACTCCGGCGGACATTGCAGCGGCGATCGGGCCGGGCCTGGCCAAGGCGGCGATCGCCGCAAAGGTAGACGGCGAGCTGCGCGACATCATGCGCCCGCTGGAACAGGATTCGCAGCTCGCCCTCGTGACGGCGAAGGACGAGGCCGACGCGCTCGAACTGGCGCGCCACGATTTCGCCCATGTGCTGGCCGAAGCGGTGCAGGCGCTGTTCCCCGGCACGCAGATCACCTTCGGCCCGGCGACCGACGATGGTTTCTATTATGATTTCGCGCCCAAGGATCGCCCTTTCACCGAGGAAGACCTGCCCGCGATCGAGGCGGAGATGCGCAAGATCATCGCCGCCAACAAGCCGCTGCGCCGCGAAGTGATCGCCCGCGACACGCTGATCGCCCAGTGGGAAGCGGCCGGCGAGACGTTCAAGGCGCAATGGGCGGCCGAACTGCCGCAGGGCGAGGAACTGACCGTCTATCATAGTGGCGACGGCTGGTACGACATGTGCCGCGGCCCGCATCTGGCCTCCACCGGCAAGCTGGACCCGGCCGCGTTCAAGCTGACCCGCGTGTCGGGCGCTTACTGGCGCGGCGACCAGAAGAATGCGATGCTGAGCCGCATCTATGGCACCGGCTGGCTCAACAAGAAGCAGCTCAATGAGCATCTGACGCGGCTGGAGGAAGCGGGCAAGCGCGACCATCGCAAGCTGGGCGCGGAGATGGACCTGTTCCACCTGCAGCAGGAAGCGCATGGCAGCGTCTTCTGGCACCCCAAGGGCTATCTGATCTGGCGCGAGCTGGAAGCCTATATGCGCCGCGCGATCGACGATGCAGGCTATCGCGAGGTGAAGACCCCGCAGGTGATGGACGCGCGCCAGTGGGAACAGTCCGGCCACTGGGGCAAATATCGCGAGAATATGTTCGTCATCCCCGACGAAGTGCCGAATGTGGCCGACGAAGGCCCGCTGGTGTCGGACGATGTCGACTGGATGGCGCTCAAGCCGATGAACTGCCCGGCGCACATCCTGATCTTCAAGCAGGGGATCAAGAGCTATCGCGACCTGCCGCTGCGCTTCTACGAGAATGGCTGCTGCCACCGCAACGAGCCGCATGGCGCGCTGCACGGCCTGATGCGCGTGCGCCAGTTCACCCAGGACGACGCCCATATCTTCTGCCGCGAGGACCAGATCGTCGAGGAAGTGCGCGCCTTCTGCGCGCTGGCCGACCGGATCTACCGGGATTTCGGCTTCACCTACTCGATCAAGCTGGCGCTGCGCCCGGAAAAGCGTTTCGGCACCGAGGAAATGTGGGACAAGGCGGAAGAGGAACTGCGCAACGCGGTTGCCGCCGCCGGCCTCAACACGCCCGAATATGGCTGGGAAGAGCTGCCCGGCGAAGGCGCCTTCTATGCGCCCAAGCTGGAATGGCACCTGACCGACGCGATCGGCCGCACCTGGCAGGTCGGCACCATCCAGTCGGACCGGGTGCTGCCCGAACGGCTCGACGCCAGCTACATCGCCGAGGATGGCGAGCGTCACCGGCCGGTGATGCTGCACCGCGCGATCTTCGGCAGCTATGAGCGGTTCATCGGCATCCTGATCGAACATTATGCCGGCAAGTTCCCGCTGTGGCTGGCCCCCGTGCAGGCGGTGGTCGCGACGATCGTGTCGGATGCGGATACTTATGCGCTGGACGTGGTCGAGAAGCTGCGCGCCGCCGGCATTCGTGCCGAGGCCGACGTGCGCAACGAGAAGATCAACTACAAGGTGCGCGAACATTCGCTGGGCAAGGTGCCCAACCTGCTGGTCGTCGGCCGCCGCGAGGCGGAAGAAGGCACGGTGGCGCTGCGCGAACTGGGCAAGGATGGCCAGACCATGTTGTCGGTGAGCGAGTTGATCGCCCGGCTTGAAAAAGAAGGTCGCGCACCCGATATGGGTTGAGGCAGCAATGCCACAGGGTGCGTGATTCCGTTACGACGGAGACACGCACCCCTTTCGGTTTTGTAAAAAAGCCGCTAAGAGCCACTCGGTTTTAATAGACTCAGGAGAAGCTGCTATACGTCCCCCGATGATGCGCCGCCCACTGGCGCCGCCGCCGAAGTCCGGCCCCCGGTATAACGAATTCATCACCGTGCCCAAGGTGCGCGTGATCGATGACGAAGGCGAAAATCTGGGCGTGATGTTTACGCAGGAGGCGATCGAGCAGGCCGCCGACGTTGGCCTGGACCTGGTCGAAGTGTCGCCCAACGCCGATCCGCCAGTCTGCAAGTTCCTGGACATCGGCAAGTTCAAGTACGAGGCCCAGAAGAAGGCGAACATCGCCCGCAAGACCCAGAAGACGCAGGAACTCAAAGAGATCAAGATGCGTCCGAACATCGACGATCATGATTATGATACGAAGATGAAGAAGGTCCATGATTTCATCGGCGACGGCGACAAGGTGAAGATCACCCTGCGCTTCCGCGGCCGCGAACTCAGCCACCAGCAGCTGGGCATGAACCTGCTGCAGCGCGTGGCGGAAAATGTCGCCGAGATCGCCAAGGTCGAAGCCTATCCGCGCATGGAAGGCCGCCAGATGCTGATGGTGTTGTCGCCGAAATAAGCGGCGCCGCGACATTGAAGAACATGCGTATCGGGCGGGGTCTGGCGACAGACTCCGCCCGATACGCATTTGAGCACGGCTTAGTCGATCAACGACGTGTCCGGCGTGGCGCGTGCATCCAGCGTCAGTTGCAGGAAGGCCAGGTCGAGCCATCGGCCGAATTTCACGCCGACCTGCGGCAGCAGGCCGACCTGGGTGAAGCCCAGCCGTTCGTGCAACCGGATCGATCCGATATTGCCGGCCTCTATGCCGGCAACCATGACATGCTTGCCGATCGCGCGGGCACGATCGATCAGGGCGAGCATCAGCGCCTTGCCGATTCCCGCCCCGCGCTGATCGGCGCGGACATAGACCGAATGTTCGACCGTGTTGCGATAGCCATCCCAGGCGCGCCAGTCGCCAAAGGAGGCATAGCCAACCACGTCGCCCAGCGCATCGACCGCGACCAGCACCGGATAGCCCTGCCCCTGCCGCTCCGCCAGCCAGGCGCGGCGATTGGCAGCGTCGACCTGATGATCGTTCCAGATCGCCGTCGTGTTGACGACCGCGTCATTATAGATGGCCGCGATGGCCGGCGCATCGGCCGGGCCGGCATCCCGAATGGTCATTGGCGCAGGTCACTCCTTGATGGGTTCATATAAGGGCTCAGGCGGCGTTCGGCACGATCAGATATTTCTCGCCGGTGCGGCGGGCATTATAGGCCAGCACCGCGTCGCGCGTCAGCGCCTCGCGGAGCGACAGGCGCGCCTTATAGTGGCTGGCGAAGAGGCCGGTGAGATTGGCGCGGACGCGGGCGCGCATCCGCTCCACCGTGTCCGCCCCCGCCTGCGCCAGGAAAGGCGTCAGCAGCCAGCCGCCGACCCGCCAGCTGAAGCCGAAGCTGCGCGTCAGCAGGGTTGGCGACAGGTCTAGGGCGCCATAGATATAGGCCTGCTTCATGGTGGCGGAGCCATAGCGGCTATAGGCAGCGCCCGCACTCGCCACCTGTTCCATCGCGCCCAATATCCGGCTGACCAGCGATCCGCCGCCAATCGCGTCAAAGGCGATGGTCGCCCCCGTTTCGCTCAGAGCGGCGACCAGCAGTTCGGCAAAATCATCGGCCGTGCTGTCGAGCACATGGCGCGCGCCCAGATCGCGCAGCAGCGCAACCTGCGCCGGGCTGCGGACGATATTGACCAGCGGGATGTCGTCCGCCTGGCAGATTTTGACGAGCATCTGGCCAAGGTTGGAGGCCGCCGCAGTATGGACCAGCGCCTTGTGCCCCTCTGCCCGCATGGTTTCGACAAAGCCGAGCGCAGTCATCGGATTGACGAAGGCCGATGCCCCCTGCTCCGCCGTGGCGCCATCCGGCAAGACCATGCAGGCGCGCGCATCGACCAGCCGATATTGGGCATACATGCCGCCCGGCACACAGGTGACGCGCTTGCCGAGCAGCGCTTGCGCCTCCGGCGCTTCGCCCGCTGCGATCACCGTGCCCGCCCCTTCATTGCCGACCGGCATCGCTTCGCCCAGGCGCGAGGCCATGGCGCGCATCGCTGCCTCGGGCATCTGCGCCACCAGATAGCCATCGCCATATTCGGCATGGTCGACATCGGCCGACCCCAGCAGCAACCCGAGATCGGATGGATTGATCGGCGCCGCCTCGACCCGCAGCACGACCTGAGATCCGGTCGGCGCTGGCAGGGTCTGCTCTGCCAGCGATACGGTCAGTCGGCCATCGGGCGCGAGGGTCGAAAGAATTTGCAGACCGGTGATGTCGGACATGAGGAGGCTCCCTTGGCGGCGATGACATTGCGGCGATGAAAGGGGCTTAGCCTGCCACGCCGCCATCGGCCAGCATCGGCGCGATCAGGCGGCGGGCACCGCGCGGTAGAGCGTGGGATACATGGCGCGGAATGCCTTGAGCTTGGGCATGTCCCAGCGCTGGATATAGGGATGATAGGGATAGCGGGCCATGAAGTCCTGATGATCGGCTCCGGCATCCTGGAAGCCGGTGAAGGGCTCCACCTTGGTCACGATCGGGTCGCGCCACAGCTCGGCCTTCTGCAACTGTATGAGATAGGCGCTCGCTGCCTTGTCCTGCTCTGGATTGAGCGGGAAGAGCGCGCTGCGATATTGGGTGCCGCTGTCGGGCCGCTGATAATTGAGCGTGGTGGGATCGGTGATGACCGAGAAGAAGATGCGCAGCAGCGTGCCGTAGCTGACGATCTTCGGATCATAGGTGACCCGGACCGACTCGGCGAAGCCGGTATCGCCGCCGCTGACCATGTCATAATCGACCTTGCGGTCGCGCGGGCCACCGGCGAACCCCGCCACGGCGAGCCTGACGCCCTTCACATGAGAAAAGACGCCCTCGACACCCCAATAGCAGCCGCCCGCGAAGATCGCGGTTTCCAGCGATCGGGTCGGCTGCGCATCAACCGCCGGAATCGGCGTGGGGACGGCAGGTTCGGCATGCAATGGGGAAGACGCGGCGGCGAGCGCCGCAAGGGGAAGTAGGAAAAGGCCCTTAGAGCGCCGCACTGCCGACAGGGGTCGCGGTCGACGCGATCGCGGTCGAGGTCAGCGCCGGCGGCTCATTATTGGGCTGAAGCGCGAACATCGCGACCGCCCCGATGGCAAAGCCACCCAGGAAGCGGAAGAACAGTTCGGATTTCAAAAACGCCAACATGGCCAAGCCTTTCTGTCGCGATATCTTCGCGATCGTCGCCCGGTAGGACATTGCGCCTTGCCCCTGTCTGAACATGATCGCGCCGGACAGCGGCTTTCGACCAAGAACAGGAGCGGAGCGACGAAATGCCACCGCACATAAGTTTCTTTACGCAACGGGCATATAGCGCCTGCGGCGTCAATCACAAGACGCTGCAGTGCGAAAAAGACCGTTTCAATTTCTGAGACAATGGAAAAATCCGGCCGCGATAGACAGTATCGCGACCGGATTTTCAAGAGCTTATTGCAGGCCGACGATCATCGGCCGGCGCTTATTTCAGCGCTGCGCAGGCTTCCTGGATGCGCACGCAGGCGGTCTTGAGCACCTCTTCCGAGGTCGCATAGCTGATACGGAAGGCCGGCGAGAGGCCGAAGGCGGCACCATGGACGGCCGCGACCTTCGCTTCGTCGAGGAAATAGCCGATCAGCGCTTCGTCGCTGTCGATCCGCTGGCCCTTGGGCGTCACCTTGCCGATCACGCCGCTGGCGTCGGGATAGACATAGAAGGCGCCTTCAGGCGTCGGGCAGTCGAGGCCCGGCGCATCGTTCAGCATGGCGACGACCATGTCGCGGCGCTTCTTGAAGGCGGCATTGCGCTCTTCGAGGAAATCCTGCGGGCCGGTCAGCGCGGCCACGGCGGCAGCCTGGCTGATCGAGCAGGGGTTGCTGGTCGACTGCGACTGCAGCTTGCCCATGGCCTTGATGATCCATTCAGGGCCACCGGCGAAACCGATGCGCCAGCCGGTCATCGAGAAGGCCTTGGAGCAGCCATTGACCGTCAGGGTGCGGTCATAGAGATCCGGGCAGACCTGGGCGATGGTGGCGAAGGGGGTCGGCGCGTACCAGACATGCTCATACATGTCGTCGGTCATCACCAGCACATGCGGGTGACGCAGCAGCACTTCGCCCAGCGCCTTGAGCTCGGTCGCCGAATAGGCGGCACCCGACGGGTTGGACGGCGAATTGAGCATCACCCACTTGGTGCGCGGGGTGATCGCGGCGTCGAGCTGGGCCGGGGTGATCTTGTAGCCCTGGCTGGCCGGGCCTTCGATAAACACGGGCGTGCCGCCGGCAAAGTTCACGATGTCGGGATAGCTGACCCAATAGGGCGCCGGGATGATGACTTCATCGCCCACGTCGACGGTCGCGACCAGCGCGTTGAACAGGGTGTGCTTGCCGCCCGAGTTCACGCTGATCTGGCTGCGCTTGTAGATCAGGCCATTGTCGCGCTTGAACTTGAAGGCGACCGCCTCCTTGACGTCGGCAGTGCCGTCGACATCGGTATAGCGGGTCAGATTCTTGCGAATGGCCTCGATCCCCGCCTCTTTCACGAAATCGGGCGTGTCGAAATCGGGTTCGCCGGCCGAAAGACCAATAACGTCCACGCCTTCGGCTTTAAGGGCATTCACGCGCGCGCTCATCGCCAGGGTGGCGGAGGGCTGGATGCGACCGAGGGCTGCGGAAGTCTGGCTCATGGCAATGATCTTTCTCCAGAGCGATGCCCAGACGGACAAAAGAGTCCGCGCTCAGCGACATCGCGACAAAAAATAATATTATCTCCTCGCCTGCCGCGCAGGCAGACGCGGCGGTCCTTAGTGCGCAAAGGACGCCGGAGCAACCGCCAGTTGCCGGTTATTGGCTTGTGCGCATCCTAGGAAAACTATCGGACCAGCGAGGCCGCGACCATCCCGCGCGACGCATTGCCGATGAAGAAGCCGCGTTCCAGATCATGGATGCGCAGATCGCCCTCCACCGCCTCGCCCATGTCGAGCAGGCTCTGGCGCAGGATTCCGCGCAGCAGCCCGCGCGAGGCCGGCGGCGTCACCAGCTTGTCGCCCCGTTCCACGAAGATGGAGGAGAAGCAGCCTTCGGTCAGATAGCCCTGTTCGTCGGTCATCAGCACTTCATAGGTGCCGCCGCGTTGCAGAGCGTCGCGATAGAGGGAACGGTCGGTGGTCTTGTGCTCCAGCCGGGGATCCGTGGCGGCGGCGAGCCGGGGCACGACCTTCACCTGCATGATCGCCTTGGGCCAGGTACGATGTTCGCGCACCTCGATCGACACCGAGCCCTGGCGCGACACCAGCAACCGCACGCGGCTGAGTTCGCGCAGGCGGAAAGTGGCGGCCTGAAGCTCGTTGCGCACGCTGTGGCGGTCGAAGGCGAAGCCCAGCGCCTGCGCGCTGTCCTTCAGCCGGCTCAGATGCAGTTCCAGCAGACGCACGCCTTCATGCGGATCGAAGGCCATGGTCTCGAGCAGATCATATCGTCCGTCAGCCACCGACATCGAACCTATTCACGCCCCACTGCAATCATCTTTCATCCCAGCGACAGGAAGCGCCCCTTGGCCAGGCATTCCGCCCATTCGGCCGACGCATCCGAATCCGCAACGATGCCGGAACCCAGGCCCAGGCGACCGATACCGCTTCCTTCTTCGACGCAAATGGTGCGAATGGCAACATTGAAAGCCGCGTCCCCCGCCGGATCCATCCAGCCCATCGCCCCGGTATAGACGCCGCGGGCAAAAGGCTCGACCATGTCGATGATCTCCATCGCCCGCACCTTGGGCGCGCCGGTGATCGATCCGCAGGGAAAAAGCACGCGCAACACGTCGACCGGCGCCAGCCCCGGCAGCACGCGGCCGCGAATGGTGGAGACCATCTGGTGGACGGTCGGATAGGTTTCGACCTTGAACAGGTCGGGGACCGTGACCGATCCGGCCCGCGCCACCCGCGACAGATCATTGCGCAGCAGGTCGACGATCATCAGATTTTCCGCGCGCTGCTTGGCATCGCGCGCCAGTTCGGTCGCCAGGGCGGCATCCCGTTCCGGATCATGATCGCGCACGGCGGTGCCCTTCATCGGCCGCGCCGTCAGTTGCCCGCGCACCTGGGTGAAGAAGAGTTCGGGCGAGAAGGACAATATCTGATGCCCGCCGATATTGATGATGCCCCCATAGCCAGCCTGCGCGCGCGGACGCAGCGCCGCATAGAGCGCCATCGGATCGCCGGCGAAGCGCAATTCGCACGGGAAGGTCAGGTTGACCTGATAGATGTCGCCGGCACGGATCAGTTCCTGCACCTGGTCGAACTGCGCGCGATAGTCGGCCTCGCTGACCAAAGGCCAGGGCGCATCGACGCTGACCGCCGCAGGATCGGGCAGCAGGTCCGCGACGCCATCGGCCGGGATGAAGCGGCACCCTTCGAACAGGCCGAACCAGAGCAAGGGCATGGCTTGCGGCCCGCCCTTGGGCGGGCGGTGCGCGATCGGCGCCAGCCGATCCTCCAGCGCCAGCCCGGCTTCATAGCTGACATAGCCGGCGGCATGGAGACCCGCCTCGCGCGCTTCGGCGATGCGGTCGAGCGCGGGCTGCACCTCCTCCATCCGCCAGGCCGCGATGACCGACACCGGATCGCGATACAGACGCGCGGGCGCTGCCCCCTGGACGCGCGCATCGTCGAACAGGGCAAAGGCTTCGGTGGGACCAGGCAGGCGCATGGCGTCCTCTTAACAGGCTTTGGCGCGCACGAAAGAGCGATGCAGGTGGCGCCATGATTGCCCGGCGGGGCAAAGCTGGCCTAGACAGGGGGCATGTCCGACCAGCCCCCTGCCCCGACGAGCGAACCGCGTCCGTTCAAACCGGCCTTGCTGCTGGGGCTGCGCAGCCGCTGCCCGGCCTGCGGCGAGGGCAAGCTGTTCGCGCGCTTCCTGAAACCGGTGTCGGCGTGCAGCCATTGCGGCCAGCGCTGGGACGGGCATCAGGCCGATGATTTCCCGGCCTATATCGTCATCCTGCTGCTCGGCCATCTGCTGGTGCCGCTGATGATCGAGGTCAATGCCGCGCTGGCCATCCCATTGGGCTGGCAGGCCGTGCTATGGCCGACGCTGGCGGCGATATTGGGGCTGGCGATGATCCAGCCCGCCAAGGGGGCGGTGCTGGCCTTTCAATGGTCGCGCCGGATGCACGGCTTCGCCTGACGGCGCGCCGGGCCTTATTCCGCCGGCTTGCGGATGAAGTTGAGTTCCATCGCTTCGCGCAGCGTGTCGTCGATCGAGCGACGCCCCTCGGCGCCATGGGTGACGACGGTGGTGTCGCAGGTGGCGACGCATACGCCCTTCTGGAAGCCGGCCGAGCTGATCGTCCAGCTGGTGCGGCCGATATGGCCGATCGCGCAATGGACCTCGAACGGATAGGGGAAATGCGATTCCTCGATGAAATTGAGGTTCACATTGGCCACCAGCCAGCGCACGCCCTGTTCCTGCGGGTGGCGGCCCATATGGTGATGAAAGCGGATACGGGCCGTTTCGAAGATACCGGAAATGGCCACATTGTTGATGTGCCCCATGGTATCGAGATCCTGGAAACGCGTATCGATGCTCGTGATGAAGCGATATGCGTCGGGACTGAACCGCCAGGATTCGGGTTTGGCCATGTCCTGCTTTCCTTGAAATTGTTTTTTTCGCTCTTAGCCCAGCGATCTTGCGATGCAATGTTCGCGACGAAAATGCCGCGACTGCGACCTTTATGACACAGACAAAATCATAACGATATTGTCACGAAACTGACGCCGCAGCGTCGCGATAGTCACATTGCAGTGCAACATGCCCCGCCTAGAGCGCCCGCCAATCACACATGATTGGGGGATTTCACCATGCGCCACGCACTCAGCCTGCTGCTCGCTTCGACCGCCTGCATCGCCGCACCCGCCTTTGCCCAGGACATGGCGCCCGCCGCCGATGCCGCGGCCGATGCGGACAGCGCCGGCATCATCGTCTTTGGCCGGGGCGAAACCCGCCAGGTCCAGGAAATCACCACCCGCGACCTCGTCACCCTGACGCCCGGCACCAATGCGCTCAAAGCCATCGAGAAGCTGCCCAGCGTCAATTTCCAGTCGTCCGATCCGTTCGGCAGCTATGAATGGTCGCAGCGCGTCAGCATCCGCAGCTTCAACCAGAACCAGCTCGGCTTCACCTTCGACGGCATTCCGCTGGGTGACATGAGCTATGGCAATCATAACGGCCTGCACATCACCCGCGCCATCAGCAGCGAGAATATCGGCACCGTCCGCGTGTCGCAGGGTTCGGGTTCGCTCGGCACCCAGTCGACCGGCAATCTGGGCGGCACGATCGAGACCTTCTCGATCGACCCCGCCGATGCGCTGGGCGCGCAGGGCAACCTCACCTATGGCAGCGACGAGACCTGGCGCGCCTTCGCCCGGCTGAACATGGGCAGTGCCGACGGCATTCGCGGCTATGTCTCTTATGCATACGGCTCGACCGACAAGTGGAAGGGCCAGGGCACGCAGGACCAGCATATGGTCAATGCCAAGGTCGTGATCCCGGTCGGCGACGGCAAGCTGGATGGCTGGCTGAGCTATTCGGACCGCCGCGAGCAGGATTATCAGGACATGTCGATGGACATGATCAACCGCCTGGGCTGGAAATGGGACAATACGTCGCCCGACTATGCCAAGGCGGTCCTCTATGCCGACATCGGCAATAATCGCGGCGAAACCGGCGCGCCGGTCAGCAACGCCGCCGCCGGCACCGTCTATCCCGACAATGTGACGTCGGTCTGGGACGCCTATTATGACGCCGCCGGCCTGCGCGAGGACTGGCTGGGTGCGATCGGCTACAGCACGCCGCTGGGCGATCATGCCAATTTCAAGATCAAGGGCTATTATCACAATAATAGCGGCATGGGCCTGTGGGCGACGCCGTCCGTCCCCAGCCCCACCGGCGGTTCGCCGCTGTCGATCCGCACCACCGAATATGACATGGATCGGATCGGCGCCTTCGGCAGCGTCGATGCGACGATCGGCGTCCAGACGCTGGAAGCCGGCGCCTGGTACGAGAATAACAAGTTCAACCAGGCCCGCCGCTTCTATGCGTTCAAGAGCCGCACCGAAGCCGGCCTGTCCTTCCGCGACTATCCCAAGAACCCGTTCGCGACCCAGTGGGAGTTCGATTTCACCACCGACACGATCCAATATTATGTCCGCGACAAGATCGACCTCGGCATGCTGACGATCAACCTGGGCTGGAAGGGCTTCAAGGTCACCAACGAGGCCGAGGCGGTCGTGTCGAGCAGCTTCCCCGAGGGCAAGATCAAGGCCGAGGACTGGTTCCAGCCGCATGCCGGCTTCGCCGTCGAACTGAGCCCCGAGGCGGAAATCTTCGGTGGCTTCACTCAGGTGACCAAGGCCTTTGCCAGCGCCACCACCACCGGCCCCTTCTCCACCAACCAGGCCGGCTTCGACCAGATCCGCGACGACCTGAAGCCGGAAAGCTCCGACACATACGAACTGGGCCTGCGCTACAACACGTCGCGCTTCAACGGCACGCTGGGTGCCTATCTGGTCAATTTCCGCAACCGCCTGTTGGCGGTGCAGGTCGGCAGCCCGATCCTGGGTCTCGCTTCCGCGCTGCAGAATGTCGGCAATGTCCGCGCCGTCGGCATTGAGGCGGCGGGCGACCTGAAGCTGGGTCAGGGCTTCGGCCTCTATGCCAGCTACAGCTATACCGACGCCACCTATCGCGACGATGTGCTCAACAGCTCGGACGGCACGCTGGTCGCGGCGATCAAGGGCAAGACCGTGGTCGACAGCCCCAAGCATCTGCTGCGCGGCGAACTCAATTATGATCAGGGGCCGCTGTTCGGCCGGATCGGCGCCAACTATATGTCGAAGCGCTATTACAGCTATACCAACGACGCCTCGGTCAATGGCCGGGTGATCGTGGACGCCTCGATCGGCTATCGCGTCACCGACCAGATCGAAGTGCAGCTCAACGCCAGCAACCTGTTCGACAAGAAATATATCAGCACGATCGGATCGGGCGGCTTTGGCAATAGCGGCGACGCGCAGACGCTGCTGATCGGCGCGCCGCAGCAATTCTTCGTTACCCTCAAGGCGGGTTTCTAAGATGAACAAGGCCGCGCTGCTTGCCTCTGTCCTGCTCGCCCTCGCGCCGTTCCCGGCGCTGGCCGAGCCGGTGCTGCTGATCTCGATCGACGGGCTGCGTCCCGGCGACGTGCTGGAGGCGGACAAGCGCGGCCTTGCCTTGCCCAATCTGCGGCGCTTTTTGACCGATGGCGCCCATGCCTCGGGCGTCACCGGGGTGTTGCCGACGCTGACCTATCCCAGCCACACGACGCTGATGACCGGCGTGTCGCCGGCCAGACATGGTATCGTCAGCAACAACAGCTTCGACCCGATGCAGATCAACCAGGGCGGCTGGTATTGGTATGCGCAGGATGTGAAGGTGCCGATGCTGTGGGATGCGGCGGCGAAAGCCGGGCTTTCCACCGGCAATGTCCACTGGCCGGTCAGCGTCGCCGCGAAGGGCATAAGCTGGAACCTGCCGCAAATCTGGCGCACCGGCCATGCCGATGACGCGCAATTGCTGGATGCGCTGGCGACGCCGGGTTTGAAGGCGGAGTTGGAACGGGCGGTCGGCCAGCCCTATGCCATGGGGATCGATGAAAGCCTGTCCGGCGACCAGAACAGGGGCCGGTTCGCCACCGCGCTGATCGCCGCGCATCAGCCTGACTTCCTGACCGTCTACCTGACCGCACTGGACCATGAGCAGCATGGCAGCGGTCCCGACACCCCGGGGGCCAAGGCCGTGCTGGAAAAGATCGACGCGATCGTCGGCGACCTGGTCGCGGCCGAGCGCAAGGCCCATCCCGATGCGCTGATCGCGCTGGTCAGCGACCATGGGTTCGAGGCGACGCATAGCGGCCTCAACCTGTTCCGCCCCTTCATCGACGCCGGCCTCGTCACCCTTGGCGCGGACGGCAAGGTTGCGTCGTGGCAGGCCATGCCGTGGATCGGCGGCGGATCGGCCGCGATCATGCTCGCCCGCCCCGATGACCAGGCGCTGGCCGACAAGGTGAAGGCGCTACTCGACAAGCTGGCGGCCAACCCCACCAATGGCATCGACCGCATCGTCGGCCGGGCAGAGATGGCAAAGCTCGGCGGCAATCCGCAGGCCAGCTTCACGATCAACCTCAAGCCCGGCTTCGTCACCGACATCTTTCGGGGCGCCAATGCGCCGCTGGTCGCGCCGACGCCGGTCAAGGGCATGCACGGCTATTTCCCCGGCCCCGCCAATCTGCGCGCCACCTTCATGGCGATGGGACCGGGGGTAACGCCGGGCAAGGATCTGGGCCTGATCGACATGCGCGCGATCGCGCCCACTTTGGCCAGGGCGATGGGCGCCAAGCTGCCCGACGCGGAGGCGGCACCGATCGACCTGCGCTGATCCACCCGGCAACGGATCGTTTCCGGCTGCGACGATGGACTTCATTACCCCCGCGACATAATTTTGCGCCCAATCCAACAGGGTCATTTTCGGGGTAGTCCATATGCCGCAGCGTTACAGCCTGGCCGCCATCACCTTGCACTGGGCGATCGCCGCCCTGCTCGCCTTCCAGATTGCCGTCGGCTGGGCGCTGGGCAGTCTGGGCGCGCGCGGCTTCGCGCTGTTCCAGTTGCACAAGTCGATCGGCATCACCGTGCTGCTGCTGACCCTGCTGCGCATTGCCGTGCGCTGGTGGAAGCCGCGTCCGGCCAAGCTGGAGGGCGGCTGGCAGGGCGCGCTGGCGTCCGGCGTCCATGTCGGCCTCTATGCCTTCATGCTGGGCGCGCCGCTGACCGGCTGGGCGCTGGTCTCGACCGCCAAGGTCAAGGTGCCGACGCTGTTCTTCGGCGCCATTCCCCTGCCCCATTTGCCGCTGCCGATGGCAAGCCATGGCCTGGCCGAGGGTGGCCACAGCCTGCTCGCCTGGATCGGCATCGCGCTGGTGGCGCTGCATGTCGCGGGCGCGCTGCGCCATCATGTGATGATGCGCGACGGGCTGATCTGGCGGATGGTGCCGGGTCGTTCGACCGCCTTGCTGATCGGCCTACCCGCGCTGATCCTCGTCGGATTCCTGCTGGGCCGGGCGATCCTGCCGGGCGCTGCGCCTGAAGCGCCCGCTGCCAATGCGGTCGAAGCGGAAGACGTGCCTGCCGAAGACAATGCCGTCGAGGCCGCAGCCAATGCGAGCGATAATGCCGCCGCTCCGGCTGCGAACGACACCGCGGCCGTTGCCGAGGAACCGGCCGGCCCGCCGCCCGCCTGGGCCGTGCAACCCGGCGGCAAGATCGGCTTTGCGGTCGGCAACAGCGGCGAGACGATCAGCGGCAATTTCTCGAAATGGACCGCGAAGATCGTGATGGACCCCGACCATCCCGAAAGCGCCGACATCAAGGTGACGATCGACATGGCATCGGCCAGCGTGGGCGACGCCTATAAGGATGGCATGCTGCCGGGTGACGAATTCTTTGGCAGCGCCGCCCACCCGACCGCGACCTTCGTTGCCAAGGGTGCGGAGAAGAGCGGCACCAACGGCTATCGCGCCCATGGCACGCTGACGCTGAAGGGCGTGGCCAAGCCGCAGGCGATCCGCTTCACCCTGTCGGGCAGCGGCAAGAGCCGCAAGGTCAGCGGATCGGCCAGCGTCGCCCGCCTGCCCTTTGGCGTGGGCAATGGCGACAGCAGCACCGGCCTTGATCCCAAAGTGATGGTGACCTTCAACTTTGACGCCAAGGCGCAATAAGGCCATGCGATGCATGGATTAACGTAACGGTTTCTGCCAAGAAGCGGACATGGAACGACAGAGCCGGCATCGCCGAACGCAGATTGAGGATGGGGTGTTCGTCGCCCTGGTGGTGCTGGTTTCCATCGCCTTCGCGCTGGTGGTCGAGCCCTTCTTCGGGGCGATCCTCTGGGGCGTGATCGTCGCCATCCTGTTCATCCCGGTGAACCAGGGGCTGCTCAAGCTGATCCCCGGTCATCGCAACAGCGCCGCGCTGCTGACGCTGTTGCTGATCATCGCCATCGTGATCGTGCCGGCCATCATCCTGTCGATCGCGCTGGTGCAGGAAGCGACCGCGCTCTACGCCCAGATCAATGTGGGGAAGATCAACATTCCGCACATGTTCGCGCAGTTCCAGGCGGCGCTGCCGGATTGGGCGTCGATCGGCCTGCGGCGGCTGGGCATATCCAATTTCGCGGCGGTCCAGCGGCTGCTGACCGACGGCCTGACCGCCAGTTTCCGCACCGTCGCGGCCCAGGCCTTCCTGATCGGCCAGGGCGCCTTCAGCTTCATCATCGCGCTGACGGTGATGCTCTATCTCACCTTCTTCCTGTTGCGCGACGGGCTCGACCTAGCGCGCAAGCTGGACCGGGCCGCGCCGCTGCGGGTGCTGCATCGCCGCGCGCTGATGCGGCAATTCGTCATCGTCATCCGCGCCACGATCAAAGGTAGTATCGTCGTCGCCATCCTGCAGGGGCTGATCGGCGGGCTGGTGTTCGGCGCACTGGGCATTTCCGGCGCGCTGCTGTGGGGCGTGATGATGGGCTTCTTCTCGCTGCTGCCGGCCGTCGGCACCGGCCTCATCTGGGCGCCGGTGGCGATCTATCTGCTGGCGACCGGCGCGATCTGGAAGGGGCTGATCCTCATCTTCTGCGGCATGTTCGTGATCGGCATGGTCGACAATCTGCTGCGCCCGATCCTGGTCGGCCGCGACACCCGCATCCCCGACTATGTCGTGCTGATCACCACGCTCGGCGGGCTGCAATTGTTCGGTTTCAACGGCATCGTTATCGGGCCGGTGATCGCCGCCCTGTTCATCGCCACCTGGCAGATCGTGATCCGCACCCGCTCCAACGAAGCGGGTGCGCCACCGCTGACATT
>NZ_JBXGSI010000016.1:0-133937 GCF_056790315.1 Sphingobium sp. VMM
TCTATCGGTGACATGTGTGGCGCGTCACCGGCTGAGAGACCTCGTGCTCCCGCTTCTAGGGAGGACATATGCTGTCAGGATCGTGCGTGCTGGTCGTCGAGGACGACCCGCTGATTGCGATGGTGATTTGTGATAATGTGGACAGTGTAGGCGGCACAGTCGCCGGGCCGTTTTCAGCCGTCAGTGAAGCCGTCAATTTCCTTACCCAGGCCAAGATTGACGCTGCCATCGTTGACGCAAATCTCCGGGATCGCGATGTGACGCCTCTAGCACTTTTGCTGATAGAAAGCGCAATACCGTTCCTAGTGTACAGTGCTGCCGGACTTCCTCCAGAACTGCAAGCGCGGCACCCTCACTTGCCGCTTGTTATGAAGCCTGGCCAACCGGTCGAAAGGCTCAGGTCACTGCTTGGAGACAGTGCAAATGGCGCATCCTGACGCTCACACCTTCCATCATCGGTTGCGGCAGGAAAAAAGTGAGAGTCTGATTGCTGGAGAGTAACCTGCTGCACCAGACTCATTTCTTGGGACTATTTTATCACGCAAAAGTTTGTCGGAGGCCGTTTGGGCATCATCCTCTTCTGAAACCCCGATCGCTGGCCATGAAACGCTCCAGCATCGGGCCGATCAATCGCTCAATTGCCATGGGATGGGTCAGTCCGGTGTCGCTGGCATGGATGCGCGCATAAGCCATCAGATCCCGATGTACCGCGGCGGAAAGTTCGACCGAGATTTTGACTGGCTTATCATCCTCGATCGGTCCTAGCTTGAGTTTGCCCATCACTTTTGCCCTTCCCATGGTTTCAGTATGATGTCTCGCTTCACCATCACGCGCAGAGGATGGCCAGGTCTGATGGTGAGTGTCGGGGGAATCGTCAGTTGCCGCCCGATGGTCTGTCGGCCTGCCTGACGGATGCTGTCCTGCGTGCCATATCGCAGCGCTCGCACGAGACTTCCGTCATCGTCGGCCATGACCTCGGTCCCCATGTTCAACAGGGTCGAGATGAATGCTGCGCCGAGCAAGCCGGCCCAATGATTGTCCACACCATCCTGCAGGCCCGACCTGCCGGACTGATCGGCGCCCTGAAGCCGGTCGAGCAGAATCGAACGGCTGTCGGGAAAAATCAGGCGGTCCCAGGCGATCAAGATCCTCTGCTGTCCCGCTGCGGTCGCACTATCATATTCGCCGATCAACCGAGACCCTTGCGGGATGAGCAGGATCTGGCCCGACGGGCTATCATAAACATTTTCCGTCACCTGCGCGGTGATAAGGCCGGGAAGATCGGATCGGATGCCTGTGATCAGCGCAGCGGGGATGACATTGCCCGCCTGCACGACATAGGGCGATGCCGAATTCGCAACGCGCTGTGTGCTTGCCTCGGCGATAGCGACCGGCGCCAGAAACGTGCGCCTATTAGTATCGGCGGTTCGGGACTGGAGGGGCTGGCTTTCAGTTTCTACCCTCGGGTCCCGGGGAGCTCTGGCCTCCGCTGGTAGCCCCCCGTCCGGTTCCTTCGCCCTTGCAACCGTCGACGCTGAGGCAAGAAACAATCTGCTCGATAGCGCGGCCTCACGCACGCTCCTCCGGCGGTCCCGCTCTTGCTGGCGCGCCGTCAGGCGCTCATCGCTGGGTGCCGAGCGGCCGGGGTTCGTCAGGCTTGGCTGTTGTTGCGCTTCAAGCAGCGGCTGTCCCGGAGCGTCGGTCAATGGCACCCCCAATTTGGGAATTTTGGAATAGTCGTCGGGTGCTGAGGCTATGGTTTCGGCTTTGATGCGGCCGTGCGAGACCGGTATGTTTTCGACGCCGTCGATCGTCTTTGGCCGCAGGGCATAGATCAATGTTCCGGCAATGCAGATGCAACTGACGGCCGCCAGAAGCCCGATCGCTTTCCGGGACAGACGCATGGCCGGCGGCGAGGCCGCCCGCAACGCAAGCGCCTCAGAATTTTTGCCTTTTGATACATTGGAGGACGCGATGTCGTCGTGTTTATCGATCGCGACTTGGTCCTCGACCTTGTCGCCCGGCTTGCTACTATTCTCCACGCAGCTCATCATCGGCTTGCCCGATGAACTGGCTTCGGATCGATCCGTTCGATGCGCACCAGTTTGCTGGTTTTCTTGTCCCCAAGCCTCAGTTCCGCTGCGCTGAAAAGGCGATCGACGATCATGAAGTGACCCTGCACACGGTAATTAACAAGCTCGGCCGATCCTGACGAACCCGTAACAAAAAGCGGTGGCATTTCGCCGGTCGCGATGTCCGAGGGAAACTCGATCAAGACCTGACGGCCATCGTCAAACGCACGCAGCGGGCGCCAAGCAGGCAGATCCCCTTTTATCTGGTAACGGAAGTTCAGGGATGCCAGATCCAAGCCCGTCGCGACCGGCGCATTGCGGCTTTCCTGCGCCGCTGCAGCTTTCAATGCGAACAGCGCATCCTGTGGATAAGTCCAGGACACCGATGACATGTAGGTCGATGGCGTCCCGTTCAGTTCGAGATGGTAGGTGCGTCTGTTCGTGTTGATGATGAGGTTGGTGGCGATATCGCCTCTCGTCGGCTTCACCAGCACATGAACGCGCAGCGAGGAGCCACTCCCGCTCACCGTATCCCCGATGATCCAGCGTACAGTGTCGCCGACGGCGATCGGACCGGCGCCTACAAGTTCCTCGCCTTCCTGTAGCATGATGTCGGTAACTTGCCCGGGCGCAGCATAGACCTGATAGAGCGCGCCATCTGCGAATGCATAGCGCTGCATAGCATTCACATAACCGGGATCGGAACGAGCTTGTTCGCACGCTTTACGACCGCTGGCATCCCCGCTGAACCGGATCTGGCACAGGTGATGTCGATAGCCCTTGCTGCACTGACGCTCTTGGGGCTGGGCATTTTCGGTCCCGGCATAGCCAATGGGATCGTCTCGGGCGGTCCGCAGCTTGGCGCCGGGAGCGCAGCGGGTACGGCGGTCGCAGCGGCGGCGACCCTGGCAGCTGGCGGCGCGGGTGGAAGGCTGGCAGCCGGCGCCATCGGAAGCGCGGCAGGCAGCGCGGCAGCGAGCGGCGCCCGGATCGCTGGCGCTGCAACGCGGGCCTATTCAGCCGGCGCCAGTGGGAAATTCGGTGCGTCCGCGGTGGGCGGTGGTCTGGCAGAGGTCGCAAAGAGCGCTGCGGCATCGCTTGCCTCGCCGCTGCGCAACAGCGCCGCTGGTCTCAAGGACGGTTTTGCACAAGGGCGTTCAGGCGCCACAGGACAGTCTTCAGGCGCGATCGCCCAGGATGGCGCTGGCCATGTGCCGCATTGGGCGATGGCTATGAAGCGACGCCAGATGATCAGCCACGGCGCCACCGTCGCCAGCCAGACGCTCAAAAGCGGCGACAGCCATGGTGGCGGCGCCGGCCCCAATATCAGCGAAAGGAACTGACATCATGTTCCAGCGAACATCGGTCCATTATGGAAAGTCGCCCGAAGCAGTGACCCCATATCAGCGGGCCGCTCAAGTCTGGGATGACCGGATTGGTTCGTCACGCGTGCAGGCGCGCAACTGGCGCCTGGCATTCTTCGCCAGCCTGGCTCTCTCCACGACGATGAGCATCGGGCTGCTGTGGCAAATGGCGCGCGGAACCGTGACGCCCTGGATCGTCGAGGTCGACAAGCTTGGCCAAGCGCAGGCGGTGGCACCCGCAACGCGCGACTATCGCCCAACGGATCCCCAGATCGCCTTTCATCTCGCCCGCTTTGTCGAGCAGGTCAGGAGCCTGCCGACGGATCCCATCATCCTGCGTCAGAACTGGCTGCGCGCCTATGACTTCACGACCGACAGGGGGGCGGCAGCACTGAGCGAATATGTGCGGCGCGATGATCCTTTCACCAAGGTCGGGCGAATTCAGGTGGCAGTCGAGATATCGAGCGTCATCCGCGCCTCGGATGACAGCTTCAGGATCGCCAGGGTCGAACGACGCTATGAGCAGGGCATATTGAGCGACACCAGCCGATGGTCGGCAATCCTGACCGTGGCGCTCCAGCCTCCTCAATCCGAGGACGTCCTCACCAGAAACCCGCTCGGAATCTTCGTCGATGCCCTCAACTGGTCAAAGGAGTTCGGACAGTGACAAAGCCTCGCCCCTCCCTGGTTGCCGGCGGTGCCGTCCCCTTGCTGGTCGCGTTCATGGTCGCGCCTCTGTCGATGGCGCCCGCATATGCGCAGGACAGCGGAGAAATGGCAGCGGCAAAGCGCTCCTCCAGCAACGCCACAATCAAAGTCGTGCCACTTCCGGTGCCCATGCCACTGCCGGGGCAGCTCAAGCCTGTGCCGCATGTCGTCCGGACGCTTCCGGCTGCGCCTCAGCGGGATGTGAAATCAGCCAACACAGCGGCTCGTATCCAGCCCAGCCAGGGCGGTTACCGTTACGCTCGCCGTTACATAGGCTATGCCAGCATGATCGGCGCCCAGCGCCTGGAGCGCCATGTCTGCGTCAGCGGCCTTGTTCGCAGCGTCGCTGTCGAGCAGGACAGACTGCTCGTTCGTCATCACCTCCTTGAGGATTGCGGCAAGAGACTTGCGCTTGGCAAACCATTGCCGCCGGATTCGGGTCAGCAATCTGGTCGCATCATTCTTGTCGAGCATGATCGCTCTGGTCGACCAGCGATAGGCAAAGGCCTGCGCGTTAAGCTCGTCCAGGAGACCGGGGAAGGTCGACGTCGGAAAACCGGTGATGGTGAGGGTGCGCAGATAATGGTCGCCAAGGCGCGGCTCGAAACCGCCGGACAGGCCCTCATCGGCAAGAAGCGCATCGATATAGGCCGGTGTTTCGGGAACGCGAACCCGCTGGTGCCGGGTCGAAATGCAGCTGTGGAGGAAAGTCAGCGTCTCGCCATCGTCGAGCCATCGCGCTTCAGGCATGAAGCCGTCGAGCAGATGGATCAGCCGATCTGTCCGGTCGGCAAAATTTCGCAGATGGGTCAGTGGGGCGAGTGCGCCTTTCACTTGCCCTTCGTAAAGCCAGGATTCCGCCCTCGAGATTTCCTCGGCCGGCGGCAGCCAGAGCAGGGTCAGATAATAGAAGCTCTCGAAATGGACGCCGGCCTCGCGAAACTGCGCGCGGCGCTCCATGTCCACCAGAGCCGATGCCCGGTCGCAGAACAGGCCTTGGGGATAGGCTTGCGCGGGCAGACGCTGCGCTTCCACGAACACAGCCCAGCCTGATCCCAGACGTCGCAGCGCATTGTTGATGCGCGCCGCGACGGCAACAAGTTCTGCGGGCGTCGAGCTGTCGAGATCCGGGCCCCGGAACCTGGCCGTACGCTGGAACGACCCATCCTTGTTGAGGACGATGCCCGGTGCCGCCAGCACCGCCCAGGGCAGGAAGTCTGCCAGGCAGGCCGACGTCGATCGATATTCCCGCAATGACATCATGGCTGCATCCATCCGGGATATTTGAGATGGCGGCGGGCCACATCCACGAACTGTGCGTCGTTGCGCGTGGCCCAGACGGCGAGGAAATGGGCGATGGCCCACAGGGCGAGGCCCAATATCCAGAGCCGAAGACCAAGTCCGACCGCACCTGCCAGCGTACCATTGACGATCGCCAGCGAGCGCGGCGCCCCGCCCAGCAATATCGGTTCGCCCAGCGCCCGATAGACAGGCGCATGGAAGCCGGGCGTGGTGTCATGGTCCTGCATCAGATGAGCGCCCCGCCGCCGAAGCTGAAGAAGGACAGGAAGAAGCTCGATGCTGCAAAGGCGATCGAGAGGCCGAAGACGATCTGGATCAACCGCCTGAAGCCACCCGATGTGTCGCCAAAGGCAAGGCTGAGCCCCGTGACGATGATGACGATGACCGCGATGATCTTGGCAACTGGCCCTTCGATCGACTGGAGGATCGACTGGAGCGGTGCCTCCCATCCGTTCTGCCGCAAAGGGCGAACGGAACTGGAACCGGATCACATCCTGGATGCCGCCATGCAGCCAGGCGTCATAGTCATGGGGATCAAGCAGCACCGGCATCCGGTCGTTGGTCGGCGGAATCGCGGCATTGGCCTCCATCGTCATGCCGGCATAGACCGGCCCCTCGCTCAGCAGGTTTCGGCAGAATCCGGCCCAGGCAATGATCGGCTGGCGCTTCACCGAAAACCAGGTCCTGGTCTTGGCACCGGGCACGCCATCGGGATTGGCAAAATGGGTGAGCACGATGAGGCAGCGATAGCGCGGATCGACCACCATCTCCTCCCACATTGGGTTGGTGAGATCAGCGACCAAGCCGATCCGCCCCGCTTCTTCGCCGCGCGCGCGCATATCCTTGGTCAGGCGCGGAAAACCCCATGTCATGGACCGCAACAGGCGCCGGCCGCCTTTCTCGAAGACGACCAGCCCCGGCAGCCCTTCCACCGTCTCCTCAGGTACCGCGACCGACGGCAAGGGATCGACCCCGAAGTGCGCCGCGATCTCGGCGATGCTCGCCCGCGCGCAATGCAGCCGTGACATGATGGGACCTCCTTGCCGGGACTCGAAGCCATCTCCTTAACATGGAACATATGAAGAACGAAATGCCATTGACTCTGGCGCAGGATTGGAGCGAACAAATGGGGAATATATTTTCGAGTCCCTGCCTCCATGTCCAAAACCGCCATCCTCGACGAGCTGCGTGCGCGTATCGCGCAGGTGGAAGCCGTGGGCGGTCGGCATCCGGTGCTGCCCTTCGGCATCGACGCCATTGACGATCATCTGCCGGGCGGCGGCATAGCGACCGGCGCGCTCCATGAGGTCGCCGGCAGTCCGGACCTTTCCGACGATGCAGCCGCGACCATTTTCCTGGCCGGCATTCTCGCGCGGTCGCAGGGCCAGATCATCTGGTGCCTCCACTGGCGCGACCTGTTTTCGCCGGCCCTGCATCTCGCCGGGCTCCACCCCGATCGGGTCATCTTCGTGGAAGCGGGCAATGACACCAATGTCCTCATCGCGATGGAGGAATGCCTGCGTCACCCCGGCCTTGGCGGCGTCGTCGGGGAACTCAGGAAAATGTCCCTCACCGCCTCGCGCCGGCTGCAGCTGGCAGCCGAACAATCGGGCGTGCTGACCATGGTCTTTCGCCGCGCCATGCCCCCTGAAAGCCAGGCCGAGGGCAGCGCCGCGCTGACCCGCTGGCGGGTGCGGGCCGTGCCCAGCCCGGCGCTGGGCTTTCCCGGTCTCGCGCGTCCGCGCTGGTCGCTGGCGCTTGAGCGCGCGCGCGGCACCGAACCCCAAATCTGGACCGTAGAGGGAAGCGATGAGACGGGTTGTCTCGCTGTTCCTGCCGCGCTGGTCGACGGATCGTATCCGTCGCAAAGCCGGCAGGCCGCCTGAAGGCGGCGCACCGCCCCTCGTCACCGCCCATGTCGACCATGGCCGCCGCCTGATCGCGGCCGTGGACGAGGAGGCGCGCCGGCTTGGCATAGCCAGCGGCATGACGGTAACGCGTGCCCGGTCGCTGGCGCCGGAGCTGGACGTGGTGGATGCCGATCCCGAGGGCGATCTTGAGGGCCTGCGCCGGCTCGCTCTGTGGGCGGGAAAGCGCTATTCTCCGATCGTCGCGCCCGATCCACCTGATGGCCTGTGGATCGACATTACCGGCTGCGCCCATCTCTTCGAGGGCGAAGTGCCACTCCTCAAGGACATGATGCGCCGGGTCAGTGGCTCGGGCCTCGCCTGCCAGGTCGCGGTCGCCGACACGCCCGGTTGCGCCCATGCGGTGGCACGGTTTGTGCCATCAGGACGGCCGAACATCATCGAGCCCGGCGCCACGCGCGCCGCGCTCTCGATCATGCCGGTCACCGCGCTGCGCATCGAGCCGGGCGTCGCGAGCGAACTGCGCCGCATGGGGTTCGAGCGCATCGAGCAGCTGATCGCCGCGCCGCGTGCGCCGCTCGCCAAGCGATTCGGCCGCCAGCTCTACAAGCGCCTCGACCAGGCCTTGGGCCAGGTGCCCGAACCCATCGATCCGATCTATCGCGCCAGCTTGCCGCGCGTCCGGCGCAGCCTGCTCGAACCGATCGGCACTGCCGATGCCATCGCCCAGGTCATCGCCGACCTCTGCGCCGATCTTGCCCGCCTCCTGCTGCGCGCGGGCACAGGCGCGCGCCGGCTCGATCTTCATTTCGAGCGGGTCGATGGTGCCAGACAGGCCGTGAGGGTCGGGACTGCTTCCCCCTCGCGCGATGTGCGCCATCTGGCGAAATTGCTCTCCCAGAAGATCGAGACGATCGATCCGGGCATGGGGATCGAGGCGATGGCGCTGGTCGCGTCTCTCACCCAGCCCATGGCGGCCGCCCAGGTCGGGAGCGTCCTGGCTGGCGAGGATCGCGGCCCGGATATTACCGCGATCGTCGATACGCTCGCCAATCGCTTTGGCGCGCGCAGCCTCTATCGCTCCGCGCCGCGCGCGAGCAGCATGCCCGAACGCGAAGTCGGGCATGTCGCGCCGCTGTCATCGGCCGGTGGCGCTGGCTGGGCCGATGATCTTCCCCGCCCCGCCCGCATGCTGGTCCCGCCAGAACCCGTCGACGTCATGGCGATGCTGCCCGATCATCCGCCCGCCATGTTCGTCTGGCGGGGGCGGCGCCATCGGATCGCCCAGGCTGATGGGCCAGAGCGCCTGCATGGCGAATGGTGGCGTGAGGAGGGCCATGAGGCGGACACACCCTATGCCGTGCGCGACTATTTCCAGGTCGAGACGTCAAGCGGCGCGCGTTACTGGCTGTTCCGCATGGGCGATGGCGAACAGGCGTCCACCGGCCCGATGCGCTGGTTCATCCATGGTGCCTTTGCATGATGTCCGAGGATGATCTCGGGGACGAACAGGCGGATGATCTTGAGGGCGCCCGCTATGTCGAGCTGCAGGTTACCACCCATTTCTCCTTTCTGCGCGGTGCCTCCAGCCCCGCGGAGCTGTTCTCGGCCGCCGCGCTACTGGGACTGCCCGCGCTTGGTGTCACCGATCGCAACAGTCTTGCCGGCGCCGTGCGGGCCTGGGACGCGCAGAAGGTCACAGGCTGCCGGGCGATCATAGGCTGCCGGCTGGACCTTGTCTGCGGCACCTCGTTGCTCGTCTATCCCACGAACCGGGAGGCCTATTCACGGCTTTGCCGACTTTTGAGCATCGGCAAGGCCCGTGGCGGCAAGGGCAGCTGCCATCTCGACTGGTCGGACGTGGCGGACTGGGTGGAAGGAACGATCGGCATATTGGTGCCCGACCGCGCCGATGCAGCGTGCGAGGAAGCGCTCGACCGGCTTGCTGTCACCTTCGGGGCCCGCGCTTATCTCGCCCTTTCGATCCGGCGCCGGCCCCGCGATGCGATCCGACTGCGCGATCTTGCCCGCCTCGCCGCGCGCGCCGGGGTCCAGACCGTCGCCACCGGCGACATTCTCTACCATGCGCCCGAGCGGCGGCTGCTGCAGGATGTGGTGAGCTGCATCCGCGAAAAATGCACGGTCGATACGCTGGGCCAGCGCCGCGAGCGTTTTGCCGACCGGCATCTCAAATCCGTCGCGGAAATGGAGCGGCTTTTCACCCGCTATCTGGGCGACCTGACGCCGCTCCGTCGCAGTGTCGAGATCGCGCGGGCGTGCCGCTTCGACCTTGGTCAGCTCACCTATACCTATCCCGACGAGATCGGGGAAAGCGGCCTTACCCCGCAGCAGGAATTAGAGCGCCTCACCTGGACAAAGGCGCCAGGCCGCTATCCTCATGGGATTCCCGGCAATGTCCGCGAACAGCTTTCCCATGAGCTTCGGCTGATCGGTGATCTGGCCTATGCGCCCTATTTCCTCACCGTTCATTCGATCGTCCAGTTTGCACGCTCGAAGGATATTTTATGCCAGGGGCGCGGCAGCGCCGCCAATTCGGCAGTCTGCTTCGTACTCGGCATCACCTCGATCGATCCGGTCAAATCCGAGCTGCTCTTCGAGCGCTTCGTGTCCGCCGAGCGGCGCGAGCCACCCGATATCGACGTCGATTTCGAGCACGAGCGGCGCGAGGAAGTGATCCAGTGGATCTATGAGACTTATGGCCGCGAGCGTTCGGCGCTGACCGCCGTCATTTCCCGCTTTCGCGCGCGCGGCGCCGTGCGCGAGGTCGGCAAAGCGCTGGGGCTCAGCGAAGACATGCTGTCGGGCCTTTCAAGTCAGGTCTGGGGCTGGGCCCGCGACGGCGTCGAGGCGAAACATGCGCAAGAACTCAATCTCGACACGAGCGACAAGCGCCTGGCGCTGACGCTCGAGCTTGCCCGCACGCTCATCAATACGCCGCGGCACACGTCCCAGCATCCCGGCGGCTTCGTGCTGACGCTTGGGCGTCTCGACGAACTGGTGCCGATCGAGCCCGCCGCCATGCCCGATCGCCAGATCATCGAATGGGACAAGGATGATATCGATGCGCTCGGCTTCATGAAGGTCGATGTGCTGGGTCTAGGCATGCTGGGCTGCATGCGCCGCGCCTTTGCTCTCCTCGAGGATGACAAGGGGATCGTCATGGACCTGGCCTCCATTCCCCATGATGATCCGGAAACCTTTGCGATGATCCGCAAGGCCGATACGCTGGGCGTCTTCCAGATCGAGAGCCGGGCGCAGATGGCGATGCTGCCGCGGATCAAGCCCACCAAATTCTATGACCTGGTGGTCGAGGTGGCGATTGTGCGCCCGGGCCCGATCCAGGGCGACATGGTCCATCCATACCTGCGTCGCCGCGAGGGAAAGGAAGCGATCAGCTATCCGACCGAAGAACTGCGCCGGGTGCTGGAAAAGACCCTGGGCGTGCCCCTTTTCCAAGAACAGGCGATGCGCGTCGCGATCGAATGCGCGGGCTTCACGCCGTCGGAGGCCGATCTGCTGCGCCGGGCGATGGCGACCTTCAAGCTGACCGGCGGGGTGTCCCATTTCCGCGACAAGCTCATCAACGGCATGATCGCGCGCGGCTATCAGCGCGACTTTGCCGAACAGACCTTCAAGCAGATCGAGGGCTTTGGCTCCTACGGCTTTCCCGAGAGCCACGCCGCATCCTTCGCGCTCATCGCCTATGCCTCTTCCTGGATGAAATGCCATCATCCCGACGTCTTCTGCGCAGCGCTCCTCAACGCCCAGCCCATGGGCTTTTATGCGCCCGCCCAGATCGTCCGCGACGCGCGCCAGCATGGGGTCGAGGTCCGCCCCATCGACGTCAATCACAGCCGCTGGGACTGCACGCTCGAGCCGACCCAAGGCCGCTATCATGCGTTAAGGATCGGGCTGCGTTATGCGCGAGAGCTCAAAAATGCAGATGGCGCCGCGATCGTCCTGGCCCGCGGCAACGAACCCTATGCCAGTGTCGAGGAAATCCAGCGCCGCGCCGGCGTCAGCGGCCGCGCGCTCGACCGGATCGGCCATGCCGGTGGCTTTGGTTCGCTGGCGCTCTCGCGCCGCGCCGGCCTCTGGGAGGTGAAGGGTCTTGGTGAAGAAGCCTTGCCGCTCTTTGCCGCCGCTGACGCAAGGGCGGGCAAGCTTCGCCCCGAAGCGATCGAGCCGGACGTCATCCTTCCCCAGATGGGCGAAGGCGAAGAGGTGGTGGAGGATTATCGCGCGATCGGACTTTCGCTGCGCGCCCATCCGCTCGCCTTTCTGCGCGACGAACTGGCGCGCCGGAAGATGGTGACCTGCGCCGCGCTCAGGGACATTCGCGACGGGCGCTGGGTCAATCTCGCCGGTCTCGTTCTCCTGCGCCAGAAGCCGGGCTCCGCCAAAGGCACCATGTTCATCACGCTCGAGGATGAGACCGATGTCGCCAATCTCGTCGTCTGGCCCAATCTCTTCGAGAAGCATCGCCGCGTGGTGCTGGGCGCCTCGATGATGGGCGTGCGCGGTCAGGTCCAGAAGGAGGGCGAGGTCATCCATCTCATCGCCCAGCGGCTCGACGATCTCTCGCCTCTCCTCGCCAGCGTCGGCCAGCGGGCGGATGTCGCCAGCATCTATCAGGTCAGCCGCGCCGATATCGTCAGAAGCGCCATGGCTCCCGATCCCCGCGATGCGGCGAACAGGCCGCTCGGGCGCGGGGCCCGCGATCTTTACGATCCCGATCTGCGCCTTGGCTCGGGCATCATTCCGGGCCAGCCGACAGAGGGCATCAAGGTCAAGACACGGGATTTTCGCTGAAAGGCGGCAAGCCGCCAATGCGGCTCAGGCCGGCTCGATCTGCTCGACATCGAGCATGTCGAAATCGGATCTCGTTCCCACGACCCGGACCTTCTGGCCAATAAGATGCCGGCAGGATCTGGGGCAATCGAGCCGCCATTCCCCGCCATCAGCGACACGCAGCACGGGATAGGGATCGCCGCCAAGCAGGATGCCGATCAGTTCGTGCCGCGTGCCGCGTGGCATGTCATTTGTGCCTTGCGGGCTTGCGGGGAGTTTGAGCCTGGGACGGGTTCTGGTCCTGCGGATTCTCGAACACCCAATTGAGATAGGCGGCGATGCGGATACCACCGCGCTTGAGCCGATCATCAAGCTCGAGCCGGTGCTGATAGGCATAGTCCCAGGACAGGCTGGTATCGGTGGGATAGATGGTCTTGCGCAGCGCGATGCTCTCGCGGATCCAGGTGCCTGGATCGCGAACATTCCAGGCGATGATCTGCTGCGGCGTGATCGCGCGCGCCAGCCAGTCGGCGAGTTCCGAATAGGAGAGCGATCGCTGTTCGATCATCGCACTGTCCCAGACCGAATGGAGATTGGTCGAGCGACCGAACCAGCTCACCTTCATGTCATTGCCACCCCGGTCGTTGCCGCCGCCGGCATGAAGTGGCTGATGCAGGTCGCCGATAATATGGACGACAAAGCGCAGGGCCAGGCGCTTGTCGTCCATTGAGGCCGCAGGATCACGCAGCGTCGCGGTGAAGCGGGCAAGCGCGCTCATCGCGTCGCCTTCGGGCGGCGCGTCGGCGCTCGTATAGGCGTCGCCCTCGCGCACGGTCACATAATGCCATGGGCTGGCCTGCTTCTGCCAGAAATCGGCGGGGTCGGATTTCATGTCGTCCGGCCAGGTCGCCGCCTGTGCCAGATCTTCGTCCCCCAGGAGAAGCTGGACATTGGCGCGGGCCAGGCCGCTCAGGTTCCGGCCGGCAATGGCACCGGTGACGCGGTGGCCGATGGGCCCCCAGGCAAAAGCCGGCGAGGTGATCGAGAGAAGGATTAGAGGTAGAATGAGTTTGCGCATGGACGCACCATTAGCGCGTCTCCACGCATGATCCAGCAATTCGATTCTGGATCCATTTGGAAGGCTACGGCTCTCGACCATGGGGCGGATCAGACACAGGGTTGTGAACCTATCCCACTGGTCGGCCTGTCAACTATCGCCCTGAATTCCTGGCGTGCCATCGCGCACATCGGCTTCCAGAAAGGTGGCACCACCATGTCGATCATCGCTTATGCGGGCGGTAGTTTCCAGCCTGATTGATGAGAGCCCGATCGCCAATCGCATCTGGAAAATGCTGTCGATGGGCCCGAAACCTCGATCCGCGCATTTCTACATCGTTTACGCACCCGACTATGGGGAGTGATGGATGAGCATCCTTGTAAATGGCGCCTTGGCCGAGTGTCCTGGAGACCCTCGTGTTTCCCTCCTCGACTTTCTGCGGGAGCATCAGGGCCTCACCGGATCGAAGAAAGGCTGCAATCAAGGAGCATGTGGCGCCTGCACCGTGCTGGCAAATGGGGAGCGGATCCTCTCCTGTCTCGCGCTCGCCGTTCAATATGAGGGGCAGGAGATCATCACGATCGAAGGCTTGGGAACGGCCGACAATCTGCACCCGCTTCAGCAGGCCTTTGTCGAGCATGACGGTTTCCAATGCGGCTATTGCACGCCGGGACAGATATGCTCTGCGGTCGGGATGGCCGCCGAACTGCAACGCGGCGTTCCCAGTCACGTAACGCACGCGCTCGACACCGACAGCATAGGGATGACGCGCGACGAGGTTCGTGAGCGGATGAGCGGCAATCTGTGCCGCTGCGGCGCGCATAATGGCATCGTCGATGCGATCCTCGAGACGTTTGCGGAGGTCACCGAATGATCCCCTTTACCTATCATCGCGCCGCCAACGCCGACGAGGCGCTGCGACAGGCCGGTAACGGCGTCCGCTATCTTGGCGGAGGAACAAACCTCGTCGATCTCATGCGGGAAAATATCGAGCGTCCATCGACCTTGATCGATGTGACAGGTCTCGACACGGGCATAGTCGAGCAATCCGATGGCGGCATGCTGATCGGCGCTGCGGCGCGCAACACTGCGGTGGCCGAACATCGCGCCATCCGCGAACGATATCCCCTTCTTTCCCGCGCGATCGTCGCCGGAGCCAGCGCGCAGATCCGCAATATGGCGACCGTCGCCGGCAACATCCTGCAGCGCACCCGTTGCCTCTATTTCTACGACCAGGATGGCACGCAATGTAACAAGCGCCTCCCGGGAAGCGGCTGCGATGCGATTGGCGGCTTCACCAGAAATCATGCGATTCTTGGCGCGTCCGATCATTGTATCGCCACCCATCCATCGGACATGTGCGTGGCCTTGGCTGCGCTTGACGCCGCTGTGCATGTGCGAGGACACAACGGCGAAAGAAAGATCGCGTTCGCTGACTTTCATCGCTTGCCCGGCGAGCGACCCGATATCGACACCAATCTGCAGCAGGGCGAACTCATCACCGCAATCGAACTGCCAGCTGTGTCACCCAATGCGCGCTCAACCTACCGCAAGGTCCGTGACCGGGCGAGCTATGCGTTCGCGCTGGTGTCCGTCGCGGCTGTCCTCGATGTGGAACAGGGGCATGTGCGGGACATCCGGCTGGCGCTCGGCGGCGTTGCCCATAAGCCGTGGCGTGCAGCAAGAGTGGAAGCGCTTTTGCGTGGATCACCTGCAACGGTGGATGCCTTCATCAAGGCAGCCGCGGAGGAACTGTCCTATGCCCGGCCGCTCCGGGACAATGGCTTCAAGGTCGCGCTCGCGCAGCGGACGATGGTCGCTGTACTCACGCAGTTGATGGAGGACATGGCATGAGCCTGATCGATAGCGGCAAGGCGTTGGCGCAAGGCCTGATGCAGAGCGCGATGGCGAAAGTAGTGGCGCTCGCGCCAGATAGCTGGATGCCGGGAGGCGAACCTGATCCGCTCATCCGTCACCAGCATGGTCATGTCGGCAAGCCTGTCTCGCGCATCGACGGGCCACTCAAGGTGACGGGGGCTGCTCCTTTTGCGGCGGAGTTTCCTCTGGAAAACATGGTCTACGCCGCCATCGTCTACAGCAGGATCGCGAAAGGCCGCATCACCTCGCTCAATGTCGAAACGGCTGAGAGCGCGCCCGGCGTCCTGCTCGTGATGACCTATCATAACGCGCCAAGACTAAAGCCTGCCCCCCTGTTCATGAGTGATCCCAAGGCCGCTGCGGGCGACAGCATTCCCGTCCTGCAGGATGAGAAGATTTACTGGAACGGTCAGCCTATCGCCATCATACTTGCTGACACGCAGGAGCAAGCGGACCATGCCGCCGGCCTGATCGATGTGGCCTATGCGGCCGAGCCGGCAGAGACCGACTTCCATGCGGCGATCGCCAGGGGGACCACACAATCACAGTTCATGGGCCAGCCGCTGCATAACAAGGTTGGCGATGCGCAGGCAGCGTTCGAAAAGGCCGCCGTCAAGATCGACGCGGCCTATTCGACGCCGCGCCACAATCATAATCCCATCGAACTTCATGCCGTCACGCTTTCGTGGGAGGGCGACACACTCCGCATCCATGATGCGCAGCAGGCGGTCGCGCATTCGGCCTGGACGCTGGGTCAGGTGTTCGATTTGCCAGCCGACAAGGTCGTCATCACATCGCCTTATGTCGGCGGCGGTTTCGGCAGTAAAACGCTGTGGCAGCATCAGATCATTGCGGCCGCAGCCGCGAAGCGTGCCCAGCGACCAGTCCGATTGATGCTGACCCGAGAAGGTGTTTACCGCACGGTTGGTGGTCGTTCGCCGACCGAGCAGAAGGTTGCTCTGGGCGCGACCGCCGAGGGCAAGCTCACCGCACTCATCCATCGCGGTGTGACGGCCAAGACATCGCACAATGTCATGCCCGAACCATTCATCCTCCCGACGCGCAGCGCCTACGCCGCGGAGAATATCCTGCTGGACGTCCAGCATGTCGAGATCGACATGACCAGTAACACATTCATGCGCGCGCCAGGCGAGGCGGTGGGCACCTTCGCGCTTGAATGCGCGATGGACGAACTGGCCGAGAAGCTCGGTCTCGACCCCATCGAGCTCCGCTTGCGCAACGAGCCGGAGAAGGACCCGATATCCGGTCTGCCCTTTTCAGCGCGGCATATTCACCAGGCATGGCGCGACGGGGCCGAGCGCTTCGGGTGGAGCGGACGCAACCCTCTGCCGCGCATGCACCAGGAAGGCGAATGGCTGATCGGCATGGGATGCGCCACCGCTACCTATCCCTATTACCGGATGCCCGGCGGCGCAGCCCGCATCACCCTGTCTCGCGCCGGCCATGCGACGATCGACATCGCCGCGCACGAAATGGGCATGGGTACGGCTACGGCGCAGACACAGGTGGCAGCTGAACGACTGGGCCTGCCGATGTCACACATCCAATTCAACTATGGCGACTCAACCTTGCCTGGGCTGGTCCTTGCAGGCGGATCGCAGCAGACGGCATCGATCGGCGCCTCGGTGATTGCGGCTTACAATAAGCTGGTCGCGCAACTGCTGGCTCTGGCAGGGAATGACTCGCCTCTGGCTGGGCTGAAACAGGCAGAGGTGGGAAGTCGGGATGGCGGCCTAGCCAGCCTGGACAATCCATCGCGGTATGAAAGCTACACGTCGATCCTCTCGCGCGCCCAGCGCGACGCCGTCGTCATCGAAGCCGAGCCGCCCATGCCGCTCGAGACCATGCACTGGTCGATGCACAGCCACGGCGCCATGTTCTGCGAAGTGCGGGTCAACATGATTACGGGTGAACCGCGCATATCTCGCTTCCTGGGATCGTTCGACTGCGGCCGCATCCTCAATCCCAAGACGGCGGCGAGTCAGTTCAGGGGGGGCATCGTCATGGGCCTGGGCCTCGCGCTGATGGAAGAAGCACAGTTCGACGAGCGGAGCGGACGGATCATGAACCCCAGCCTCGCTGAATATCATATGCCCGTGCATATGGACGTTCCCGAAATCGATGTCATCTGGACCGACATACCCGATCCCCACACACCCATGGGCGCGCGCGGCGTCGGCGAAATTGGCATCACCGGTACGGGGGCGGCGGTCGCCAACGCGATCTACAATGCGACTGGGAAACGCGTGCGTGATTTGCCGATCACGCTCGACAAATTGATTTAGGATATCAACTGATGGCAACGCCGGCTGTGATGACGGCAAATGGGACTTTCCCGAATTTCGGCTTCGGAGAAACCGAACCAGCAAAGCGGCCATTCACCGTCCTGTAGAAGCCTCATGCAAGAGGGCGGAAACGCGCCCACATTCGGTCGTTCACTGTGTCCGGGCATATCGCTGAAACCAGCCGTTCGTTCACGCGGCAGTTTGGCCGTAACCTGGCGTCGGAGATGTAATCTCGATCGGAGCCACAATGGCAATAGGCATAGCTTCAGTGCCCATCATCATATGATAGTGCTGGGAGTGCCCCGTCTCCGCGAAGATACGTCTGAAGACCCCGAGATAGGCGTCCACTGTGGCAGCATCGCCGGAGATATAGAGATCGTCATGCGAACTGTGTGAGCCGTCGTTCACCCATGAAAAGAGCGAGGCACAAATTACCTTCTCACGACCTTCAAATTTCTCAATAATTTTGTCCTTGTCCATGTTTCCAAGTATTTTGAAATAGTTCTCCAGAATACGGCGCAGCGTATTTTGAATGGTAAGATTGGACCGGTTCTCATTTCGCACTTCGGACCAGAGCAATTCGTAAGATGTCTTGATAGGGTTGTGATCGAAGGATTCCAGCGTTGAGACATCGTCGATCTTCTTCACAATCCAGAAGGTTTCGTGCGCACGGAGTTCTCTTTTTCGATCTGGGTCGAATGAAACCTCTTTGTGGAAATAGATATTGTGCGTGAGCACAAACACCTGCCGGATCAAGCCGTTCGGCGCGTGGCTCAACTCGAATACGCGTTTGATGAGGCTAGAGACGATGAACAGGATGTCGCTGTCGAGGCTCGAAATCGGATCGTCGAACACAATTACCCGGTCGCTCGTCATGCCGGATTCAGAAACGCTACCCCGAATGAGGTGGTAAAAATACAGGAAGGTAACGAACGTCTTCTCGCCTTCGCTCAGACTTCGGGCAGCATTGCTCCCATCGAGGCGGACGATCTCATACAAATTGCCCTGATCGCCCGCGGTTGCGAGCTTGAAGCCCCGAAAGCCGAACGAGGCGAGCAGCGCGTTGATTTCAGTCACGGTTGGTTGAACGCTCGTAATGCCCTTCTCAAGAGCACGCAGCGTCTGTTGCGCCGTGGTGAGATTGCCCCTCTTAGTCGTTATGCTTGCCTCGATGCCGTTGATCGCAGCGTCCAACGCCGTCTTGCTGGCATGGTAGGCATCAAGGATGCCTTTGGCTTCTTCCAACAGGCACTTCCAAATTTCGGCCGTGAGGTTTGCCCTCTGGTTGCTGATATCATCGACAGCCCTGTTGTGTTCGGTTACGGCCGCGTTTGCAGCCAAGAGGAAATCTCGCACCTCCGCGAACAGCTCAGTATTGTCCTCAATCGTTACGACGGCGCTCGGCTCCTTCTGCTTGCGCGCGATGTGCTGACCGTTGAGCGCTAGCCGTGCCGTCACGCGCTCGATCAGGCCGGTCAACTGGTCCCCGTCGACATAGCGAGAACCGTTCTGAAAGATGCCGCTGAGGGCTTGAAGGTAGGCTGTGCCCGCCGCCTCATATCCGGCAACGAGACGCGCGATATCAGCGATGTCGCGATCATAGGCTTCGTCGAAGTAGTCGCCGATACGCTTGGCAAGGTTGGCTTCGATATCCTGTTGACAGAACGGGCATTGCGGCGTGCTCTGTGCGAAGTAGTCGATGCCCTGCTTCACCCAATCACTGTTGCCAAGTCGATCGATTAGGCCGCCAATATCGACATCGCCCTGACCCACGACCTTTTTTGCGAGGATCGGCGACGTTTCCAGCCGCGCCAGCTCGGCACTGTCGGGCACCCGGATCACGCTTTCATGGGCAAGCCCCCTTTCAAAGATGACGACCGCCCGCTTTTTCAAATCATCGAGCTGATGAACCGCAGCCTGGTTGGAAGCCCACTCGCTTAAGATTTTATCGCAGAAGTTAGCCTTTGAGGAGCGTACGCCTGTGAAGGCGGACTGGAAATCTGCATCATGGCGGTTCTTAAGTTTCCAGCATTCGTTCTCGATATTCTCGCGCAGGGCAGCACGTTCATCCAGCTTGCCGGGAGCACCATCCTTTCCATTCAACACGATATTGCGCGCGGCGATGTCGCGCTCGATGTCCGCAACGTCCTTCCGTGCATGCTCGATCTGGTCCAACACCTCAGCGTCGTGCTCGCCTAGCGTGAAGATGCCAGGGAGGCTGGACCGGAAATTCCGCTCTACGAAATCGGCGTTATAGACTAAGCATTCAAGGGGCCGTTGGTTCGCCCAGCGGATCGCGCAGGCAGGGTGATCGGCCGGAGCGGCGATTACGCGCGAGATGCTGGTTTTACCCGAACCGTTCGCGCCATAGATGAAATTGATCTTTCGAAGCCCAGTAACATTCTGGCCTTCCGCGCTGTAGCTCGCGCATCCCGCGATCTTCAGTTCTTCAATCAACGCCGCCCCCTCTTCACCACGTCAATGCTTTACGTTGGTGATCGTCATAGTTATAATTTTGCGATCTATCGATTGGCAACTTAAATAATGCCGCACGAGCAATGACCGGGTTACCATTTTCCCGCTTTGTGTCCTGCAATTACACTAGCGGCAAAAAGCTAACATTGATAATTATCTCGAATATAATCGTTATAGTATTTTCCCTTTGAGTCGGCTGTTAGCAATCCATCGTAAATATGCTGTGGGACTCGGCAAAAATCATACGGCCCATCATCGGGGAACCATAGCTTTAGCCGCATGGAGGACGCGTCATACTCAGCACGTTTAATCGCGCTCGAATTAAAGTAAGGCAAACCGCAGCTCCCATTTCTTCAACTGATCAAATTATCTCGCTCGAAATTCAATATGCAATTTCAAATAATATGGCAGCTAACCGATCATTCGCTCTCGCAAACAAGCAAACATACTGCTACCGGCCGGTCTGGGGCATCCAGACTGGGAAAGCGGACGGACTGCACCTGCCAGCCGTAAATCGGCGCTGTAAGGCTGGCATAGGTCGGCAATGGGATCTGCCTGATTGGATATTCCAAATTTCCCGCGAAGTTAAAGACCCTGAAATTTCATTCAAGTTTAAGACGTTCCCACTCAGCAATTAAATACTTGTAGCGGCCATGAAACACCTCCTCTTCGTCACCTCTCAAAGGTGTCGTTTGCGGAGAGAAAAACACCCGACGAAGGGGATCAATAATGCGCATGTCGCTCGGATCCAGTTTTGTCAGAGCCTGCTGCATGGCCCATAAACCAAGCCTTCCCCCTTCATCCGGAAGTGCGGGATCCTCACTGAAGTAAGGGTAGACGACGCGCGTATATTTTCCCCTGACGCGTGCATGAAGAGCGTCGCGTATGCGGATTGTGCCGCCCACCCCTTCAATTCGCAGATTGCCGTGAACGCTCTGGGGGATGATCTCAACCGGTTCGTTCGACCAACGCAACTTCGCGCTAAGTAGCTCGAGGACACCGTCCTTCAGAAGCGGATATAATCGCTTGTAGTTATTATTCGAAGCGACACGAAGGTTGGTCATATCAGTGAGATCGACATCGCCCGAAATATGCTTCTTAACGTCTGTCCAGAACGGCAAATAGAAATCCCCTCCTTGGCTCCGCGTCCCTCCCGCGTCCTTTTTGCGATCAAGCCGAATATCATTCTTCAAGATGGACTGCCGCAGGGCTTGTCTTGCATAGAATAGCTGCAAGGCCTTCCGGAGGGGGATGTCGAGTACGGACATAAGAAATACTCTTCGTCAGTGCCAAACTTACTAGAACGATGAATCTTCCAGCGACAATTTGTCAGCGCAGGAATCTATTCGGATCATTCGCAGCCGATCCCATCACCATCTCGATCCAGGTGTCGGCCATAGCCGGGATCGCCGGCACGAACCGGCGCAGCGCCCGCTGCTCGCGCTGCAGCGCAGTTCGGGAACGCCCCGCGAGTTGATGAGGACAGAGGCTGGGGCCGGGATGGTGCCGATGAAGAACGATGGCAATGATAGCCGCCGTTCTTCCGATCATTATGACAGCCCTCAGCATTCAAGCCCCCGGGATGCCCCGATGCTGCCGCACCCCACCCCGTGATGATGAGTCCAAGGGTAGCACGCAAAGGCCAATATCGAACAACCGGGGCCATGGGCCTACAGCTTCAGCGTTGCAGCAAGCTTCCTGAACTTGTCCACATCTTTGTCGAAATAATAGAGTTTCGGCGCTTCGTAGATCACCAGGTAGAGCTGGCCATTGACCATAGCGCCGATGCCCTCCCCTTTGCGTTGCACTTCATCGTCAGCCCGAGTGAAAGCGTAGGTGAAGCGAATACCCTTTTTCCCGGCGAGCAAGGCCGGTTCCTGGTCCACAATCTCCATCTGGTTCACGGAGTACTGGCTGCGATAGGTAGTTTCGAGCAGAGCCGGGATATCCGTGATCAACATATTAGCTGTCACTCTGGGTAAAGGCAGGTTCTTCTTGTCGATTTCGCGAAGCAATGGCTCGCCGACTGGAACGCCACCGAAGAAACTCACCTTGTTCAGTGAATCTCCGTCGAGCGTCCACAGCTCGACATTCTTTCCATCCTTGCGACTGAGCCGGTTCCATTCGCCATCAGGCGTTGCCGAGAGCTTGGACTTTGCGATGCCGGCACGCGGCCCCGGCGAAATCAACGCATTCCCCAATGCGGAAGAGGCGGTCAACATCAGCATGGCTGTGGCGATAATCAGGCGCATGACGTCAATTCCTCAATTCGCAAGAAGGGCTGTTATGGCTTTTGCGTCCGAGGCATCCGGACGCGCGGCGAGATAGGCCAGGAGAGCTATGCGGGCCTCATCACTTTGCCCATTTCGCAGGAGGGAAAGGCCCAGATTGCGGTCAAGCTCCGGAGCGGCATACCCAGCAAGCTTGGCCTGACGGTAGAACTCGCTCGCCTGTTGGAGGTCTCGCGGATTGGCGCGGGCGCGATAGAGTTCGCCGCGCGCAAACAGCAGATCACCGGTCCAGCCGGATCTTTCCGCAATATTGCCCAGAATATATTCGCTCCCCCCAAAATCATTGAGTTTCATCTGGGCGGCGAGAAAGCGAGAGATATAAGGAGCGATGGCATCATTATATTCCTTCGCGCGCGCGTCACCGCCGGGCGGGAGCTTGCCCGCTTCGGTGGCAAGGTAGGAGGCACGCGCCAGGGAGGCAGGATGCGTGTCGAAGAAGCCCGCCGAATATTTTGCTTTCACCTTCTGCTTGCGGCCAAGCGCACTGGCATCCGCCTCGGCCATCAGCGCCTGCCAGACTTCGGAGGCCGATTGTGCTGGATAGCCTGATTGCGCGAGATATTTCAGGCCTAAGAGATCAGCCTCCGTCTCTTGCGCGCGGTTGAATTGATAAATGGATCCCAGAAGCGAGAAATTCGTGTCGGCGACCGGTGTGTTACTGATCCCGCCCAGAACCGTGAGCCACGCCATCGCGTCGGTCGCGCCGCGGCGATTCTTGAAGCCGTAAAGCGAATGCCGCAGTTCGAAATGCGCAAACTCATGGCCCAGCACGGCAGCGAGTTCCGCCTCGTTGCGGGCTCGCAGCAATAGCCCGGAATGGACCTGCATGGCTCCGTTAGGCATCATCGAGGCGTTGAAGGTCGGGACTTCGACTGCGTAGACGCGAATGCCAATGCAGCGATCACTGCCGACCTCCCTGCACAGGACGTTGCGCAGATAGGTTTCAAGACCGCCGTCCCGTATCCGCAAGGGACTGTCGCGAAGCTGGCGCTCGCCTTCATCGGCAAGCATCCACACGCCGCGCTCGTCAACGGTGGAAGGCTCATAGGCCGCCACATAGGGCGCAAGCGTGAAATCATCCTTGGCCACGGCCGGCCGGGAAAAGGCCAGCTCCGCCAGGAGAACAAAAGCCATGGCATATCCGCGCATATCAGGGCTGCGCAGTGGTGAGGGCGACAGGCTTCCCTGGGAAGCCTTCAAGCAATTGCCTGACCCGTTTCTGCGCGCCTTCGGGCGTACGGACATCGCCACCCATCTGCCGGTCGGCATTCAGCCACACCAGTTCTCCGGTCTTGAGGTCCACAAGGCCGGCATATCCCTGATGCACCCCCGATGTAACACCGATGCCGCCCAGCATGCCTACGATCTGCAACATCTTGCGGCCGGTCGAACCATATTCATCATGAGTTGAAATGAAGAGGGCATAGTCCGCGCCCTCAAGGGACTTGAGTTCGGCAATGCCGGGGCCAACGGCCCATTCAAAGCCCTTGTCCCGCTTTTTGGTCGGGAGACGATTGCCTGGAAAGAACTGATATTCGATCACCGAGTCCGCGACAGCGTTGAACAACTGGGAATATTGCGTCACCAGCGGGCCTTCTGCGCCAGCGCTTTCCTCATATGGCATGACCTGGTTTCCCAGTTGCGTCTGCGCTTCGCTCAGCGCCGTACCGAGATGGCCGCGTGCCTGCGTAGTCCAGTCTGCATTGGGTTCATAAAGGCCGCCGGTCGACTGCTCGCCCACTCCAATGACAGGGCGCATGAGGATTATTTTCACTGTCCCGGGCTTGAGAGCAAAGCCCTCTTTGATGCCGGTTTTCTCCTGGCCGATCGCCGTTGCCGACACGCAGCACGCAAGCGCCAGCAGACATGCTCGCGCAAAATTGTTGATCCGCACCTTTCCCCCGCTCCCCCATCACTGCCGCGCCATCAAAGTCGCGAACCGCCGATTGGAACGTGCCCCTCACGTCCCAATCGCATAGCGATCTTAGAACTGCCGGAATGTGAATGCGCGTGACGCCCATCACGGTTGCGTCGGCATAAGCGGCAAACTTCTTGCAGGTCCTAGATGAATTAGCCGACCGTCAGGACTCGAGAAGGAGCAAACGGAGGCGGAGTGTCTGGAAAGGGTCGGTTGCAGCGGCCGGGGTTACCGGAGGGCCATTAAATCGTGGTCCATCGACGCACCGTCGAAGGGGACCACGATCACTTTGCTGCCATGGCCGTTGTCACCAGTCTGGCTCTCCTTCGATGTGTCGATAACCGCGAAGGTCATTGCGATCACATGGCCGTCCTCGATGACCACGGCTGGGCGCTCGAGCTTGTTCCAGGTGTTGTTCGTGCCGTCGGCATAGCGAATGAATTTCGTATTGGGTTCGTAAGCCATCCCCTGGAAGCGCCAGCCCGCAATGCCGTCGCGCGAGATGAGATGGTAGGCCCGGCGGCTACGCCAGTGATTGACTATCACATGATACCATCCGCCGCTGTACCAGATCACGGGATCTTCATAGGCGCGCATGTCGGTCTGGGGAATGCCGGAAACGCCCCGGTAAATGCTGTCGCCCATGACCTTGTAAGGACCGAGGATGCCTGCGTTGCTGATCAGGATTTGACCAGATCGCTGGATAATTTCAAACCGACCGTCAGGGCGGACAATCAGGCTGACATTGGATGCCTTCCAAGGCGCTTTGGGAGCCGAACTGGGCAGATCGCCAGGCGTCTTCACAGATGTGAATGCACTTTGGTCCACGCTGATGCTGCCGAGCTTCTGCCAGGGGCCATCGATGCTTTTGGAAACGAACACGTCACCGTTTCGCGTTTCGCTCACCACGACGGCGTAACGCCCGTCCGGCAGCTTCAAGGCGATGACATTATGCCCTTTGCCACCTTCGTCCTTTGGCCAGATCAGCCCTGTGTCACGATAGGGACCGTAGAGAGAATCGCTGATTGCCGAGACAGCCAGCGATTGCCCCCAGGCCATATGGCCTAGCGCCTGGCCCCAACGACTTGCAAACATCCTGTATTTGCCATCCGAGCCCTGCAAGATCTGCCCGTCCCAATAGTTCCACTTGGCCAAGGTCGCATCTTCGAGGCCGTTTAGCGGATCTCGCCGGCCCACTTCGGCCGCCCCCCAGACTGAATCTGAAAGCTGCGCAGCAGGCATCGGCTTGAAATAGGAGATGAACGGCTTGAGGCCTAACGCTGCTTTGGCATCCAGGGAGGGATCCTGCGCTGGCTGATTGGAAGGGGGCGTAGAGAAGACCGGCGATGCCACGAATGCCAGTAATCCGATCAGTCTTGCACTCCGAACCAGCATGATTCTCTCTCATCCTTCCATTAGAGGACATGCTAACGAGGATACCTAATTATCGCCAGATGAAATATAGTTTCATTATATGGGATTGTTGGTCTTGATGCGTGGATCCACGACGGCAATGATAGGCCGACTATATATCAGCTCGGAGTTACCTCTAGTTTGTGATTTTCGTCATAACGGATGTGGTAGGAATAGCCGTGTCCGCAGTCCGCGTGCATCTTCGATGTGATTGCCTTGGTCAGATTCCATTTTCGATATCGATGCGATCGACTGTCTGGAAATCGAACGGGGCACCACCTTCCGAACCGGACGGTTGCCTACCAGCCATCTTGGGCATCCAAAATGAGAGAGCAGACCGACTGCAGCTGGGAACGGAAAATCGACGGCTGAAGGGCAAGCATGGGTCGGTTCTACGGCCCCCGGTTCATGGTGGGCGAATTGCTTCATGGAATTGTCCACCAGATTGGATAGATATTTACGCAGAATCGAGCACGCCCCGTTGAATCGGGAAAGGAAGGCCTTGCCGTGAAACGCCACATCATCACCGTAGTAGGGCTTACTCTGGTACTGGCAGGACAGGCTGCATCGGCTCAAACACCGTCAGGCCTCGCCGATCTCGTGGGTTCTCGTGCGCCCGGCGCTGAAACCCAGATGAAGGCGCGTGGCTACGACCTTCTGAATACGCAGAAGGGCGATGACCGCAGCTACACCACCTGGTGGAATGGCAACAAGCGCCAGTGCGTCACTGTCGCGACGATGAACGGACGCTACGATTCCATCACAGAGACGCTTCCCGCCGATTGCGGGCACAGCGCCGTTCCCGCTCAATCCGGCAACAGTGATCGCGGCTATCACCCGGACATCGGCTATAGGCCATCAGGCAACGGACAGCGTCAGTCTCCAAGCTATGTCGAGGATCGCGATCGCTACCAAGTGAACGATCAGTACGTCGATCTCGGCCTCGTGTGCTTCGGCGACGGTCAGCGCAGCGGTGTATCGACGACGTACGGCTGGTCGTGGAATGCGCGGACGAACCGATACGACTACGGCAACCGCACCGAGATGACCGGGCAGCAGTTCGATGCCTCGCTGATGCTTCAGTTCTGGGACGGTGGCGGGCGCATCCGCCTGCCCAAGAAGCTGGTTCCTCCCATCAACAGCCGGGGCAATGACGGTTGGTGGGATCTCTATGACGTGGAGATGGGTCCAGACGTGATCCGGGCCAAATATCGTCTCAATGGTCTCAACAAGCCGCTGGTCACGATCAACCGCCGCAGCGGTCAGATCAGCGTACAGGGCACCACGCCTTATGCGTTTCGCGGAACCTGCGACCTGATCGACGGACAGGAGCATCGCCGCTTCTGATCGATTGCCTGCGTCCCGCGCAAACTCGGCGCGGGACGCTTGGATTTCAGTTCATCTGTTCATGGCCGATCCGGAGCGGACGGGTAGGATCCAGGCCTTGGCGGTCGGTAGCACAATGCCGAGCAATCCGGCCATTGTCGGCGCAATCTGACGGATGTCGATCTTGCCGAGACTGCGACCGGCCTCCACGCCGGGGCCGGAGATAAAGAAGGCCGAGTGCATGTCGGGCCTGAGTTCCGCTGCCGAATAGGCGCCGTGACCGCCGCCCTGCGCAGGCTGCGTCAATGCTGCTATTCCGGCCGTCTAGGTCGGAGACTGTCGATGCGGAAAGCTGCCCTTGACCCTGTTGTTGCTACAGGCCTTATGAGGCGTCCGTACCCGGCGTTGCATGCCGGGCAGGAACGGGAGCGATGTGAATTTGATGTGTCGTGGCGGCAGGACATTTGCCGGAAGCAGCGCGCTAGTGATTGCGACCATGATCGCTGGCCCAGCCTATGCGCAGGCCGAGGCAGACCATGCAGAGGAGGCCGAGACCGAGATCGTGGTCCAAGCGACGCGAACTGGGCGCCGGGTTCAGGACGAGCCCATCCGCGTCGACGTCATCAATCGCGAGGAAATCGAGGAGAAACTCCTCATGCGCCCTGGCAACATCGCCATGCTGGTGAGCGAGACGCCGGGCGTTCGCGTGCAGACCACATCGCCTGCGCTCGGAGCGGCCAATGTCCGTATCCAGGGCCTCAAGGGCCGCTACACGCAGATTCTGGCTGACGGTTTGCCGCTCTATGGTGGACAGACGCCTTCCATAGGCCTGCTGCAAATCCCGCCAACCGATCTAGGTCAGGTTGAGATCATCAAGGGCGCGGCATCGGCGCTCTACGGCCCATCGGCATTGGGCAGCGTCATCAATCTGGTGTCGCGTCGGCCAGCGAGCGAACCACAAGGGGAACTCCTGTTCAACGCCACCAGTCGCGATGGACAGGATGTAACGGGCTATGTGGCCACGCCGCTCAGCAGCGTACTCAGCGCTTCGCTCACGGCCGGCTACGACCGACAAAGCCGGAAGGACCTGAACGACGACGGATGGGCCGACATGCCCGGCTATGAGCGCTTCACGGCCCGACCACGGCTGTTTCTCGATACTGCCGATGGCACCAAGGCCTTGTTGACTTTCGGCGCGATGGCAGAGCAACGCGACGGCGGAACGATACCAGGCGCGAATGCGCCGGACGGATCGCCTTTCGCGCAGACGCTGCGCAGCCGACGCTACGATCTGGGCCTTACTGCCGAAACGCCCCTGGAAGGCATCGGGACGCTGCATCTGCGCGCCTCCGGCGTTACCCAATCGCATCGCCATGTGTTCGGCGACACGGTGGAGAATGACCGCCATCGGACGGCATTTGCCGAGGCGTCGATCGGCGGCAAGGCAGGCGTGACAACATGGCTGGCAGGCGCTGCGGTCCAGCTGGACGACTATCGTTCCAAGGCATTCTCAGCCTTCGACTACAGCTACACCGTGCCCGCGCTATTTGTTCAGGGCGAGCAGGAGCTTGCCGACAAGCTGACGCTGGCGGGTAGCCTGCGCTGGGATGCCCATAGCGACTATGGTTCGCATGTCAGTCCGCGTGTATCCGCGCTCTATCGGCCAGGTCCCTGGACTATCCGCGCTACATTCGGGCGCGGCTTCTATGCGCCGACACCGTTCGTCGAGGAAACGGAGGCCAATGGCCTCGCGCGCTTGCTGCCCTATGCGAAGCTCAAGGCGGAGATCGCCGACAGCGGTTCGATCGACTTCGGCTATGCCAGTGGGCCTTTCGAGGCGAACCTCAGCCTGTTCGCTTCCAACATCGACCATGCCCAGCAATTGCAGATGGTGGATGCCGATCATGTCACGCTGGTCAACGCCGATGGCGTCACGCGAACGCGCGGCGCCGAAGTGCTGTTGCGCTATCGCTGGCGGGCGCTGTCGGTGACCGGCAGCTACGTCCATGTCGCCGCGAACGAACCGGACCCAGACGGACCCGGTCGGCGCATCGTGCCGCTGACGCCCCGAGACAGCGCGGGCCTTGTCGGCATGTGGGAGAAGGAAGGGCGCGGCCGCTTCGGGGTCGAGGCCTATTATACCGGGCGGCAGTCGCTGGACGACAATCCCTATCGGACGCGCAGCAGGCCGTATGTTCAACTGGGTGCGATGGGCGAACTGGTACTGGGCAAGGTCAGCCTGTTCCTCAATGCCGAGAACCTGCTCAATGTGCGGCAGACAAAATACGATCCATTGCTCCTGCCGCGCCGGGCGGCGACGGGCGCGTGGACCGTCGATGCCTGGGCACCGACCGACGGGTTCGTCCTTAACGGAGGGGTGCGGTTTCGCTTCGGCGGTGAATAGGCGCGCTCCTCAGTTCCCCACGGGCTTGGCGGATGATCTGCCATCCTCCCGACAGTGCGAAGACCGCCATGATCGCGGCGACCGCGATATCGGGCCAGCCCGTGCCGGTGCCGAATACGCCGAGCGCTGCAGCGACCACGGCGATATTGCCGATCGCATCGTTGCGCGAGCAAATCCATACGGAGCGCCGGTTGGCGTCCCCTTCGCGGTGGCGCCAGAGCATCGCGGCGCAGGCAAGGTTCGCGACGAGCGCAATCACGCCCACGACACCAATGGTCTCGGCAGCAGGAACGACGCCCTGTGCCGCCATCCAGACGGTATTGCCCAGCACCCACAGACCGAATAGCAGGATCGAGACGCCTTTGACCATCGCGGCCCGCGCTCGCCACGCCAGCGCCATGCCTGCGACACTAAGGCTAATCGCGTAGTTGGCGGCATCGCCCAGAAAGTCGAGCGCATCGGCCTTGAGCGAAGCGGAACCGGCAGCGACCCCGGCGACGATCTCAACGCCGAACATGACCGCGTTGATGATGAGTGCGATCCACAACACGCGCCGCCAGGCCGCGTCGTTCAGCTTTTCCGTGTCGTTCTGTGATCCGCCGCAGCATCCCCCGGCCATATCCATCTCCTGTTTCGGTGATGAAAGGCTATATAGGCCCTGTAGCAACTACAGGGTCAAGGGCATGGCATTCACGATCGGCGACATGGGCAAGGCGACGGCCACGAAGATCGAGACGATCCGCTATTACGAGAAGATCGGCCTGCTGCCCAAGCCAGCGCGGACGACGAGCAACTACCGGGACTATGGGCAGGCGGAGCTTGGCCGCCTTTCCTTCATCCGCCGTGCCCGCGACCTGGGGTTTTCGCTCGATCAGGTTCGGGCGCTGCTAGGCATCTCGGGTGACCGCAGTTGTGATTGCGCAGGCATCGATCGGATCGCCAGAGAGCACCTCCTGGAAGTGGATCGCAAGCTGGCTGACCTTGCGGCGCTCCGGAAAGAACTCAAGGCCGTGATCGATTCCTGCGATGGCGGCATCGTTGCTGATTGCCGGATTATCGAGGCGCTTGGACCTGTGCTGTCAGCCTGACGATCACAATTGCTGGCTCTCCCAGGTTCAAAGCCACTCGTCTCCTTCCGGCAAGTCTGGGGCCTCCGGAATAGGGAAGCAGACGGTCCACTCTTGGAACGAAGAAATTTGCTGCTGAGCGTCCGGCAAGGGTCGAAACTGGCAGCATATCTAGATCGAACAAATGGTCGTTGTGAAAACGCACCTAGACAATGGTAGCGCTATCTAAAATTTGTTGCATTACAGCACTCTTCCACGCACAATCAGTCGATCAACGAGCAAAGCGCGCCTTTATAAAGCTTTGCCGATAGGAGGGATATGTGATGCCGCTTCAAAGCGGAATGCTGACAAGCCTGTTGTGTGCTGCCTCTCTGATCTGCGGGTCTGGCGCCGCGGCGAAGACGATTTCGTCCGCATCGACTTACGCCAACCCCATTCTCTACGCCGATTATTCCGACCCCGACGTCATCCGCGTCGGACAAGATTATTATATGGTGGCGTCGAGCTTTCATTTCTCGCCCGGCATCCCGATCCTCCATTCCCGCGACCTGGTCCACTGGTCGATCCTTCGCCATGTCTTGCCGCGCCTGCCGTTCGCGCCCGAATATGACATGCCCGGCCCCCACAGCCTGACCGACGCGATTTCCAAGCCGATCGGCGGCACCCGCTATGCCGGCGGCGTCTGGGCGCCTTCGATCCGCCATCATGCCGGCCTGTTCTACGTCTATTGGGCGACGCCGGACGAGGGCATCTTCATGGCCACCGCCAGCAAGGCGGAAGGCCCCTGGAGCGCGCCGGTCAAGGTGATCGACCAGCCGATGCTGGAAGACCCCTGCCCCTTCTGGGACGATGATGGCCAGGCCTGGCTGGTCCATTCCCGCCATGGCGCCGGGCCATTGATCCTCCATCGTATGAGCGCGGACGGCAAGAGCGTGCTCGATGGGGGAACGGTGATCGTCGAGGACAAGCAGAAGCTGCCGATCCTCGAAGGCCCCAAATTCTACAAACGCAACGGCTATTATTATATCTTCGCGCCCTATGGCGGCGTGGAGAAGGGCGCGCAGGTCGCCCTGCGCGCGCGCGATATTCGTGGCCCCTATGAAGCGAAAACCGTGCTGGCGCAGGGCAGCAGCGCGCTGCAGGGGCCGCATCAGGGCGGCTGGGTCGAAACGCCGTCGGGCCAGGGCTGGTTCATCCACTTCAACAGCAGCGGCGCCTTTGGCCGCATCACCTATCTGGAACCGCTCAAATGGGTCGATGACTGGCCGGTGATCGGCGACCTGCGCCCTGGCAGTGATGTCGGCCAGCCGGTCGAGCACCATGCCATGCCGGACACGGGATCGCCCGCACGCACGGATCGGCTCCAGGACACGGACGCATTCGGCAGCGCGCAACTGGGGCCACAATGGGAATGGAACCATAACCCGGACGACCGTGCCTGGAGCCTCACGGCACGCCCCGGTTTCCTCCGTCTCCACGCCCTGCCCGCCGACCATCTGGTAACCGCCCGCAACACGCTGACCCAGATATTGCAGGGGCCGAGCAGCCGGATCACGACCCGGATCGAGATCGGCCGGATGACCGATGGCCAGCGGGCGGGGCTTACTCTGTTCGGCGTGAAGCCTAGCTGGATCGGCATCGTCCGGCAGAGTGGAAGGATGCACCTGACCCTGGCGTCGGCCGGGGAGGAAACCACCGGCCCTGCCCTCACCGGCTCCTCCGTCGAATTGCGGGCGGAGGTCGGCGCAGACCAGACGGTCCGCTACAGTTACAGTCTCGACGGCCGCGCCTTCCTGCCGTTCGGCGATGCCATTGGCCTTGCCCGTTTCTCCTGGTGGAAAGGCTCACGACCGGGCCTGTTCACCTTCAACCGCAGCGGCGCGGATGGATCGATCGACGTGGACTGGGTCCGGGTCGATCATCCCGCGCCGGTCGCGCCTTAAAGCCAGCTCTCAGGGGATATAAATGGATCGACGTTCCTTCCTGCTCACCGCCGCGAGCGGCCTTGCCAGCGCTGGCGCAAGTCGAATGGCCTATGCCGAACCGGCTGCCGATGCGCCGCGCTTCAACACCGCCAACCGGCTTTGGCAGGCGGCCTATGACAAGGCGCTGGCGGTATTGGCCGCCAATGTTCAGGTCATGCCCTATGTCAGCAAGCCGGTGCTGATCGAAGGCGCCGTCTATCAGGGCATCTGGCAGGAATGCGGGCCGCACGAGGCGTTGGTCTATCGCAAATTCCGGCCGGACGTGGCCCGTAACAGCCATATGACCTTTTTCGAATTGCAGCGGGCGGACGGCCAGTTGCCCGCCAACAACAAGATCGTCGAAACCGGCTTTGGCCAGATCCAGATGGTGGTGCCGATCGCTGCCACCGCCTGGGAACTGGCGCGAGCGACCGGCGACAGCGCGCTGCTGGAGGCCAGCTACCGCGCCTGTACGGCCTGGGATGGCTGGCTGATGCGCTATCGCAATACGCGCGGCACCGGACTGGTCGAAGGATTTTGCACCTATGATACCGGCCATGACAACAGCCCGCGCTGGGCCGGCATGCCCAACCAGTGTCCGAACAAGGACGCCCGCACCCATCACCCCATCGCTACCCTGCCCCGCCTGTGCCCGGACCTGTCCGCAACCGTTTATGGCGGGCGCAGGGCCTTGGTCGAAATGGCATCGGCTCTTGGCAAGACCAGCGAGGCCGACCGCTGGGCCGCGCAGGCCGATCATATTCGCGGCCTGATCCTCTCCAAACTCTATGTGCCGGAAGATGCGGCCTTCTACGATCTCGACGCGAAGGGCGATTTCGTGCGCGTTCGTTCCGATATTCTTTCGCGCGTCTGCGGCGAACATGTGCCCGATCAGGCGCTGTTCGACACGCTCTGGACCCGGCAACTGCATAATCCGGCCGCCTTCTGGGCGCCCTATCCGCTGACGTCGGTGGCGATGGATGACCCTGCCTTTGTCGGATCGATACCGGCCAATAGCTGGGGCGGCGCCACCCAGGCGCTGACGGCGCTGCGCGCAGGCCGCTGGTTCGACCATTATGGCCGCACCGCCGAGTTCAGCCAGATGATGACACCCTGGTGCGCAGCGCTGATCCGCGACATGACCTTCCGCCAGCAGATGGACCCGCGCACCGGTGCCTTCACCCATGCCGAGGCCGCCGGCTATTCCCCCGCCGCGCTGGTGATGGTCGATTATAGCTGGCGGCTCGTCGGCGTCTGCGAGGAAGCTGATGACCTGCACTGGAATGTCCGCCCTGGCCATGAGGCTGCGCAGGCCACCCATCTGTCGATGCCGACCGATGCGGGACGCAGCGCCACCATGGTCTATCTCGCCGGGGGCGCCGACCTCAGCCTTGCGGGCGCACCAATCGGCCGGATCGAGGGTGGGGCCGCGCGCCTCGTCACCGACAAGCAGGGCAAGCCACGCCATCTGATCGGTATCGAGCCGCAGGCCCAGACGGTCCGCCTGCGCCTGACGGGACAGCCCGTCCGCCAACTGACCCTGCACGCCAATGAACGGGTGACGCTGTGAACCGGGTGATCGACCGCCGCAGCCTGATCGCGGGCGCCGCGACCCTGGCCCTGCCGGTTCCTGCCTGGGCAAGATCAGTAAACTCCCTCGCCACGCTGGGCTCCGCCAAGGGCATCCGCTTCGGCAGCACGGTCGGCAAGGATAATTTCGCCGATCCCCGCTATCGCGCGCTCAATGCCGCACAATGCGCACTGGTCGTGCCGGAAAATGAAATGAAATGGTCGATCACGCGTCCCGATCCGCAGCACTTCGACTTTCGCGCGGCCGACCGGATCGTGGATTGGGCAGGAGCCAACGGCCTTGGCGTGCGCGGTCACACCTTGTTGTGGCACAGCGAGCGATGGATGCCGCAATGGGTGGCGGAGCATGATTATGGGCCCAATCCCAGGGCGGAGGCGGAACGGCTGCTGACCGATCATGTCGCCACGGTCGCCGGCCGCTATGCCGACCGGATCGACAGTTTCGATGTCGTCAACGAAGCGATCGATTCCGAAACCGGGGCGCTGCGCGACACCGCTTTGTCCCGGCATATCGGGGCGTTCGAGACAATCGACATCGCCTTTCGCACCGCGCGCGCGGCAGCGCCAAAGGCCCAGTTGGTCTATAATGACTATATGGGCTGGCGCGCCGACGAGGGCGTGCATCGGGATGCGGTGCTGCGCCTGCTGGAACAGATGCGCAAGCGTGGCACGCCCATCGATGCCCTTGGCATACAGAGTCACCTCGGCAGCAAGTTCAGCGATACGCCGACAGGGCTGGGATCATTGGATGAACCCGCCTTCCGCCGCTTCCTGGATCAGGTCACCGGCATGGGCCTTGACCTGCTGGTCACGGAAATGGACGTGCATGACAATCCGCTACCCGGCGCCATCGGTCCGCGCGACGCGCAGGTCGCCGCCCATGCCAAGGCCTATCTCGACCTGATGCTATCCTATCCCCAAACGAAGACGGTGATGTGCTGGGGCCTGTCCGACCGCTATAGCTGGCTCAGCGGCATGCGGCTGCGGCCTGACGGCATGGCCAAGCGGCCCTGCCCCTTCGATGCCGATTTTCGCCCCAAACCCTTTCGCGATGCGATCGCGGCGGCCTTCGCCGCCGCACCAGACCGCAGGGGCTAAAAGTCACCGGACAGCGGGCCGTCGCTCCGGCGGTCCGCGATCCAGCGCGCCCCACTGCTGCGAAAGCCGGTGACCCGGTCAAGCGACCAGGTCGTGCCGCGTGGCGCGCGCAGGCCGACAAAGTCGGCGTCCTGCACATCCTCCAGCCGGAAGGCTGCACGCGGATCGGGCGCGGCCACCGCCACCTCGACATTGCTGAAGCGGATATTGCGCGCGTGGCGGACGAAGAAACCGGTGGCGGGCAGATCGCCAAACATCGTCGCCTCGGGATAAGCCAGTTCGGCCTCGGGCGGACGCACCTTGGCCATCGCCGTCGGCGCACCACCGACATGCTGGAAATGACAGTCGGCAATGGAGACATCCTCGATCGGATGATCGACCAGCCCCGCAATCACCGATGGCAGCATATTGGCGCCCGAACTCACTACATTCTGGATCAGGATGCGCTTCATCGTGCCGATCGGTACGCCCGCAGGCCCGCGCATCCGCTTGCCCAGCCGCAGGAACAGCGGCGCGTCGATAATGCCCCGCATGGTGATATTGCTGACCGTCACATCCTCGACCACTGCGCCATCGACCGTCTCGAACGCCAGCCCCCGGCTATCCTCGAAGATGCAGTTGCTGATGGTGATGTTGCGGAAGCCACCATTGGATTCGGTGCCGAACTTGATGCGTCCGTGGATCTTGGGCGCAAAGGACGGCGGCATCTTGCGCCAGCTACCATCCAGCACCGACCCGACTTCATAATTGCCGGTGACGAAACAGTCGGAAATAGTGAGATTTTCGGTGATGCGAGGATGGCCCAGCGCATAGCTGCTCTTGGGGCAGATGCCGTCGTCCCAGGGCGAATTGACGGTGCAATTGCTGATCCGCACATTGCGGCAGCAGTCAATGTCGAAGCCGTCGCGATTGGTGTCCACCAGCACATTGTCGATGGTAAGATTATCGACCCCGGTGGCGAGCAGTGCGAACCAGCCGCCCTCCAATATCCTGATGTCGCGCAACAGGACGTTGCGGCAATTTTTGAGCGCGATCGCCTTGTTGCCGGTGCCGGGACCGGTCGGATCCTTGAGCCAATTATCCTTGCCGTCGCCCCGGCCCAGCCCCTTGCCCCAGATCAGCCCCGGACCAAGGATGGCGATGTCGTTCAGCCCCTCGCCCCAGATCAGGCTGTTGCGCCAATGGCTATGCCCGAAATCTTGATAAGCACCCCACTCCCCGATCGGTTCGGCATGGTCATAGCCATGCGCGCCGGTTGGCGCGGCGGCCAGCAGGACAGCGCCATCCGCCAGGAACAGCGTGACCCGGCTCTTCATCCGGATCGTGTAGCTGGCATAGGAACCGGCCGGGAAATAGACGGTGCCGCCGCCCAGCCCGGCGACATGATCGATCGCCTTGTTGATCGCGCCGCTATCGATCGCCGTGCCGTCGCCCTTGGCGCCGAACCGGCGGACATCGACGATCCCGCCAACGGCCCCGGCAGCCGATCCCAGGCTCGCACCGGAGGCCGCAAAAGCCGGTTGCGCGATCCCGGCCATGCCTGCCCATGCACCGCCTTGCAGGAAGCTTCGCCGGTCAAAACCCATCATCCATCCCCTTGTCATGATGAAGGCGGGAACAGCCTAGCTGCCCCCGCCCTCCTGTCTCGTCCTCAGAATTTCAGCGATGCGCCGATGAAGAACTCGGTCCCCAGCACGTCATAGGTCGCCGAGAAGGTGTTGGCATTCGGCCCCTGGGTGGTGACCGGTGGCTTGTTGTTGAACATGTTGTTCGCACCGCCGAAAATCTCCATCCCCTCGCGCAGCTTGTAGTTGAACGACAGGTCGAAATAATTCTGATCGTTCAGCACCGGATAGGCGAAGCTGTCGAGGCTGGGCGCGTTCGCCGCCCCCTGACGATGCGGCACGACATAGCGGTCGGTCGTGACCTTGCCGATATAGCGATGACGCAGGCTGAGGCTCAGATCCTCGACATTCCAGGTGATGCGCGACGTCGCCCGCCAGCGCGGCAGCGGCTGGCCGCAGGTCGGGCCATAGGCTCCGGCACATTCATTCTTGATGTCGGGCAACGCCGCGACCGGCGTGGACGTGAATTCGTCCAGATAGGTCAGGTTGCTGCTGATATCGAACGAGCTGGTGCTGCCCAGCCCTGGGAAGCCGAAACCGACGTCGAAGGAATAGCGCATCGCAAAGTCGATGCCCGAGGTCTTGAGCTTGCCGGTATTGGCGTTGCGGATCTGCGCCACATAGGGATCGTTGATCTCACCCGTATTGGGATTGCGCACGATCGCCCGGCAGAACTCGCTATTGGCGTCCTGAATGACGGTATAGCAGAGATTGAGCGTGTTCTGCAGGCCACCGCCCAGCGACGAGATCGCGCCGTCCAGCGAGATGTTGAAATAATCGACGCTGAAATAGAGCTTGGGCGCGAAGCTGGGCGTGAACACGGCGCCGACGGTGAACGTGTCGGACTTTTCCGCACCCAGATTGACGTTGCCGCCAAAGTCCGCCGGCATGATGTTGTTGGGCTGGACCGCATCGGTGAAGACCGCGCCGGCTGGAACGCCCGTCGCGATGCAGACCGCGCGGACGGCATCGGTCCGCTGCGCCGCCGAAGCGCGCGAGGAGCAAGGATCGGTCGCGACACCGACGACACGGGTCACACCGCCGTAAAGCTCGTTCACATTGGGTGCGCGAATCGCCCGCTGATACTGTCCACGGAAGGCAAGATCGCGGTTCACCCGCCAGTCGAGCCCGCCCAGATAGGTCCACTGGCCGCCAATGCCGGACAGGCTATAGTCGGAATAGCGGAAGCCGCCATTGGCAACCAGGCTCTCCATGAACGGTGTGTCGTGGATCAACGGCACGCGCAATTCGCCGAAAATCTCGTTGACCGAAACGTCGCCCTTGGTCGGCAGGCCGGGATTGAAACCGGCGACGTCGCCCGAGGCCAGGAAGGAGTCCGGCGTGAAGGTTGCGCTGGTCTTGCGCCACTCATAGCCGCTGGAGAAACCCACCGGACCGGCAGGCAGCTGGAACAGGGTGCCGGTGACGCTCGCCTGTGCGACCTGCTGGGTGGCGATGGTCGAGTTGGTGGCGTTGATGCGGATCGCGCTGGCGCAGGCTTCGGAGATATTCTGGCCAAAGATGTTGCAGACCGGTGCCGCGCCATTGACCGACAACAAGGCCGCCTGCAGCCGGCTACGCGAAATCGCGTTCTGCAGCAGCAACGTGTCTTCACTGCGGGCATAGGTGTAATAGGCGTCGAACTTGAGATCGGTCAGGACATTGTCCGACACGCTGCCCAGATTGCCTTTGAAGCCCCAGGCGCCACGGAAGACATTACGCCGTTCGCTGGCCAATCGCGGCCCCACTTCCCGATAGCGGCGTCCCGCGGTCAGAACCGCCAGCCCGTCCCCTGCGGTCGTCGTCCGCGTCGCGGTACCGCTGGTGACGGTGGTCGTCCCGGTTTCGGCCAGATCAAGCTGGCGGAGCACTTCCTGCAACTGCGGCGTCAGATAGGGATTATTGACATCGAACAAGGTGGGCGACCCGACATTGGTCGGCGCCAGTCGGGCATTCACCACATTGCTGCTATAGTGAAGCTCCATATAGCCGGTGATGTCATCGGTGAAATCATAATGGCCAAAGCTGTTGATCATCCAGCGCTTCTGCGGCTGGATCAGATAATTGTCGGGGCCCAGATTAAAATCATCCTGCGGCGTGATCTGTGGCCGGGCAACCGTGCCTTCATCGTTGAAGGTGAAGCCGCGCGACGTCATCGCCGACAGGCCGGCATTGGCATAGGCGGCATTGAGCGCCGCGTTGGAGCCGCCCGCCGCCGGAATACCGGAAAAGCGTCCATTGGGAATGTCACCGCTGCCACCGGCAACGAAGCCAAGCTCACCGCCACCCGCGACGCAGCCCAGGCCAGAGGCCGGCGTGAAGGGCGTGCCGGCCCGGTCATGGCCGCCGCTGCCCGGCACGATGCATCCGTCGTTGAGCGAGTCATAGGCAAAGCTGCCGCGCTGCCCGCGCGTGATCGAGTTGCGCTTGAGATAATTGCCCGACACGACCAGATTGCCACGACCGTCGGCAAAATTACCGCCCATCGTCAGGTCGACGGTATAGACGGGCGTCCCGGTGGGACGATCCATATTGAGCTGGGCGCGCGCTTCCACGCCTTCGAAATCGTCGCGCATGATGAAGTTGACGACGCCGGTGATGGCATCGGACCCGTAGACGGCCGACGAACCACCCGTCACGATTTCCGTGCGCGCAATCAGGCTCGACGGAATCGTGTTGAGATCGGTAACCTGCTCCGGACCATAAATGGCATAGCGCCGCCCATTGACCAGCACCAGGTTGCGGGTCGAACCAAAGCCGCGCAGGTTGACGTCGGCAAAGCCGCCGGGAACAGTATTCGAGGTCGCGCTACCCAATTGTGAACCGACCACCTGCGGCAGCTGCGCCAGCGTCTTTTCGACGTTCACATTGCCCGAGAGCTTGATGTCCTCGGAGCCGACCACGCTGACCGGGGTCGAGGCGTCGAAGCCATTGCGCGCGATGCGCGATCCGGTGACGACGATGTCTGCGGTTGCGCTATCCGAGCCGCCCTGCGCCTGCTCGGCAGCAGTGACAGCTGGCGTTTCGGTGGAAGTTTGGGCCTGTGCCAGCGCTGGCACGACCGGACAAAAAATAAGCGCGGCTCCCGTCAGGAAATGCACGCGCAACGATTGCATCTGCTTCATTCGATCCTCCCCTTCTTTCTTGCAATGACCAGTTGGAGCCTTGACCTGCTCCGCCGTAAATTGCTCGACACGCCTTAGTTAGCGCTATCATTGATGGCCGTGAATTATGCTTCTCCAACCCGCGCGTCAAGTCAAATAGATAGGCATGATGGTAGCGCGTGACAGAAGCGATCTGGCAGCATAGCGTCCGACCATGAATAGCAATGCTTCGTTCAACAATGGCCATGAGCCGACCATTTCTGACGTGGCGGATCGCGCCGGCGTTTCGATCCGCACGGTTTCGCGCGTCCTCAACAATTCGCCGCGCGTCAGCGACGACACCCGCGAGCGCATCGAGCAGGCTATTTCCGCCTTGAATTTCAGGCCAAGCCTGCGCGCAAGGGCGTTGGCCAAGGGTCGATCCTTCCTGATCGGCATCGTCCATAATGATCGCAACGCTCTGGTTCTCGACACCGTGCAACGGGGCGTTGGACGAGAAGCGACACGGCGCGGCTATGAGGTCATCTGCCATTCGACGCCACTGGAAGAAGAAGGCGCGATCGAGGATGTGCTTGCCTTTGCCCGCAGGTCTCGCATCGATGGCCTGATCGTGCTGCCCCCCGTGTCCGGGATCATCGGCTTGCCTCAGGCCCTGCAAGCCGAACAGGTTGCCGCCGTGGCGCTCTCGGCCGTGCCGATCGATGGCTATGGCAGCGTCATATTGTCCCGCGAAGCCGATGCGGCCGGTGCGGTCGCGGATTATCTGGTTGCACTCGGCCACCAGCGAATCGCGATGGTCACCGGCCCCCAGTCGATGATATCCGCCATCGAACGACGTCGTGGTTTTATCGAAGCGCTCGACCGGAACAGAGTTGCCTTGCTTCATGAAATCGAGGGGAATTACAGCCTCGCCTCCGGCGTCGCAGCCGCCGAGCAGCTTCTATCCCTTTCGCCGCTGCCCACAGCCATTTTTGCCGCCAACGACATCATGGCAGCGGGCGTGCTGAAGGTCGCTTCGGAACTTCGCATCGCCGTACCAAGCCCGCTTTCCGTCGTCGGGTTTGACGGCAGTCTGGTTGCCGAATTGCTAACCCCCGCGCTGACCACCGTAGCGCGACCATTTGGCGAAATGGCCGAGATCGCAACCCACCAACTGATCGATCTTGTCGAAGGTCTACCTTTGCCGCAGGTAGCACCGCCCCCACTCCGATTAGTGATCGCTCAGTCAACTACTGCCGCTCTAATAGGAGACCGTCAGCAGTTCGGAATGACAAATTAGAAGCAGAGCGTCCACAAAGGGTCGCTTCCTTCCGAAGCCTTTTCTCCCTCGCGATTTGGTCGCCTGTCGTTCCAACCGGATTTGACTGACGCGATGAGCAGCGACTCGCCCGCAGACCTGCTGCGCAAGTCGGTGGGTTTCGCCGTATGCCAAGCTTGGGACACACTCTTTCTGGAGTACAGCCGGTACGTTTCATGGCGCAGCGCCCGGCCTGATTTCCGTTTACGCGCTGTGGACCTGCGCCACCGCCGACCATAGAGAGGACGGCAACGTCGCGCAGAAAATGGGTGGTCCTTGTTTCGACACGATCAGGCAATTGATCCGATCCGGCATATGCATGTCCTGTTGATAGTCATGCTGCTGGTCCTGAGCCTTGGCCTGGCCAGCCCGGTGTGGGCACAGGCGGACCCGGCGACGGATCCGGCAGCCCGGTTGGCGCAGGCGGAAAAGGATGTGCGCTCGGTCGACCAGAGCCTCGACACGCGCATGGATGCCGATGATCGCAAGCTCCTGCTGGCAAAAGTACTGGCGGCCAAGACGGCCGCATCAGGCGCCGCCGGCGACTTGCAGGATCAACTGGCCCTGCTCGATGCCAAGCTAACAGGGCTGGGCACCGTCGCGGCGGGCAGCAGCGAAGCGCCCGATATCAAGCGGCAGCGTGCGGCCCTGACGCGGCAGCGGTCCGCGATCGATTCCGCGATCAAGCGCGGTAATCTGATCGGTGTCGAGGCCCAGCAACTGGCAGATGAGATCGAACGGAGCGAGGCGGAACAGTTTAGCGAGAAAATCACGACCCGCTCGCCATCGCCGTTGTCGCCTAGCTTCTGGTCCGGGCTTGGCGATGCCTTTTCCCGCGACTTGCGGCGCGTCACCGCTTTTCTGGAGATAGGCCAGGAACAGGCCGCAGAGGCGCTGCGCAGTCATCGGCCATGGCATGCGCTGGCGGGCCTGCTGTTGGGCCTGCTGATCGTCGGGCCAGGACAGGTCGCCGCGCGGCGTATGGGGCAGCGCATGCTGACCGAGGGCGTGCCGGGGCGGCGGGTGCGGCGCTCCACCTATGCGCTGTGGCGGGTGGCGGTCGGTACCTTTGCGCCGTTGCTGGCGGCGCTTTCGATCGCGCAGGGACTGCGCTGGTCCGGACTGGTTGCGGATCGGTGGGAGCCATTGCTCGGCGCGTTCGTGGGCGGCTTCGCCTTTAGCGGCTTCACCTTCTCCGTGCTCGGTGCGCTGTTGATGCGAAGCCGTCCATCCTGGCGGATCGCGGCAATCAGCGACAATGGCGCGGCGAGACTGCGACCCTATAGCCTCCTGCTGGCGCTGCTCGCCTTCCTCGGCGTGATCTATGCGCAATTCAATGCGTCCGTCGGCGTGAGCAAGGCGGCGCAGGAAGCGACGCAGGCGGTCTTCGCCCTGCTCCACATCCTTTTGGTCAGTGCGGTCCTCGTCACCGTGGCGCGTCTGCGGACAGCCAAGATGGAGGCGGCCCAGGACGCAGATCGTAACGAGAGCGTTAGCGGCCTTGTCAGCCTGATCGCGTGGATCTTGGTCGCAACCGCGACGATCGCTCTGCTGCTGGGCTATTTCAGCCTCAGCCTCTTCCTGTTGCAGATGGTGACTTGGGCGACAGTGCTGGGATCGGCGGTTTATCTGCTGATGGCGGCGATCGACGATCTGGCGACGACGATATTCGACCGCTCCAGCCGCTTCGGCATGGCGCTGGTCCGCAGCCTTGGCCTGCGCGGGAGCGCGGTCGAGCAGTTCGGCGTCCTGTTGTCGGGGCTGTTGCGGCTGGCGGTGCTGTTAATGGGCTTCTCGTTACTATTGTCGCCATTTGGCGCGGGCAACGTCGCCAGCCTGTTCAGCCGGCTCGGTGCGCTGGCGGAGGGCTTCGAGGTCGGCGGCGTTGCGGTCTCGCCCGGCGCCATCCTGCGCGGCATGTTGGTGCTGCTGATCGGTCTGGCCCTGGTGCGCGGCTTCATGCGCTGGCTGGAGCGACGCTATCTGCCGGTCACCGACCTTGATGGCAGTGGTCGCAATTCAGTAAGTCTGGTCGCGCGCTATGTCGGCATTGCATTGGCGGTGATCTGGGGGCTGGCCTCACTCGGGATCGGGATAGAACGCATCGCTATCCTGCTGTCGGCCTTGTCCGTTGGCATCGGCTTTGGTCTTCAGGCGATCACGCAGAATTTCGTGTCCGGGCTGATCCTGCTTGCCGAACGGCCGATCAAAATCGGGGATCTGGTTCGCGTTGGCCAGGATGAGGGCGATGTGAAGCGGATCAGCGTGCGATCGACCGAAATCGAGCTACCTGACCATTCGACCCTGATCGTGCCCAATTCAGAACTCATCACCAAGATTGTGCTCAACAAGACGCTCGCCAGCCCGCTCGGCCGGATGCAGATCCAGTTTTCGGTGCCGATCGAAACGGATGCGGACAAGGTGAGGGAAATCGTGCTGGCTACATATGCCGACGAGCCGGCGGTGCTGGCCGAGCCCGCCTATTCCCTATTCATCGATTCGATCGCGGACGGCCGCATCTTCTTCAACAGCTTCGCCCATGTCGCCAGCCCGCGAGCGGCCTATGGCGCCCGCAGCAATGTCTTTACCGTCCTGCTGCGCCGGTTCCGCGAGGAAGGGATCGAGATCGGCACCGTGCCGCAGCGCATGGAACTGATCAACACGGGGCACCTGGATTGAGGCTCAATCGCTGACCTTGATCAGCAGGATCCGACCAAGCAGAGGCTGTCCCGACAATGCCGTGTCGCCGGAACCCGATGGGGCCCGCATTCTATGGAGTGCGGGAGACATGACAGACAGCCGGCACTGTCTCGCTGGACCCAGATTGGGAGGGTGTTCGAGAGCGGACCGCAAGCTGAAAGGCGCTGCCGCAGCCTGGATTCCAAATCGAATGGTTGGATGCAGACCGTCTGCTCCTGGGAGCCTCCAATTCGGCTCTGAACGACTCGAATGGGTCGATAGACTGCGCTTCCTTCTATTCTGAGCAGGTCAGGCCAGCTTGCCAAAGGCGAAGAACATGCCTGCGGCAAGATGTTTATGGTGCTGTCCATCGAATTGGGTAGATGTCGCTATTCATCTCGCAGCCCGAACCCTCTGAGAATGGAGGAAAGCTGGTAAGGGAAAAGCGGACAAGCGTCTTTGGCAGCATCCTTCTCGCGCTGACGGGGCAAGCGGCTATTGCTCAAGTCCCAACTAGTCTTTCTGACCTCGTTGGTTCCCGGGCTGCTAGCGGCGAAACTCAGATGAAAACGCGGGGCTACGATTTCGTGAAGGTCGAGAAGGGCGATGACCGAAGCTACACGACATGGAGGAATCTCGACAAGCAGCGACTCCGGTGCATGCCAACCGCATGCTTCAGCGTATGCGAAAGGAGGGCCCCACCTGCCTTCCAGATGAAACCCCTTCATCTTCAATCATTTGCCATGATCTTTCGACAACCGCCGAATCAGCTCTCGTCTTTTTCAGAAATTAGCCGCCGTCGGCGCAGTTCGATAAGAGCACCTTGCTGGCGCGGGGTTGGAAAATCCCTGTCTGCCATGTTCGCGATTTCCAGAAAAAGCGCTTCATCACTGGCAAAAATGGCTTCTGCTTCCGCGAAAACATAATCCTGTGCGTAATATTTCCGTCTGCCGTCGTTTACCAATTTACCTTCTCTCTGCTTCTTAAAGCAGAGCGCGCATAGTTTGTTGGAGTTGGACCGTTCAATAACATTAGTTAGTCTGAAGCGTTTAATTGTGATTCATCTCAATAATGTGCATCAGGGGCGAACGCTTTGGCCTGCGGTTCCTGGCAGAAAAATCTCGATGAATACGGGCCGATCGTCACGCAATTGCTTTGGTGCCCCAAGACAGATTTGTGCGCCGATCGGCGCAACGGCGTTGCAGAAGGCTGTAAAGGCCAGCGGCCGACGATCGATCATCATGGCTGCCAGAAGCGTGGCTTCAATCTTGAGAACCAGGGTCGATCCATCACGGTCATTTTTGACGTCAGGTTTCAAATATCTGCCTTAAAAATACCCCACCGACGCCGGCGGGGTGTCGTCCTGAATATCAGAGGAAAGAGAAGATCGAGGCCCCTCACGCATTTGTTCCGGATCTTATCGCATCAAACCCACGAGGGCGGCGAACAACGCCCCGCACAGGATGCCCAGCGCCAAGACGGACGCTTTGCCGCCATCGGTGAGATGAACGGCGCGATCACGGTGATTTTCGCTGTGCTGGACACCGAAGGCGTCTCGATCATCTCTGCCCGCCCGGCCAGCATTACGGAACGCAGGCTCCTGCCATGACCGACCCAAAACATGCCGCTCCCGGATACACCCAGGCCGATATGGATGCGGTCAGCAATAACCGTGAATGGACAGCCGATGACTTCGCGAGGGCAAAGCCTTTCGCTGAGGCCTTCCCGGACCTCGCAAAGACAATTCGCGTACGCGGTCCGCAGAGGACCCCGAAAAAGGTCAGCACGCTGTGCCTTTCGCCCGAGGTGATCGAGCATTTCAAATCGGGCGGTCCCGGTTGGCAGTCGCGGATCGATGCAGCCCTCAAAGATTGGGTGGCTGCGCACTGACGCCGATTGACCCCATCCTTTTGGCAGGGCGATGGCAAGCTGTCGATCCGCTGCTGGGGAGGCGAAATCGGTTACTGAGCGACCGGCGGAGGGCGACTGCAGCACCCAACGAAAGAGTACGTAGACGAAACGATAGCGCAAGATCGGGTTGCATCAAACAAGCGCACAGCCAATGATCGAGTGGTGCAAACGAACGATGGCCCAACAGACCCCGAGCTGATCCGCTTCCTGCGCGAGGAACTGGGCGGGGACGTCTCACCCGACGAAACAGCGTGGGAGCATGCCGGTCCTATCTGGTTGTGGCGCGGGGAAGGCAAGGATGGCCAGCCGTCATCGATGTCGTGGCATTTTCTGACGATCGACGGCTACGTCGCGGAAGCCATCCGTGTAGCATCGTCTGGTCACTCAGCGGCTTGGGGATCAGTCTATGTAGAGGCTGCCATCGGCAAAACATGCTGGCGCACATCGGTTTTTCCGAGCAAAGCCCGCCAAGGCTACATGCTACCCATCAAGGCGAGCGTGAGAAAAGCAGAAAAGCTGGCCGAAGGCGACTTGATCACGGTACGCATTACCCTATCCAAGGGACCATCACGCTAGAAATGAGCGCTCGACCTGAGGGAAGTTGGTCGCGAGCCGCTGGAAAAACGGAAGATCTGCGCCTGAGGAGCCGAACTCTGTCTCTGAAAGTATGATTTGGGTCGGCGGTAGACGCCGATTTCAATCTTAGCTTCAGAATCAATGACAGAGAGCAGGGAAGAAAAATGCTCAGTCCGCCTGTGATTTTAGGAGATTGCAGCGAGTCTAAAGCGAATTTACCATCCAGAGCATGGCGGCCGTTCGAGGGCAATCGATTGGGCCCGCCTGGGAGAGTTCGCTACGATGATTGACCGCGCTAAGGTATTGGTGATCGACGATAGCATAGAGATGCGAAACGTCCTGTGCCGGCTTCTGCGGAAAGATTCCCGCTTCGAAGTTGTCGAAGAAGGAGTAGATTGCGTACATTGTGTTGCTATGGCGCGCGATTACGCCCCCGACATCGCTATTCTTGATTGCCCTCCCCCTTTGAAGAATGAGCTGCACTACGCAACGCAATTGAGACAGGTTACTCCCTCCATCTACATCGCGATGTTCACTCTGCAACGTAGCAAAACCACAATTGCCAGCGCCCTGAGTGCAGGCTGCAAAGCGTATTTCTCAAAAATTGAAGGGCCGTCGGTTTGGCAGCAGGCGATGGACCATGCCCTTAAAGGCGAACCCTTCTTTTCAGGAGAAGCGAGCGAGTTCCTGGTCGAGCGCGTGCTGGACGAAAGCGTAATCCCGCTGCGGCGGCTTACCCCGCGACAGCGTCAGATTGTTCAGCAGATCGCTGAAGGGCGGCGAAACACGGAAATCGCTGAAGTTTTGGGCATGAGCGTCAAAACGGTGGAGGCACATCGCCTGGAAGCGATGAAACGCCTCGACTTACGAAATGTGGCAGACCTTGTTCGATATGCGATTCGCAATTGCATCATTGAACCATGATCAACGCTAGCTCACCGAAATTCCGTCCCTCAGGGCAGTAGAAAGCTGAGTGTAGAAGGCTTCCTGGACATGTAGCAGCTAAGGGATCAGCCGCCGTCGCTTCAGCTCGATTAAAGCGCCTTTTTGCCCTGGGGTTAGGCACTCCCAGTCAGTAACCCCAGTCAGCTCAAAAAACAAAACATCGGCGCTATACAAAATGGCTTCAGCTTCGGCATAAATATAATCTCGAAGATCATATCTTCTGCGCTTTTCGCCGTTCACCATTATCTCCTTCATCGACTACAGGGAGAGACTAAGCCGCTCGTCGACGCAATGAGATCGGGAATTATACTTAATTTGGATTAATTTTTCACCGAGGCTCACGCCATTGACGTAATCGCGACGGCATGCCTTCTGCCTTCAATAGCCGACATCCCTCTCTCGGAGACTCCCACCCGGCCGCCAATTGGCCGAAATGGGTCGACTTCGGAACTGGAAACCGGACCTGCAAACCGTAATGATACTGATCTGCAGTCGGCTGGTTTGGGCGTTAATGTTTGAATATCTAGGCTGCCTGGCAGACAATATCAGGAAATTTGAAACGAACCGCCCGAATGTCGGGCAACTTCGAGAATCTCAGCCGTAGCGGCCGATCGCATCGAGCAAGATCGACCGGAGGCGATGAACGATCCGCTGAAAGCTCGCGTCATCACCAAGCGCCCGTGCCAGGACGATTGCACCCTGTATACCCGACACTGCCTGTTCAGCGAGATCCACGGACATCGCTGGCGGAACCTTTGCCACTTCGAGGCAGTGGGCCAGAGCCGAGATCCATCTAGCGAAATAATCTTTCACCTTCACCGCGAAGGCTTCGCCAGAGGAATTAAGCCCAAGACAACCGACGACGCATACCCGCCTCCCAGAGCGGAAATAGGCGGTCACGTCGTCGAACATGGCCGTGACAGCCGCAGCTGGATCAGAAACACTCTCGAGCGGCGAGAAAATCGCGTCAGCGAACCAACCGTCGATGTTCTCAAGGACCGCCTCCATCATCTCTTCCTTGCCGCGGGGGAAGAAGTTGTAGAGGCTCCCTTTACCAAGGCCCGTTGCCTTCGACAAAGAGGCCAAGGTCGCGCCCTCGAAGCCATGCTCGCGGAATGCTTCTGCCAACGCCGGCAGCGCACTTTCACGATCAGTGAGGGCGCGCTTGGTAGTCAAAGCCCGAGGTCGCTCAGCGAAGCGTGGTCATCGGGACGGCGGCCGAGGGGCCAGAAGAACAGCCGCTCCGATTCCTTGATCGGCATTTCGTTGATGCTGGCGTGGCGGTTCGACATGAGTCCGTCTTCGGCAAAGAGCCAGTTTTCGTTTCCGTAGGCGCGGAACCACTGCCCGGCGTCATCCCGATACTCGTAGGCATAGCGCACGGCAATACGGTTGCCGGTGAACGCCCACAGCTCCTTGATAAGCCGGTATTCGTGTTCCTTGTTCCACTTGCGCTCAAGGAAGGCCTGCGCCTCCTGACGACTGGTGGCGAACTCGACGCGATTACGCCAGCGGGTGTGGAGGGTGTAGGCCAGAGCCACCTTGGCGGCGTCGCGGGTGTTCCAGCCATCTTCGGCCAGACGGACCTTCTCGACAGCGCTTTCGTGGGTGAACGGGGGCAGAGGAGGACGGGACATTTGATTTCCTTTCGGGATGTGAATGGTCTTGGCAAGCGCCAGGGCCGCAAGGGCCGCAGCAGGAAGGGCAGCTATGAAGTGTGGCGGTTCACTCGATTCCCCTTTTGGGGTTTTGACTTGTACCTATCGGTACAATTTTTGACCTTTCGGTACAAGTCATTTTTCTCGCGGTGAATCGGCATCCGGTCCATCGACCGGAAAACGCTGCATTTTCAGATTTTGCGGTGTGGAAAGCGTGCGCCGAATGTGGTCGACACCAGAAGGCATATGCCGCGATTCAGGGCTCAAGCCTATGATCAGTGAGGACGATGACAGACCCTCAGTTGGGGCAATGGCCCCGCAAACGGGGCACATTCATTAGAAACCGGCCGGCCACAGTGATTTGCTACGCGCCACCAACGAACCCCTGCTCGTGAAAGGCTGCGCCATCATCCGTTAACTCAATATGACTCTTCGCCCTCGAAATCGAGCCGGCGAAAAAAGGCGGCCGCCTGCTCCAAGGTCGCATGCTGGTCCTGATCTGATTGCCGATCCCAGTTACGGTACGGCATCGCCAGTCTTCGATTGCCGCCGAGTTTATCTCGATGGCGGATGAGGAAATCCCAATAGAGCGCGTTGAACGGGCATGCATCGTCCCCGATCCGCTCCTTGACGTTATATCGACAGTTACCGCAGTAATCTGACATTCGGTTGATGTACGCGCCCGACGAAATATAAGGTTTTGATCCGAGAAGCCCGCCATCGCCGAATTGGCTCATACCCAATGTATTAGGCAGCTCAACCCACTCATAGGCATCGATATAAACTTCAAGGTACCACAGGTGGACCTGCCTGGGATCGGCGCCGATCAGCAACGCGAAATTGCCCGTCACCATCAACCGCTGGATATGATGTGCATGCGCGGTCGCGAGCGTCTGTCCAATCGTTTCCGACAGGCAATGCATGTCGGTGTCGGCGTTCCAGTACCAGCTCGGAAGTGTCCGGCTGTGCTCCAGGAAATTGCGATCGACATAACCAGGTCCTTCCCGCCAATAGATGCCGCGCATGTACTCACGCCATCCGATGATCTGGCGGATATAGCCCTCAACCGAATTTAGCGGTGCGGTGCCGCTGCGATGTGCTGCTTCGGCGCGTCGGCACAAGTCGAGAGGATCGAGCAGCCCCGAGTTGATATAGGGTGACAGAATAGAGTGCCAGAGGAACCGCTCACCGGTCAGCATTGCGTCTTCATAGTCGCCAAATTGCGGCAGCGCGTTCGCGAAAAAATTGTCGGCTTGTCGCTGCGCATCTGCGGCGGTCACAGCATAGTCGAAAGCTTGAAGATCGCCAGGATGGTCTGCGAACCGATCGTTCACCAGCCCGATGACGTCGCGGGTGATCTGGTCCGGCTTGAAACGGAGCGGGCGCGGCATCAGCAGGTCGGCCTGAGCAGGCTTGCGATTGTCCTTATCGAAATTCCAGCGCTCTCCAACCGGCTTGCCATCGTCCATCAACAGACCGGTCTTCCGGCGCATTTCTCGATAGAAGAATTCCATTTTAAGGTCGCGCCGGCCGGTCGCCCATGCATCGAACTCGCCGTGCGAGCATATGAAGCGTGTATCCGGACAAATATCGACTGGCAGACCGAACAGCGTCTGCCAGCTTTCTAGCATGGCGGCCACGCGCCATTCACCCGCTTCGGTGACGACGATCCGTTCAACCCGGTGCCGCTGGATCGCGCGCGCAATCTCACCGGTAAAATTGCCGCTGTTTTCAGGGTCGTCCAATCGCACATAGTCGACGCGCCAACCAGCGGCCTCGAGCGCTAGAACATGATGCCGCATCGCGGACAAGATATAGGCGAGCTTGATTTTGTGGTGCCGGACATATGTCGTCTCTTCTACGACCTCCATCATAAGTATGACGGCATCGCCGGGCACTACCGCACGCAGCGAAGACAGATTGAGCGACAGTTGATCGCCCAACACGGGAATGAGCGTTGTCATAACCGCTACTTTTCCCCCAAGCAGCGGCAGCGCTGTGAACAGAATTTAACCTCATCCCAATCGCGGGCCCACTTCTTGCGCCACGCGAACGGACGCTGGCAGGAGATGCATATTTTGGTGGGCAAGGTCGACTTGTGATGGGGCATGTCACGCAAACGCACCACAAGCCGATCGGAGCCAATTCGCAATCGGGCGGTAACTTGCATTGGCGAGCGCCGGATTGGCAGCTTTCCGCCCCACACGGCGGGACAGTCGGAATTTTTCGGTCTCTTCATTTTAAGCGAAAATCGAGCGCTTTGCGACTGCCAAGGATTCTTGTTCGCCGATTTGGTCAAGCTGACTTATCTACTGCGCGAGATGCGCTTGACGGGCCGGCCTTCCATCCGCAAGTTGCACGGCGACAGGGGTGTCCGGCGGAGAGCAATTGAATGTCGATCAGCCCTGATGCCATTCTCGACATCTTCGAGACCGAGACCGGCCTGCCTCGCGACAAATTCCGCCCTGAAGCGACCTTGGCAGAACTCGACATTGCCTCGCTCGACCTTGTCAGCATTGCCTTCGAAGTCGAGGATAAATTGGGGGTCGAGATAAGAACGGACGACCTCAAGCCCGACATGACCGTCGGCGCGCTGATCGAGCAAATCCAGCTTCTGCGTTCGGCCTGATGGGAGAAGCTGTTGTCCTCACCGGCATGGGCTGCATCAGCGGCCTGGGTGTCGGAGTGGCGAGAAACTGGTCGCGAACGCTCGGCGGAGAGAGCGCGATCCGACCGATCGAACGAAATGGAATTACCGGCGTAGCTGCTTGGATCGCGACACAGGACAAGCCAGATCCAGCAGTCTGGCGCCGTTTCGGACGGCTCGATCCACTGTCGCTATTTGCGTTGGTTGCCGCAACGGAAGCCGTGGCACAGGCAGGCCTTGAAGGCCATTGTGTGCTGGAGGACCGAACGGCCATCCTGCTGGGCTGTGGCAGCGGCGGCAACGCAACGATCGACGAGGCATATGAGCGCCTCTATGCCCATCAGTCAAAGGTCCATCCCCAGACCATCCCGTCCTCAATGATCTCCGCGCCGGCGTCTCATGTGGCGATGGCGCTGGGCGTGCATGGCCCAACCTTCGTCCTGGGCAGTGCCTGCGCCTCATCCGCCCATGCCATTGGAGAAGCAATGCACATGATCCGTTCTGGTCGGGTGGACGTTGCCATAGCGGGGGGAACCGAAGCTTGTCTGACGCCAGGATCATGGACGGCATGGTCGGCGCTCGGCGTGCTGGCATCCGACACATGCCGCCCTTTCTCCCGCGATCGGCGCGGCATGGTGCTGGGAGAGGGAGCCGCAATATTGGTGCTGGAAAGCGAAGCGCATGCCCGGTCGCGAGGCGCAACGATCTTTGGCGAATTGGTCGGCTATGGCGCCAGCAGTGATGCCGCCCATATCACAGCACCCGACCGCGAGGGCATCATACGCGCCATCCGGGCTGCATATGCGGATGCAGATATCGATCCCGCTTCGCCTGCGCTGATCTCTACCCATGGCACGGGAACGCTGCTCAACGATGCGTCAGAGGCGCAAGCGTTGCACGCCTTCTATGGCGCTGGCCTCAAAGCGCATCGTGCCATGGCGACAAAATCCAGTCATGGTCATATGATTGGAGCGACCGGCGCGATGGAATTCCTGCTTGGAATGGTGGCGCTTCGCGAGGGATGGATTCCCCCTGTCCTCCATCATCTAGGCCCAGACGATAGCTGCGACATGGTGCCATTGGCATTGGAAGCGGAGAAGATCGGCCAGCGGCTGCTCGTGTCGAACAGTTTCGCCTTCGGCGGCCTCAACGCGGTGCTCATCGGACGATTGGCATGACGGCGGTTGCACACATCAACGCCATCGGCACTGCCAAGCCGCCGCACGAGGTCCATGACGCCTTCGTTCGTTTCGTTGCAGGTCGCATAGAAGCCCCCAAGACGCGACGGCTGTTCGAACGCATGGTGGAGCGTGCAGGCATAGAACAGCGTTTCTCCTATCTCGAGCCCGTCACGCTCGATGATGGAACGATCACGGATAGCGACGGCTTTTACGGTCCCGGGGAATGGCCCGGCACAGACGCGCGCATGGCTCGCTACGAGCGCGACGCTCCGCGTCTTGGCCTGGCCGCCATCAGCGCCTTGGGTGATGCGCTTGACCCTGGCTCGGTGACCCATCTGGTGGTCGCCTCCTGTACCGGCTTCATGGCCCCGGGCCTTGATCAGCGGATCGCTGCGGCGCTCGGTCTCCACCCTGGTGTGGAGCGGACCGTGGTGGGCTTCATGGGGTGCTATGCCGCCGTCAATTCGTTGCGGCTGGCACATCATATCGTTCGCTCGGAGCCGGCTGCGCGCGTGCTCGTGCTGACGCTGGAATTGTGTACGCTACATTTCCAGAAGACACTCGATCTGGAGCGGCTTTTAGCGATGCTGCTGTTCGGCGATGGCGCAGCTGTCGCGCTCGTGAGTGCCAAGCCTCATGGCCTTGCGCTTGATGATTTTCGTGCAACTACCTTGCCCGGCTCAGCAGAAGCAATCCGGTGGACGATCCGCAATCAGGGTTTCGACATGCACCTGGGCGGCGAGGTCCCGGGGCATATCGGGAATGCGTTGCGGCAGGAGATGAAGCGGAACGACGCCGACGGGCTTCTAAGGGGACAAAAAGATTATGATCTCTGGGCCGTTCATGCCGGTGGCCGATCCATCCTCGATGCGGTGGAGCAGGCACTGGAACTGTCGCCCGATGCACTGGACGCCTCGCGCACGATTTTGCGGGAGCAGGGCAACATGTCTTCCGCCACATTGATGTTCGTGCTGGCGCGCATGCTGGCAGAGCAAGGGGACGCGCGCGGCATCGCCATGGCATTTGGACCAGGATTGGCCGCCGAGAGCTTCCGCTTCACGCGGCTTGGTTGATCCATGGTCGACCTCTCCGCGCGATCTGGTCAACTGGAGTGGATGGACGGTGATAATGTGCCGGCAGAGCAGTTCGCCGCCTGTCTCACCGATCTGGCCAGAGTCAACACTGTCACCCTCGCCCGGCCGCCGACGCTAGGTTTCGTGGCGCAGGCGCTGGAAAAGACGTCGCCGGGTCATGTCCTGACCCTGGTGGATATAGGCTATGGCGCGGGAGACATGCTGCGCGCCATTCGCCGCCTGGCCGAGAGCAAGAGACGGGCGATCCGCCTGATCGGCATCGACATCAACCCGCGTAGCCTGCCCGCTGCCCGGACCGACACGCCAGCGGAAATGGCGATCGAATATCGAACCGGCGACGCGATGGCGATGGATGAGCCGATCGACCTCATCATCAGTTCGCTCGTCACGCATCATATGAGCAATGAGGAAATCATACGCTTCCTTCGCTGGATGGAAAATCGAGCGCGGGTCGGCTGGTTCGTGAACGACCTGCATCGCCATGCGCTGCCTTATCATGGCTTCCGCCTGCTTTCGGCGGCGATGCGCTGGCATGCCTTCGTGCGCCACGACGGGCCGCTATCCATCGCCCGCGCTTTTCGCCGCGAGGATTGGCTGGGGTTGCTGGAGCAGGCAGATCTTGCAGACAAGGCCATGCTCCGCTGGCATTTCCCTTTCCGTTATTGCCTGTCGCGCTGGCAGTGAAGGCAGATGCGCTGATCGTGGGCGGCGGACTGTCCGGGGCTGCCGCGGCAATCTGCCTCGCACGGGCGGGCCGATCCGTCCATCTACTGGAATCGCAGGACGGCATTCACCACAAGGCGTGCGGCGAATTTCTGTCCATAGAGGCGCAACAGCATCTGCAGCATATTGGCCTCGACCTCGACATTCTGGGCGCCTCCCAAATGCGCTTCATGCGGCTGGTGACGAACGGTGGGATAGCCGAGGCCCGTCTTCCGTTCGTGGCGCGAGGCCTCAGCCGGTCGCGATTGGACGAGGCGCTGATCGACATGGCAGCCAAGTCCGGGGCATATATAGAGCGGCCGGTCCGGGCGCTTGATCTTCTGTCGGGCGGCATACGCACGAATGTTGGCGAGCGGCAAGGTCGTGCCATTTTGCTGGCGACCGGCAAGATCGGTTTGCGCACCTTGCCAAAGATGGTGCCCGAAAATGCGCATGTTGGTTTCAAGATGCACTGGCGCCTGCCTGGAGCCGCGCTCGCCCGACTTGAAGAGTTGATCGAATTGACACTCTTCCCCGATGGCTACGCAGGTCTTCAATTAGTGGAGGGTGGCATTGCGAACCTCTGCCTTGTCCTGCGGCGGGAACGGCTGGCAGCGCTGGGCGGAAGATGGGAGGATGTTCTGGCAATGATCGCGCCGCTTTCGCCAGGCCTTCGCGCCGTTGCCGATGGGGAGCCTTTATTCGCCCGACCTGTAACCATCGCCAATCTACCCTATGGCCGCATTCACGCATCAGACGATGCTGAAGACATTTATCGGGTGGGTGACCAGGCCGCAATGACGGCCTCGCTCACAGGTGATGGTATGGCCATCGCATTACGCAGCGGCTGGCTTGCGGCGCAATCCATTCTCGCAGGACAGCCCGCGCCAATCTATCATGAAAGGCTGCGGGCGATGGTCGGGCCGCAGATTCGGCGAGGTATGGTCTTGCAACGTCTTGCCGAAAAACACTGGTTATCTGGTGCGGCCGTTGGCGTGCTTCGTGCATGCCCCGCCCTGTTACGCTGGATGGTCAAAGTGACCCGTTTGCCAGAAGCGAAGGGCTGATGCGACGCTTCGGTCTCACCGTCAATTGTAAGAGGATGATTAAACCGTAAGAGGATGATTAAACCGTAAGAGGATGATTAAACCGTAAGAGGATGATTAAACCGGTAGTGAAGCCCTAATGTCGGCAGGACAATGCTACGTCTGCCGACGATCGCTTTCGGACATCCGGTTTTCACCCATCAGTCTGATCAAGCGGCTTTCGTAGCGCCCCGCCGTCGCGCCATCATTCATCACTCGAACAATCGACCTGTTCGCTGATAAAACCAATCCAGGATGACCGTACGCTTCGGCGGCTCGCCATGTATAGACGTGATCAAAGCGTACAGCGTATAGCCTCTGGGCGGCATCGCTCCGGCGACCCAGCTTCCCAGCGGCAAATAGCCTATCTGGTGACCTTCCTGGTTCCAGACCATGATCGCGCATGGATTAATCGGGTTACCCGGCTCAGTTATCAATGCGACGCTTTGACCGACCGAGCAGCGCGCGATCGCATCCTGAAAGTAGCTTTCGCCTACTATGGAAATCGGCTTTATATCGTGCGCACTGCGGACATTATGAGCGCTTTTCAATCCCGATCTCCGTTGTTTTCTCTCTCCACCGATGCCTCTCACGGCGGATCGCAGCGTTTTAATGGACATCCTACCTTCCGCCATCGATCGCGCTATTTGAAGGGGCGCGCGGTGATAGGCTCGTGGGGAGATGGCCGACATACTCGAAGATTTCTTGCGTGTCAGCGTGCAGGAAAGATCGCGATGGCGCTTGAGAATGTGGTTAGCCCGTCGCACCAGTCGGATATATAGCTGGCGGGCCTAGCGCGCACGCAGCCAGTTGCAAGAGCCCAGACCGGTGTGGGGTGTTCTTCGCCATTTTGGCCCTTGCCAACAGCGTCAAATCCAAGCGTCGCGCCAATTTGGTCTGCATCATGCCACCGGGAATAATCATCTTTGACACGGCCCTAATGAATCATGCTTCCAGAGTGCGGCAATCGGGATATGTCCGATAGTTACCGCAATTTATCGGATTATCATCTCCCTTTGCAATTCATTGATCTCACATGAGCGTTTGGAACCTACAATCCGCTGAAAGAAGCGAAAAAATCCCATCGGGTGGCAGCGAAGGATCGGGATAGTCAGTCAGTTTTTGCGGAGATTGTTCGAGTATGTGCACCTATCGGCGCGTATCCGTTTCTCCGCCACAAAATTGCTTTAACCGTGACGGAAATGCCTCTTCCATGGCTCTTGGCAACGAGAGAGGAGAGAAATTACGGAACGCGACGCGCTTGCCAGATGGGTAGCACGGGAAATTCTGCCCCATGAACGTGACCTGCGGAGCTGGTTGCGGCGGCGTGTGCTTGCGGCGGCCGATGTGGAGGATATCGTGCAGGAATGCTATTGTCGTCTGGCCCAACTGCCTGATGTCGCGCATGTTGCCGTGCCTCGCGCCTATCTTTTCACGGTGGCGCGACACATATTGCAACGACAGGTGGAGCGGGCGCGGGTGGTTCGCATCGAGACTGCGTCCGGCATTGATGGTTGGGAAGAGGAAGGTGATCCTCTGACGCCCGAGCGCTTCGTGCAGGGACGCCAGGAATTGGCCAGGGTACAGGCGGCGCTCGCACAGCTGTCCGATCGTGCCCGCCGTATCTTCATCATGCGCAGGGTCGAGGGCTTGAGCCAGAAGATGATTGCCCAGACGCTGGGCGTCAGCGAAACCATTGTCGAGAATGAGGCGAGCCGCGGCTTGAGAACCATTCTTCGCACATTGACCGAGCCCGAACAGGAACAGCCTTCGAGCAGCGGAGGTGTCCATGCGCGAAAGCATTGACGAGGCAGCTGCCAACTGGGCCATGCGCCATCCCTTGGATGCGCATCAGCAGGCCGCTCTTGACGCATGGCTCGCACAGGACCGGCTCCATGCCGGGGCGCTGCTGCGTGCGCAGGCTGCCCTGGCCCTGGTGGAGGAAGCGCTTGTTGCCGACGCCAGGCCGGAGCACGGCTCCCATTGGACGCGGCGTCGATGGATGGCGGCCGGGGTCGGTGGTGCCATGGCGGCGGCGATTGCAGGCATGGTCGGGTTTTCGCGCTGGACGGGGGAGCATATCGCGACCGAGCGCGGTGAAATTCGGCGTCTTCCGCTCGAGGATGGTTCGGTCGCAACGATCGACAGTGGTAGCGACCTGCGGGTTGCCCTTGACGAGGAAAGCCGGCGCGTCACGCTGGCAAAAGGCCAGGCCTGGTTTCAGGTTGCAAAGGACCGGCGGCGTCCCTTCATCGTTGATGCCGGCATCGCGCAGGCAAGGGCGATCGGCACGGCCTTTTCCGTCAGTCGGACAGAAAATGGCGTGCAGATTGCCGTGACCGAGGGGATCGTGGCAACCTGGGCCCGTAACGGGGCAGGGGCGATGACCATCCTCAAGGCCGGGGATTTTGCGACCTTCGAGCGGGGTGCGCTGGTTCCCGCCACTGGCAATTCACCGCAGGCGATAGAGAGGTCGCTCGCCTGGCGAGCGGGTGAAATCGCGCTCGAAGGGGACACATTGTCTGACGCCATTGCCCGGTTCAACCGCTACAACAAGCAGCAACTGGTGCTGTCCGACCCGAGCCTGGCCAATGAGAAGCTGGTCGGCCTGTTCCGGATCGATAATCCGGCAGGTTTTGCGCGGACCCTGGCCATTTCCCTCGATATTTCGGTAAGTATGACGGCCGAGGAAATTCGCCTTTCGCGAAAAAAGATCGCAGGCAGCTGACGGAAAACCGACCGGGCCGTCTCTTGATGGTCGAGAGCGCACCAGAAAACAGGGCGCCAGACAGGGGAGGATGTATGAGAGCTTCGCGCGCCCATTTTCTGTTGGCTTCAGCCAGCCTGGCGTGGACCATGGCTTCGCCTGCGGAGGCGGCGGCCCAGGTCCGGCGATTCGATATCCCGGCGCAACCGGCGCGCACCGGCATCCCGCTCTTTGCCAGACAGGCGGGGATCGAAATATTGGTGTCGGCCCCCACAGCTGAGGGGGTTACCATTTCCGGCGTCAAAGGCGCGATGGATGTGTCGCAGGCGCTTGAGCGCCTGCTTGCAGGCACGGATCTCGTCATGGTGAGGGTCGGCAGCGCCATCGTGCTCAAGCGAGGCAAGGTCGGTCCGACCCCGGCAGCCGCTTTCACCATGATGCCGGCCGGTGAGCCCGATCCACAGGAGCATGAAACGGCGAGCGCTGCACCAGATGACATTGTCTCTTCCGACAATCAGGCGGCGCAGGACATCATCGTCACCGGCATTCGCGGCTCGCTGCAGCAGTCGATCAATGTGAAGCGTCGCGCCAGCAACATCGTAGATGTCATCACGGCGCAGGATATCGGCAAGCTGCCTGACCAGAATGTCGCCGAATCCATGAGCCGCATCACCGGCGTCCAGATCACCCGGCGCGAAGGCGACGGTTCCAACTTCACCGTCCGCGGCATTTCCCAGAACCGTCTGGAAATCAACGGCCGCACCTTCCTGGGGCCGGGTGCAGGTGGCAGTGCGTCGCTTGAATCGATCAGTCCGGAAATCATCGGCAGCATCGTCGTCTCTAAGTCTCCCACCGCCGACATGCCCGAAGGGGCGCTCGGCGCCACCGTGAACCTCAAGACCAAGCGTCCGCTCGACCTTGACGACCTTGTCATCAGCGGGCGGCTGCAGGGTGCCTATACCGACCAGGCCGATCATCTTGGCTACCGAGGCTCTGCCCTTGTCTCGAAGAATTTCGACGATCGCTTCGGCGTCCTTGCCAGCATCGCCTATTCCAACACGCATACCCAGGGACAGTCATTCGATTCCGGCGGCTGGACCCGTACCGATGCCATCGACGGCGATGGTGACGGCGTCGACGATCCCGGCCTCTTCCGGCCGAATCGTTTCATGGCGCGCATCTATGATCGGCGGGAGCAGCGCCTGACGCTCAACAGTTCGCTGCAGTTTCGTCCTGCCGACAATTGGGAGATCATTCTCGACGGCACTTATTCCCGGCTGAAACGGGAACGCAACAGCGCCAATTACCAGATTCTCTTCAATAATAATGACGTCGATGCCGTTGCTGACGAACATGGCACCGTCGTCAGCGGCACCTTCACCGGCGTGACGCTGCGGCCGCTCATCTATGACGAGCCGACCGAGTTCCGATCCACCAATCTTGGTTTCTCGACCAAATATGATGGTGATGTCGTGACGATGTCGGCGGACGCTTCCTACAGCAAGGGCAAGGGCACGGATGGTGGCCCTGGCGCATCTTTCACCTATGTGGTGGTCCCGCGTGCCGGCAATGTCACCAACGCAAGCTATGATTTCTCGAGTGGTGGCCCGGTGCCCAACCTCTCGCTCGACACCAATTTCGACCGTAATGATCCGGCGCAATATCAGCTGGCATCGATCTTCGATGGCGACAATATCACTAACAACAGCGGCTATGACGGCCGTGTCGATTTCGACATCCGCACCGATTGGGGCTTGCTCAGCTCGATCCAGGTTGGCTCGCGCTACGAGAAGATCAAATTTTATTCGGAATCGCCACAGAGCGTCCCCTCTGCGGCAAGCCTGCTGGCCGTTGGTGACAAGAATGGCGATGGCATCATCACCGTCGATGAGATGCCGGGGCTCAATTATGACAATAGCATGAGCAGCTTCTTTCCCGGAGCCTCGGGCGATTTTCCACGCGACTTGCTGACCGGGACCGTGGACAAGGATGTTGCACGCGATGCATTTGGCCTGCCGATCCCTCGTGCCGACACGATCCCGCTTGGTCGCGTGTCGATCCGCGACGTGGATCAGGACACGCTCGCCTTCTATGTCCGGGCAAATTTCAAGAGCGAGGTCGGATCAATGCCGATCACCGGCAATGCGGGGGTGCGCTATATCAGTATCGAGCGCATATCCTCGGGCTATCTGTCGGATACACAGGCAACCGCGTCGAAATCGCGCTTCGACTATTGGTTGCCGAGCGCCAACCTCTCGCTCGAGCTGTCTCCCAGCCTCATGTTCCGCGCTGCCGCTGCCAAGGTGGTCGCGCGTCCCAGCCTCAACGATGTCGGGGTGAGCTTCATTCCATTCATCGTCGCCCGCACGGGATCGCGTGGCAATCCCGCCCTGCGGCCGTTCCAGGCAACGCAATATGATGCGACACTGGAATGGTATTTTGCGCCGTCCAGTGCGCTGACGCTGGCGGGATTCTACAAGGACGTCAGTTCCTTCACCATCAACACGACCCGGCCCGAATTCGTGCCCGGCCTGTCGACGGGGCCGGACGACCTGTTCCAGATTACCCAGCCGGTCAATGGCAAGTCGGGTACCATCAAGGGATTCGAACTGGCCTATCAGCACGCGCTGCGTTTCCTGCCGGCGCCCTTCGACAATCTCGGCATCCAGGCCAATTATACCTTCGTCGACAGCAAGACGCCGCTGGTAGACGAGGCGACCCAACTCGGCCTGCCATTGCCGGGCCTGTCGAAGCATAGCTATAATCTCATCGGCTATTATGAGGACGAGTTGCTGTCCTTCCGGGTCGCCTATATCCACCGAAGCAAATATCTGCAGGGGCAGGGCAGCGCCGCATCGGGCGGCAGTTCCTATATGCAGGCCAGGGGGCAACTCGACGCTTCGGCCCAGATCAACCTCACCAAGACCGTCCGCCTGACGGCTGAGGCCATCAATCTCACCCGGTCCGTCGAACGGCAATATCTCCAGGATCCGGCGCGCCTGCTCAGTTCGCTGCGAGAGGACCGCCGTTTCTTCTTCGGCGTGGCGGCGACTTTCTGATGGCTGGCAGGATCAAGGCGCTTCGCCCCATGCTCGCCGCGGCCCTTCTGCTGGCCGGCGCGGCCGACGCCAGCACGGTTGCACAAACACCGGCGGATATCGTGATATATGGCTGCACCTCGGCCGGCGTCATTGCGGCGGTCGAGGCACGGCGGCTGGGCCGGTCGGTGCTTCTCGTCTGTCGCGACGCCTATGTCGGCGGCATGACGACCAATGGCCTGGGCTGGTCCGACACCGGCAATCATCGCGCCATTGGTGGCCTCTCGCTCGAATTTTATCGGCGGGTGAAGCGTCATTATGATGATCCGGCTGCCTGGACCTTTGCCAGGCGTCCGGAGAACGCCGAGAATTTCGTCAATGACGATGCGATGTGGCAATTCGAGCCCAAGGTGGCTGAGGAGATTTACGAGGCCTGGCTGAAGGAGGCCGGTGTTAATGTCGTTCGATCCCAGCCGATCGATCGGCGGGACGGGGCCGTGGAGGTGCGAGCCGGTCGGGTTGTCGCCTTCCGTTCCGGGACCGGTCGTCGTTTTGCCGGGCATGTCTTTATTGATGCCAGCTATGAAGGCGATCTGATGGCAGGGGCAGGGGTGGGCTTTGCGGTCGGGCGCGAAGCCAATGCCACCTATGGCGAGACGCTGAACGGTGTCCAGATGGCCAACACGACCAACCATCAATTCACCCTGGACGTCGATCCCTATGTCGTCCCCGGCAAGCCCGACAGCGGCCTGTTGCCGCGGGTAACGGCAGATCAGATCGCACCGGACGGCACGGGCGACCATCGCATACAGGCCTATACATTCCGTATGTGCCTGACCGACGTGCCAGCCAACCGCACGCCTTTTCCCAGGCCGCGCCATTATGATCCGCGCCAATATGCGTTGCTCAAACGCTATATGGATGCGGGCTATCGGGATTTCTTCCGCAAATTCGACCGCATCCCAAACGGCAAGACCGACACCAACAATTTCGGTGCCTTCTCCTTCGATGATATCGGCATGAATTACCGCTATCCCGAGGGGACCGACACCGAACGGGCTGCCATCATCCAGGAGCATGTGGACTATCAGCAGGGACTGCTGTGGTTCATGGCAAACGATCCTGGCGTGCCGGCCGAGACGCGCACGGAAATGTCGCGCTGGGGCCTGTGCAAGGATGAATTCACGGCCAATGGCAACTGGCCGCGGGAAGTTTATGTGCGCGAAGCGCGGCGCATGGTTTCGGACTTTGTCATGGCCGAACCGCATCTGCGCGGCACGAAGGCGACGCCCCGGCCGGTCGGCATGGGATCATATAATATGGACTCGCACAATGTCCGGCGGATCGTCGATGCAAGAGGCTTTGCGCGCAACGAAGGGAATATCGAGGTCAGCCCGGAACGCGCCTATCCGATCAGCTATGATGCGATCATCCCGAAGCGCCAGGAAGCGACCAATCTACTGGTCCCGGTCGCCTTGTCGGCATCGCACATTGCCTATGGCTCGATCCGAATGGAGCCCGTCTTCATGATCCTTGGCCAATCGGCCGCTGCTGCGGCATCCATCGCGATCCGGGAGGGCAGGAACGTGCAGGATGTCGATTACGGGATGCTGAAACAGCAATTATTGTCCGAGCAGCAGATCTTGGCGCTGGACTGATAACGGATCATCCATAGAGCCTGAGCGATAGAGCTCTGTAGGCCTATAGAACAGCAATGTTCATACGGGCCTCAGGGCCTCCCGGTTTGCATCATGAGCCCTGCAGTCGCTTTGGCACTTCCGACAACGCCCGGGATGCCCGCGCCGGGATGGGTACCTGCTCCTACCAGGAAAAGATTTTCAAATCGGTCATCACGATTATGTGCTCGAAACCAGGCGCTCTGCGTCAGCACCGGTTCCAGACTGAACGCGCTACCAAGATGAGCGTCCAAATCCCTTTGGAAATCTTCCGGCGTATAGTGAAAGCAGATTTCGATCCGATCCTCGATATCGGGGATCAACAGGTCGCGAATGCGGCCTATGATGATTTGGCGATAGCGGTCGCCCTCCTCCGCCCAATCGACTGGCGCAGCGCCCAAATGAGGCACAGGGGCGAGCGCGTACAAGACCGATTTGCCGGCAGGAGCCACGCTTGCGTCACTGCCTCCGGGATTATGCAAATAGATTGACGGGTCCTTCGGCAAGCGGCCCCCCTTGTAAATGTCGTCCAATAAGGGACCGTAGCGATCGGAAAATAGAATCGAGTGGTGCGCGATTTTCGGAAAATTTCCCTTAATTCCCATATGTAAAACAAAAAGACTGGGAGAAAATCGCTTAGCTTCGAGTGAATGCCTTTTCCTCAATGCGTGAGAAGACCCGACGATCATTTTATAGGTGCTGACAACATCCGCGTTGGAGGCGATCTGATCTGCATGAATGCGACGTCCAGCCTGCGTGATCACGCCAGTTACGCGACGCCCTTCATGTAAAATTTCCCGTACCGGTTCATTCAGCATGAGCGTTCCGCCCAATCGCTCAAAAAGCGCCACCATCCCATCGACGAGTGCGTTGGTGCCGCCAGTCGTCCACCATATTCCTCCCTCCCGCTCCAAGTGGTGGATGAGGGCGTAGATGCCACTCGTGCTCATCGGATTTCCCCCGACCAGCAAAGTGTGGAATGACAGGGCCTGGCGTAGCTTTTCGTTCCCCACGAAGCTCGATACGATTGCATAGACAGACCGCCATGCTTTGTGCCGGGCAAGGGCGGGTGCCGCTTTCAACATGCTCTTGAAATCAAGAAATGGGACAGCACCCAGCTTTACGTAGCCCTCCTGGTAAACTGACCGCGCATAGTCCAGAAACCGGCGGTAGCCTTCGATGTCTTTCGCATCGAGCTTGGCAATCTCTTTTTCCAACAGCGCGTCATCATTGGAATAATCGAACTGTGTGCCATCGTTCCAGACAAGCCTATAAAAGGGGCTCACCGGCTTGAGGGTCACATCCTCATCCATTCGATTGCCTGAAAGCATCCATAATTCTTCCAGGCAGGCCGGATCGGTAATCACGGTCGGACCGGCGTCGAATATGTAACCTTCTCTTTCCCAGCGATAGGCTCGCCCGCCTGGGCGATCGCGTGCCTCAATAAGCGTCGTGCCGATACCGGCACTTTGCAAGCGGATTGCAAGCGCAAGTCCCCCAAAGCCTGATCCGATGACGATTGCAGAAGGCTTTGATGACATCATGTATCGCCTTGGTTTGAGGAATGCTGGTTCAAGGCATCGCTATGGAATTGGTGGAGTGCCACAACCTGTCCAAAGGGGAGTATGGTATTCAAAGCCAAAAACTGAAAATATGTCAGATAGATAGGATGAGGCGATGATCAGCGCACCAGACGATAGAGAAGATCAGGCTTTTTCTCCTGGCCCCAGACGGGTGCTGTTGGCCAATCCGCGTGGCTTTTGCGCTGGCGTACGACGTGCGATTGCAGCCGTTGAGGACGCGCTGCATGTCCATGGTGCTCCTGTCTATGTGCGCCATGCGATCGTGCACAACCGAAGGGTGCTAAAGCAGCTTGAGGAATTAGGCGCCGTTTTTGTCGAGGATGTGAGCGAAATCCCTCAAGGCGCGGTCACGATATTGTCCGCGCATGGAAGTGCAGCCGCCGTGAAAGCGCAGGCGGATCAACGTGGTTTGCGCGTCGTGGATGCCATTTGCCCTTTGGTCGCAAAAATTCATTCCGAGGTCGCTCAGTGGAATTCGCAAGGCCGCCACGTCTTGCTCATCGGCCATGCGGACCATCCCGAGATAATCGGAACCACTGGACAATTGCCCCGTGACGCCATTTCGATAGTAGCGGATCTGGCCAGTGTCAGCGCCCTCCCCCTGCCAGATGAAACGCCAGTAGCTTACGCCGTCCAGACGACCTTTTCAGTCGCCGATTCAGCACGATTGATCGAGGCGATAGAGGCTCGATTCTCCAATTGCGTCGGTCCGCGTTCAAGCGATATCTGCTATGCAACCACAAACCGGCAATCTGCTGTGACGCAAATAGCGCCGCGTTGCGATATCATGTTGATTGTTGGAGATCCCACATCTTCGAATGCGCGCCGACTGGTCGAAGCGGCGCTGGCGGCTGATTGTCCGCAGGCATTTCTGATCGAAAATGCTGAAGATTTGGCTCATATTCCTCTGGCGAAAGCCTCTACAATAGGGTTGAGCGCAGCCGCATCCGCCCCGGACGAGGCGATTGAAGAAATATGTTCCTGGCTCGATGGCCTTGGCTTCTTGCGCGAGGAAATGGCTGGACCGGAAGAATCAATCCGATTTCGACCCATTTCAGTGGTAACGACCGAGCAAGCCCCTCCGCATCTGCCCAAGATTCTGGCTGATGATCGTGCAGCAGTCGACACGGTGCTGATGGATGCGATCGGTGACTGTCCCACACGCAATATTCGTCTCGCCGACGCGATGCGCTACGCTGCTACGGCAGGAGGAAAGCGTTTTAGAGCCGCTCTTGCCCTGGCTGTGGCTGAAATGTTGGGGGGTGACCGGGGTTCGGCACTGCGTGTCGCTGCGGCAATTGAGTGCGTACATGCTCAGTCCCTTGTCCACGACGATTTGCCCTGCATGGACGATGACGATCTTCGGCGAGGACGACCTACCGTTCATCGTCGGTTCGACGAGGCCACAGCGGTCCTGGCGGGCGATGCTCTGCTGGCACTGGCCTTTGAAATTCTCTCTGATCCGCGCACCCATGCCGATGCGGCTGTGCGCAGCGAACTTGTTCTGGGCCTTGCGAAATGCATCGGTCAGGATGGACTTGCCGGCGGTCAGATGATGGATCTGTACCCCGAAGCAGATCTTTCACGAGAAGGGCTCATCGATTGCCTCAATCGGAAAACTGGCGCACTTGTGCAGTTCGCAGTGGAAGCAGGCATGTTGCTAAGCCGAAGCAATGCGCAAACGCGCAGCGCGTTAAAGTCCTATGCTACTGACCTCGGCCTTCTTTTCCAGCTCAGGGACGACCTCCTCGATTCTGAGGGCGATGCAGCCATTGTCGGAAAGGCCGTAAACAAGGACAAAGATAAAAGCCGGGAGACCGGCGTCACGGTCCTGGGGGCAGAAACTACAGCTCTTGAAGTGGAAGCGCTCCTGCGCGCATGCGATAGCGCTCTGGAGCCGTTTGGCATAAGCGCTGCCCGATTGAGGACTTTGGCCCGGTTCGCTGCGCGGCGCGACCTCTAGAGGCCAGCTTCTATCGCAATCCGGATTGCCTCTGCCACCGACCGCACTTCCAAAGTTCGAAGAACGGCAGCGCGGTGCATCTTAACCGTCCGCTCGGTAACCCCCAGCTCGAACGCGATTTGTTTATTGAGGCGCCCTTGGGCAAGCGCCTCGATTATTTGACGCTGACGGCCACTAAGATTTTCAATTCGCATGCGTGCCTGCTGATGGCGGCTGACCGGCCGATCGTCGATGGCCATCTGAGAACCCAGAAAGAATTCCAGTTCGCCTTCGTCATCGAAAAGCGGCGCAACCATTACAGCGTTGCGAAAAGGGGTGCCGTTTTTACGGTAATTAATCAGTTCGACCATGACAGGTCGCACCTGGGCTACAGCGTCGCGCAACATCTCCGTCTGCTCGGCCTCGGTTCCGGCACCGCGCAGGAACCGGCAGTTTCGGCCTATGACCTCATCTTGGGAGTAGCCCGTCAACTCAACAAAGGCAGGATTGCAGGCCACGATAGGATTGTCCGCGCGCCGAGGATCGCTGACCACGGCCGCTACCTGGCTGTTGCAAATCAGAGAATTGGGATCCGATATTCTGGTCACTGCAACTCCTTCCCATTTGGTCATATCGCAGAGCCCTGTTCAGTTGACTAGCATGTCCTCTTCGCATCGCTTGCAAGGGGCAGGCGGCCAGTTATTCGAGAGCTGTCATGAATTTCGTTACTGCCGGGTTCGTCCCTATCGATGAGGATAGCTCGAAAAGCGGTCCAGAGCCTCTCTCAGCTCCCCAAGAAGTTCACGATGCTATCCGAACGCTTCTGCGATGGACGGGCGACGATCCTGATCGTGAAGGCCTTCGAGATACGCCTGCGCGCGTGACGCGTGCATGGAAAGAATATTGCAACGGATATGAGATCGATCCAGCCACCTATCTTTCTCGCACGTTCGATGAGGTAGGAGGATATGATGAAATAGTCCTCTTGCGTGACATTCCTTTCCAGTCCCACTGTGAGCATCATCTTGCGCCAATCACGGGAACCGCCTCGATAGCCTACCTTCCCAAGGACAGGGTCGTGGGCATATCCAAATTGGCCCGTGTTCTGAACGGATATGCCCGGCGCCTCCAGGTCCAGGAGCGCCTTACCGCTCAAATTGCGGACTGTATCTGGAACAATCTCAAGCCCCATGGGGTCGCTGTCATCATCAACGCAAGTCATGGTTGCATGACCGGCCGCGGTGTACGTACCCATGGCGTAACGATGACGACGAGCAAGATGCTCGGCTGCTTCCGCGATGCTCCCACAAGCCGTAGGGAGATCATGACACTCATGCAGTCTCAATAAAATGCCTCGCATTGGCATCATCGGGGCTGGCATTGCAGGATTGGCCTGCGCAGGACGGCTGCGTCATTGCGGTGAAATCATGCTCGTCGACAAGGGGCATCGTCCCGGTGGCAGGCTCACAACGGTCGCAATTGGATCATCATCATGGGATTTAGGAGCGCCTTGGTTCACGGCAAGGGATCCCCGATTCCGAACTGAAGTCGGGCGTTGGCGAAAGGCTGGCTGGGCCTCGCGTTGGAGCGACGGCCCAGGGAATGCGATGGTAGGCGTGCCTGCAATGGCCACCTTGGTTCGCGAGCAAAGCCGGCGTTTTGACGTCCATTTTGAGTTCCGGGTTCAATCTCTTGTCAGGGAAGATGCCGGTTGGATGATCCAGGCAGAGGGAGATTGCGTAGGTCCATTCGACACGGTGGTGATCGCCGTTCCGGCTGAGCAGGCGGCACCACTGCTGTCTCTTCACGATCTCGAAGCTGCGCGCGAGGCCGCGTCTGTTAGATCCTCACCTTGCTGGGCGGTTATGGTCGAATTTCCGCATCAACTGGATGTACCAACGCCGTTCGCTACCAACGTCGATATTTTCTCGATGGTTGCGTGCAACAGGTCCAAACCTGAAAGGGGTGATGGTGAATGTTGGATATTGCACGCCAACAGCCACTGGTCCCAGGATCATCTGGAATGGTCGCCGCCTGAGGTTGCCGCGTATCTTCTCGACGCCTTTGCGCGACTTTTCCAGATCAGGCTCCCTGCCCCCACATTTTTGAAGGCCCATCGCTGGCGGTTCTCGCAGCCCTATGCGCAGTCGAGCAGGATCATCTGGAATCCAGGCATAGGCTTGGGCGCCTGTGGAGACTGGTGTCATTCACCGACGGTCGAGGGCGCATGGCTTTCGGGCGTCCTGCTCGCTGACGCAATGCTGTCGCAACCGATCGATGCTAGCGTCAATGGAGCCGTCGAACGATGAGCGCTTTGCAAAATGAGACAGGCAAATTTCTGGCCCGGCCCGCAACGGCGGCGATATTCGGCGCGAGTGGCGCGATCGGCCAGGCCGTTGCGCTCAGTCTCGCGCAAGGTGGTCGGTTCAGTTCGGTCCACACCGGCTCGCGAAAAGGTCGATCTGTTCCAGCCCCGAACTGCGTGCCCTTCAGCTTCGACCTGGAGAGTGAGGCGTCGATTGTGGCGGCAGCAGCAACTCTGCCAAGCTCGCTCGACCTGATATTTGTCTGCACCGGCATGTTGCACGATCAGGCGGCGGCAATCGCTCCGGAAAAGACGATGCGTGCCTTGGACGCCAAAGCACTCGCGCGAAGCTATTTGATAAATGCTATCGGCCCCGCTCTCATCGCCAAACATGTCCTGCCACGGCTTGCGAAAGATCGACGCGCCATCTTCGCTGTGCTTTCAGCAAAGGTCGGGTCGATCGGCGATAACCGGCTTGGCGGTTGGCATGCCTATCGGGCAAGCAAGGCAGCACTGAACATGATGATCCGAAATTTCGCGATCGAGATGGGTCGGACACATCCCCAGGCCATCGCCGCTGCCCTCCATCCCGGCACCGTAAGGAGCGCCCTTTCCGCTCCCTTCACCGCCCGCATTTCGACCGGAAAAATCTTCACGCCGGAATATGCTGCGGAGCGGCTGCTCGATGTGCTCGATGGGCTTACACCGCAAGACAGTGGCGGGCTGTTCGCGTGGAACGGAGTCCGGCTGCCAGACTAAAGTGGTACGAGCGGCGCGTCTCCCTCCTTCACGGAAACATCCAACATTCGGTGCGTATAGCAGGCAAATTCCAACATATCGTGAAAGCAAGATGCATAGAAAATTGATTATCGGCAGCCTGCTGGCTGCCACGACTCTACTAGGCGCATGCGCGCTCATCCAGCGGCCCGGACCAGTCGGTAACGTTAATGTACCCGCCCCCGCCAAAGCCGTCGACCTCGCACAGTATATGGGGCTCTGGTTCGAGCAATTCAGATATGAGGCACCTTTTCAGAAGGACATGGACGGCGTCACAGCCAACTATGTGATGAATCCGGACGGCACCGTCCGGGTCGTCAACCGTGGACGCCGGGGATCGAAATGGAAGGAATCTGTCGGCAAGGCCAAGCTGGTCGAGGGTAGCGGCAACGCCAAGCTCAAGGTATCATTCTTCGGCCCATTCTATGGCAACTATTGGGTGCTGGATCATGGCGATGACTATAGCTGGTCTATCGTCGGAGAACCCAGCGGCCGCTATCTGTGGGTACTGACCCGTGACCAACATCCTTCGGACCAGATGAAAACCGAGCTTGCCGAGCGCGTCAAACGGTTGGGATATGACTGGAATCTGGTACGCATCACCCGCCAATGATGGCGCGTTTCGGCATTTCTCATAGCGGGAACTGGACGCACTCAGCCCGCTTTGAGCATCGGGCGGGAGGACGTGAGCCAAATGGACGTATGTTGGAAAAGAGCATCGCTTTTCGGGGAGGTCACCATGAAACTAGCTACCTTGGTCGTATTCGCCTCAATCTATGGGTGCAGCGTCTTCCCGGCCACCGCCGCTGAAATTTCCACGCATGTGCTCGACCTTGCACGTGGCACCGGCGGCAAGGGCGTGCCTGTTGCACTGTCCAAGCGCTCGGCGGATGGCGTCTGGCAGCAAGTGGCCAAATCAACGACGGATGCCAATGGTCGTGTTCGTAGCTTCGACGATGGCGGCCTGTTCGACACGGGCGTCTACCGCCTTGAATTCGATATGTCGAAATATCCCGATGCGTCTGCAAATCCCTTCTTTCCTGAAATTGTCCTGACCTTCCGCGTTGCCGACAAAGAGGGCCATTATCATGTCCCGGTGGTAGTCAGCCCTTATGGATACTCGACTTACCGGGGCAACTAATGTGCAGGGAGCGAAGCTCTTGAGATCCGCGGTCGAAGCCAGTTGGCCAAACCGTCGATGATGTGCAGCTGAGGGTTTGAGAGCCAGTACCTATCGGCCTGCGCTTTCTCTCAGTCGCCAATTGGCTAGCGCAAAGGACAGCCAATCGGCGCATATTGAGTGCAATCTTCTTTCCGCTGCAGGGACATGACGTTGAGACATCGGGGATAGCAAAGGCAAGAAGCGCGGTATCCGTGTCCGGCGGCGGCCCACTCACTATAGTGGATCATGTTTTTTGCACCCGCATCGCCGCGCCGCACGGATGTGTGAGACCGATGCGTTGCCTCGATAGCCAAGGCCCGGCATAGGCGCGCATATGAGTGAATTCGTACAGGCCGCCATTCTCGCCGTGATCAAACGCGCCCCGATCTGGATCCGGCAGGATCTGACATCGAAGGATTTAGGCGCCCGTGTCCGTGCGGAGGAGTCGCTCGCCATGATCATTGCCGACGCCATCCGCAAGCAAGGCGAACAGCCCGAATGATCAGGTCCTGGATGTTCAGGCGATAACGCCGGCAGTCCGTTTCAACTCGGCTATCCGTTCAGCGCAGACTTCATGCACCACACGGCCCAGATCCTCGACCTGTCTGCCAAGCCAGCTGAGTTCCGCCTCGCTGATCTTGTAATGCTTGGAATAGCGGGCCTTCACATAAGCCTCTTTGAGCTTTTCCCAGCGTGCCTGATCGATGCGCCGCTCGCGCGGCCAGACATCGACCAGCCGGCGATCCAGCCGCTCCGCCTGTGTGCGCAGGAATCCGATATTATGGACATGGGGCGTGTAGAAAGTCGTGACCAGAAGGATGCAGTGGTATAGCCGTTCTGTGGCCTGATGAAGGTCAAAAGCAGCATCCTTGGTGTAGCCCTGATTGAGATAGAAGTTGGCTCCCTCGAAGCGCTTCATTGCGGCCGGAAACCACTCCTCGAAATATTCCTGTGCCATGGCAAGCGCCTGGTCGGGCGTCTTTGGCTTGGGAACATGGAGCTCGCTGTCTTCAACCTGATAGAGCGCGATGCCGTCTTCGCGCACGTCCATGAAGAAATAGCGGCCATGGGCCAGACCGTCATTCACCTCCTGCAGCGTATGGACGATGAAGTTGACCGGGGTACGGATCGCGTGGGTGATCGCCAGTTCGCGGTTGAAGCGGTCCTCGAGCTTGAGCCAATAATCGACCCGCTCGGTCAGCCGCTTGTCATTGACGATGATGAGGATGTCATAGTCGGACTGATAGCCCTTGGCGGTGTGCGGTTCGTCGACCCATCCGCCCCTGGCATAGCTGCCATAAAGAATGATCTTCTCGATCCGGCCGCGCTTCTTCCAGCCATGGTTGGCGAGCGCCAGCGCATCCTCGAATTCCTCGAAGATGATCCGCACGACCCGTTCGAGCTCGCGCTGTTTGTCGCCGGGCAAATGATCCAGATCGGTCCGCATCATCCTATCCTAGCTTAGTCCGCAGGGCGGCTGCAATCAGGGGCCGGCCGTTCGTCACGATGGCTCTTCACGACGTACGATCTGTTCCAAGATCGCGCGCGCTTCAGTTTGCCAATGGTGCATAGCCGCCAGCGCTGCCGGGGATAGCCTCACCAGCTTGCGGCGGCGATCACGGGGATCGGCAAGCCTTTCAATGACGCCGAGCGCTGCCAGCTTCTTGATCCATCTCTGCGCGGTTGCCGGCGCAATCCCTGCGGCAATTCCTACCGCCGTGACAGAGAGGTCGATCCTTTCAATTGCGCAGGCATAGATGTCGAGCATGATATCCCATGCCGGTTCAGCCGATTGGGCAAGCGCGGCATGATCAGCGCGGCGACGGCGCATCTCAATGATTGCCACCATGGAGCGGATGGTCGGTCGGCTTGGACATGCGCATTCTCCTCGCGCCAGTATCGTGGCGCACCTGCTGTGATGCCGGTGTGGGGAAGGCTCAGTGGGAGAGGCGGCGAAGAAAATCGGCAATGCTGAATAGCATGCCTAGGCCAGCGCTGATCGCGAAGAAGCAGAAGCCGATCGCGATCGCGACCGCTAGAGTGAGAAGCGACCGCGTAACCAGCGTCATCCCGTCCGGTCTCGTTCCATCGAGAATTTCCCGCACGAGCAGGCCGAGATTGACCTGCCCGCGAGGCGGGGTGACGGACCGCCTCTCGCCCTCAAGACCATCCTCCGGCCTGGACCGATCGATGGCGTTCTGGGCGTGTGGCACAGCTGCTGCAGGATCGGCCTGATCGGCTAGACCTATCAAATCGCCCCCTATTTTCTCGGGGGCGCTAGTGGTAGATGGCGGCACGATCCGGGACAGATGCTCGGCATAGAGCAGGGCCGCATGCCGGCGGTCGCGCGCGCCCAGCTTGACGACCGCGTCGCGGATATAGGTGTTGACGGTGCCGGGCCTGATATTGAGGGCGCGGGCAATATCCTCCGAGCTTTTGAGATCGCGCACCATCAGCAGGCATTGGCACTCGCGAGGCGTCAGCCGATCAAATTGCGTCTCGGTCATGCGTGCGTCTGGAACCTCTCGGCCTTCGGGGTGGGGGCATCTTCCCTCAGGCGATATTGCGTTGCAATTCCAAACGCTTTTCCAGCGATGATCGGCGTCGGGATTGGAGACGCGAGGATGATCGTGCCGGCCTTGACCTTGGCCCCGTCGATTGCGCGATCAGCTGTCGCGAACCGCCTGGGCCAATTGCGACGCGATCGCGCGCCGGCGCTCATGATAATGCTCCAGGAGCGCCTTGAGCGCCTGCCATCTCCCGGCGCGCGCAAATTGGTCGATCCGCTCGATTTCGGCTGGGGCGTCGGCCAGCAATTCGGTTTCCATACGGCGATAGGGGCCAAGCCGCGCCGCCGCATTGAGGACGAGCGCCTGCGCGTGGCGCGAGCGCTTGAGCAGGCCGCCAAAACGCCTGGTCCTCTCGCCATAGAAGCGTCCCTGGCAGAGCGGGGTGGCGGCAAAACTGGGTTCAAGATCTGCATTGAGCGCATGGATGACGTCTGGCGGCAGCGCATCCTCGATGACGCAGTAGCCGTCTCGCAGCAGCGTCTCGCGCATGCTAATGTCGCAAGCCTGTAGGCGCATCATGCGCGCCTCCCATGGCGTGGGGCGCTCAGCTGATATTGAAGCGAGGCATGGATCCCCGCCCGTTCAAGCATGGACGGCGTGCTTGCATCGATATGGATGTGCAGGGCGACGAGTAATTGATCTCGATGCCGAACCGGCTGGCCCAGCGCTTCGCATCGCCAGCCGAATGTCGCGACCTGCGCGAACCAGGAGCGCTCGGCGACGCCGGTGTAGGAGCCGATGCCATTGGCCAGGGCATGATCGACAAGCGCGATCACGAGCTGGTTGCGCGCGTCAAGCCGCTCAGCGGCCCTGAGGTCGCGATCAAGGCAGAAACGGGTGATCTCCCGGACATGGTCGCCGGTCGGGACCGGACCAGCGCACAGATGCGGGAAGATGTCCGCGAGGATATGGGGCCGGTTTGTCTGCAGCAGCCGTGTCGAGGCGCGATGATGCAATTCCGTATCGGTCAGCACCAGATATTGCGCGTCTGGCGTGTCGAAATGGTCAACCTCATAGCGGTCGGCCAGGACCGGAAGATCCCATTTGAGCAGGTCGATGAAGACCCGCTTGCGCGCTTCGAACATGGCGCGGAGCACCATATCCTGGTCGATATGCGGGCCCTGGATGATCGGGGATGGCATGTGCTTTTCCTGTCATGATTGAACATGCACGCATAACATCATCGCAGCCCGACCCCGCCTATACCCAGAAAGGGGGATGGCACCGCCGCGCGCATCGCGCGGCGGTGCGGTCGATCAGACCCGCTCGCGCCAGCGGAATATGTCGGAAAAGCTGATCAGCCCGTCGAACAGGGCATAAAGGATGAGCGAGGCGCGGTTGCTCGTATCATAGCGGTCGCGCGCTTCCTTAAGATGCTGGATCACCGTCTCCTTGCTGATGCCCAATATCCGACCGATCTCCCAGTTGGTCTTGCCCCGCGCCGCCCAGAGCACGCAGTCGCGTTGCCGATCGGTGAGGCGCGGTTTCTTGATGGGGCGCCGCCACCCCGACAACCGGCTCGCCTGGGCGATGGCAATGGCGCCCAATATGTCAGCGATGATGAGCATCCTCTCAGGGAGCGGGCGTTCTGTGGCGGTGACGAACGTGCAACTGCCTGTGACCGTACCGGGCAGGTGACGCGGGACGGTGAAGCCGTCGACCATGCCATGTTTGCGCCCGGTCTCGAAGGTGACCCGCTCGATCGGCGTAATCGGTATGAGATGTTCGATTTCGCGCCATCGAAAGCCCGACAAACTGCTTTCGCCGGCTCTTCGGACCGGATCGGTCTGGGCGAGGTTGAAGCCGATATAGATATCCGCCCAGCTGGCCGGGTAGCTGTGCACAAGCATTGATGTGCCCGAATGTCCGCCAAGGCCGACGTCGACGCTGAGGGCAAAGCGGTCAAACCCCAGCGCTATGGCGATCCTGTCCATCGCCTCATGAAGGGCGTCTGCGGACAGGGCACGAAGAATGGTCTTGCTGAGCGACTCTATCTGTTCCTGATTCATGACTTGGGATCTGCGCCCATGCCGGCGGGCCCAACCCGTTACGTCATGAAGGCGCCCTTTTCCTGGCTCGGGCCGTTGGCGACGTCCCTCACGCCGCGCCGCGAGCGTTTCTGTCTGCCTTTGGCTGCAACCTCTGTTCCCGAAGCGGGAGGACTCTCCTGATCCGTGGCGCAACTCTGCCCGAATGACCGCCGGTTTCAAGATGCTTTGTGACAATGATGTGACAGGCGATCGATGGCGGCTCGGCCATCGCCGGCCAAGCTTCATTTCGCTTTCCCGATCTCGAGCCAGATCTCATGCCTCGCGGTCACGATCCCGGTGGCAAGGAAAGGGGGCTGCGGACGCCGCGCCTGCGCGGCGGCGTAGGTCTGGCCGCTTCCTCTCAAAATCGGGAGTGGCCGGCGCTACCTGCTAGGCGCGTCGCGACCGGTGGCAACCTGCTGCGCAGCTGCTCCATTGCCATTGCGCCCTGACGGTGCCGACGCCCGCTCGAGCGCGCCTTTCCGCTCGCACCCTGCCGCCCCCCCTAATTCCCGCCCTGCCGGTGGTTTGGGCGGGATCAGCACGGCGCGTCACGGCGCCTGAAAGGTCGAGTCGCCTGCCGCTCGTCCAAGATCGACGGCCAGCACAGCCTGATCAAATGGCCATGGGCAGCAAAAACGCTGCCCATGGCTTGACGCGCCCAGAAAAAATCGCGGCCGCCGCGCGCGGCGGCCTTCCCTCAAGCCATTCTGTTCCCGACCTGATCCCGCATATTTCGCCTTTCCCGACTCGGGCCAGCTATGGTGGCAAAGCACATCGCGGATAAATTTCGATTGCGTCATTATTTCGTGGAAACAATGATCGACCAAGCAGTTATCCCCCTGCAAGTCTCCGCGGCTTGCGCGACCCGACTGGCCCTGCATCAACCGGTGCAGGGTTTTTCGACCCTCTCGGTTGACCTCAGCCTGCCTGCAGTGGGTGGCCGGCTGAGGTTGACTCGATGGCCTCAGGCCATTGCAGATTTTATTCAGATTTTGCTGTTAACAGTCAAATCTATCCAACGGGGCGGCAAGGACTGCGCCAATCTGCTGGATGCCCCGCCTGCCTTTCAGAGCGAAGCGACCTGCCTCAAGGCTGGCGGGGCAAGACCTTATCCCGCTCCAGCCGGAACTGCCCTTGCCTCGCCTCTTGCGAGGTCCAACCTCATCCAGCGCGCGCTGGAACCAGCATTGCCAGCCTTTCGCCGGAAGTCCTATCAGTACGTGCCGATACAGGGCGCGCCGCGATCATCGATTACGGACGAAAACTGTCACGCCGCTTCAAAATGCCGGGGCGCCTGCTATCAGCTGTTGACCTTGTCCTTGAGCGCCTTGGCCGGTTGGAAACCGACCTTGCGCGATGCCGGGATCGTCATCGGCTCGCCCGTCCGGGGATTCTTGCCCTCTCGGGCCGCGCTCTGCTTCACCTTGAACTTGCCGAAGCCTGCAATCGAGACATCTTCGCCCTTGGCTGCTGCGTCCGCAATAACGGCCAAGGCTGCGTCGATAATCTTCTTCACCTCCGATTTGGTGACGCCCTGCTGGACAGCAACGGCTTCGATCAGTTCATTTCCGGTCATGGCATCCTCTTTCGCTGGGGGAGGGAGCGTTTTGCCAAACATGCCAGCGGTGGTCGAGCGCACTTCATACTGATTGCAAAAAATACCGCCGCACTCTCATTTTCTAGCGGGCCGCGCCAATCGCCGCCGATTCTTGCGAACCGCCTTGCGATAATGGGTAACTGATGCGCTCATCATCGCAGGGGCCGAGGCGCCAAGGCTACCGGTCATGAACTTCCACTGGAGCAGCGCTGCTGCCTCCATCTTCTCTCTGACCATCAACTGCGCTTCGGCCATGGCTGAAGCGTTTCCGGACATCAGGCGGGGAAGCCGCATGCCAATGACGGACCAAGCCTCAAGCCCAAGGCTCCAGCAATCAAATGTCAGGGACAGGGATGATGCGGTGCGCATGCCACTATAAGGTCGCCCGTCCGCTGGGGTTCCCGAAATCGAGTAGGATAATCTCTAAAATTCGGCGCCGCACCGGGCCGCCGGAGCTTACGCCACATCGCGCCGGCGGGGTTCTCGCAGCAGATCCGGCCATCAGCCCGGATAGAGGTCGACACGATCAGCCTGTGGCAGGACGGCATCGAGCAGCAAGGTCCGATGGCAGCCTGCCGGATCGCGCTCGAAGCAGAGCAAGGCGGTAGGACGCCCCTTTGTCAGTTCGACCAGTTGCGCTGCCTGGACAATTGCCTCGGGCAGTTCGAGCTGACCTGAATAGATTTCCGCCAGCCGCGCGTGCTGCCTCTTGCGCGCCGCTTCGCGACCTGCCGCAGGGGTCCCAAGTGCCTTGAAACCAACATAGTCGATGCCAGCCTCTCGCAGACCGGCCGCTAGGATATTCTTCGAAAATCCCGGGCGGCGCGACAGGGGTAGGGCCCGTACATCTGCCAGGACTTCAACGCCAGCCGCTCTCAGCGCGTCGATCAGTTGCTCCTGGGTCACCCCCTCATAGCCGATGGTGAAAATCTTCATGGTAGGGAAGCCTCAGCCTTGCCACTATTGAGCGCATCAATTGATCTTGGGACCGGCAAGTTCCTGGCGCATCGCTGGGAGCGCCGTTTTCCTGCAAGGCGGGCTGACGCATGAAAGACAAGCATTCCCTAACGGAAAGTATCCAAGACTTGTCGGATTCCTACAAGGCGACTCGCTTGCAAGCTTGTATCTGCTCATGAGCGACCCGAGGCTTTTAGCCTGCTACTGCCCGCCCGGCGCAAACCGGGCGGGCTTTTATTTTGTCGCGCCATTGAACATGGCATTATCTCTGCTTCGCCTCGGTCTCTTCGTCGGTGAAGCAGTGAGCAGATCGATTTTCCGGGATTTTCAGAACATGCTTTGAATCGCCCCCGTCAGCGGAACGGCGGTCGGCTATCGGACGTTCGAGCGACATCCAAAGAGGAGGATGTCATGAAAAATCATCTGTGGATGAGCGTCGCACCGATAGCGGCCCTCGCGCTTGGTGCTTGCAGCGCGAAAGTGGAAGAAAAGGCCGACAACGCATTGAACGATACCGGCGCCGCCGTTTCAGGGGCCGTCAATTCCACCGGCAACGCAATCGACAATGCCCAGCAGGCTCTCATGCCGACGCCGACGGGCCAGGAATTTGCGGACGCGGCCGCCAAGAGCGACGCCTTCGAGATCGAAGCCGCAAAGCTGGCGGCAACAAATGCCCAATCTCCTGAGGTGAAGGAATTTGCCAGGATGATGGTCGCCGCCCACTCGGATTCGACCGCCAAGATCAAGGCCGCAGCCAAGACGGCCAGTCCCGCGATAACGCCCAATGCCACGCTGACCAAAGATCAGTCGGAGGATCTCGCGGAGTTGAAGGCACTCAAGGGCACTGAGTTCGACAAGGAATATATTGATGGCCAAGTCGATGCCCATGAAGACGCTCTTGAGCTGATGCGCAAATATGCTGCGGACGGCACGATCGCCTCGCTCAAGCAGGCAGCTGGGGAAATAGCGCCTGTGGTCGAAAAGCATCTCTCGAGTGCCAAGGCGCTCGACAAGGACTGACGTGATGCCGCCTTCGCACGCCGTGCATATCTTTTCGGACAATGAAGAGATGGAGTAGCGACATCTCTCCATGGCCTGGGCCTCATGGCCCCTGCCAGCATGTCTGGCGGGGGCCTATTGACGGGGCACAGGACAGGCCCTCGGTAGCAGACATCTACACGGAAGAAATCGGGCGCTGCCGGCTTTGCGTCCAGGCTCTGACCGAGCTGCAGTTTTGTCGACTTTACCCGCCATCAATATCTTCGCCCGCACGGTCTTTATGATAACCGAGGCACAAGTGGATCGCGCCTGTCAGCCCGGACGCAAAGCTTGCCGTGCCCATTGGACAATTGCCTGTACCGGCATTGCGCCTGATTCTCGGGCAATCTCCTTGCCCTTTTTCAAAATCAGCATTGTCGGGATCGTCCGGATAGCATAGCGCGCCGCAATTGCCTGGTCGGCCTGCGTATCGAGCTTGCCGAGCCGCAACCAGGGCTCCAGTTGCGGAGCGGCCGCAGCAAAGGCTGGCGCCATCTGCCGGCAAGGTCCGCACCAGTCTGCCCAGAAATCCACCAGCAACGGGATATCGGATCGCAAGGCGTGCGCATCGAAATTACTGGTGCTTAGTGCGACCGGCGCCGCCGCGAAGAGATCGCCACCGCATTTGCCGCATTTCCCGCCGACACCCAATTTTGACGATGGCACGCGATTGAGCACCGCGCACATCGGGCAGGCAATGATCAGCGCCTGGTTGTCGTTACCGGCCAATGTCAGCCTTTCTTGGCGGGCAGCTTCTTGCGAGCTATGCTCGCAAATTCCTCGAGCTGCTTCTCGGTCATCGATTCTTCCATTTGCTTTGAAGCGCCGCGCAACTTCGATTTGGGTTGATCGCCGCGCTTGGCGGCAAGAGCGGCACCGGCCGCCTTTTGCTGCGCCTTGGAGGTTGCAGGCATATCCTCATCTCCCAACATCAGATAGCCCAGAAACGCATCATCCCTGCATTGGTGCCAGCATGCCGCCCTCCTGTCCCAACAGTCGAACCAGGTCCACTCGCGGGTTCTCAGGACTGCTGTGAGAGTGCCACAGGCTGTGGATCTTGGCTCGGAGCATGGTGAAGGCAGACCTGACGCCATCTGTCTGCCCAGCCCCATTCTCCCTCATCCTGGCCTTGGAGCAGCGTGATTACCTCATGCCGTCAACCCCGCGAGGAGGTTCCCGGATGCCATAGCCATCCGTGACGTCGGTAATCAGCTGCCCCCTGGGCTTGGACATCGGGAATGGTCCCGAGCAGACAAGGAGATCACATCATGGCTACCATCGTCGCGAACCTCATCGTCAAGGGCGATAGCCTTGAAGGCACGCTCGCCACCCTGACCATCAGTGCCCCCATCACCGTTGTGCCCAACGCCCGCAAATCGAAGGAGGCGGAGCCCGATTACCGGATCATCAGCCGCAGCAATGGTTTCGAGCTCGGTGCTGGCTGGAGGAAATTCGCCCAGTCGACCGGTGCCGAATATGTCTCGGTCGTTCTCTCGGCCCCGGAATTCGGGACCAGGCCAGAATGGCCGATCCTTCTCATCGCGCCAGGATGGCGTTTGAGGGCGAGAATGGCGCAGCCCGCGCTGTCGCCCATGCCGCCGCCAGTCTGGGAGAGCGGCAGTCGCTATTTTCCGAGGCCACGTTGAGACAGGAGGCTGGACGGATCGGGCTGGGCCGGATCGGCTACGAGCAGATCGGGGCCGCAATCGATTTGGCCACGAAGAAGGGGGATTTGCTGGAACGTGTCTATATCGACCGGCGCGGCGCCGAATTTTCCGGGTTCACCACCCGGCAGAATGTCGAGACCGAAACCAGGATGCTGCGGATCGAAGCGGACGGGCGTGGGGGACTTGCCCCAATCGCATCCCCACTTGCGGCCGCAAAGGCGGTTGCCAACGCTGCAGCGCAAGCCGAGCGCGCAGGTTTCGGCTGGAACCCCGATCAGCGCTCTGCCACCCAGAACCTCCTGAACAGTTGCAACCGGATCACGGCTCTGCAGGGCTATGCCGGCACGGCCAAAACCACGACTGTACTGGCGACCTTTGCCTGTGAGGCTGCGGCGCGAGGCGTGTCGATCACCGCACTTGCGCCCACCGCATCAGCGGCGATGGTGCTTGGGCAGGCGCTGGGCACAAATGGCGATACCGTGGCCCGACACCTGTTATCACCGCAGCGTGGCGATATTGGTCGACCTGCCGCGTGGATCGTGGATGAAGCATCCCTGTTGTCGGCTCACGATATGGCGCGACTGTTCGAGCTTGCAGCCAAGCATGATGCCCGCATCCTGCTTGTCGGGGATGTAAAGCAGTTGGGTTCAGTCGAGGCAGGCGCGGCCTTTGCCCAATTGCAGGACGCTGGCATGGAGACCGCCAGGCTGGCCGAGATTGTGCGACAGACCAATGGTGCCACCAAGGAAGCGGTGCTGGCGTCGATCGATGGGGATGCCAGAAAAGCCATGGCAGCGCTGGATCGAGGTGGCGGGCAGGTCATAGAAAACGCGGATCGGAATGAGCGCTTTGCTGCCATCGCCCAGCGATATGCCGCGCTCGACAAGACAGGACGTGCCCGCACCATCATCATCGAGCCGTCGCGCGAAGGGCGCGATGTGCTGACCGCAGACATTCGCACCGCCCTCGCTCGATCGGAGATATTGACCGGTCCCGCCGTTGCCGTGGAAAGCCTCACCAACAAGGGGCTCACCCGAGCCGATGCGCGCGCTCCGCTGAGTTACGACAAGGGCGACGTCGTCAGCTTCACTCGTGACTATGCCGATAAGGGGGTGGCGCGGGGAGAAGCCTATCGCGTCGAGAGCATAGATCCGGTCAAGGCTGCCATCACGCTCAGGGCCGAGGATGGGCGCGCGGTGGACTGGCGCCTGCGGCAATGGGGGGCAGGTCATGCTCAGGCTTTCTTGGCCCAGTCGATCGACCTCAAGGCCGGCGATACGATCCGGTTCACCCGCAATGACCGCGAGACGGGGCGGGTGAATGGCGCCCGTGCGCAAGTCCTTGCGGTTGATCAAGAGGCGCGCACCGCCACGGTCCAGACTGGACGTGGGAAGATCGAAACGCTCCATCTCGATTCCGCCCGCGACCGGCATATTGCCCATGCCTATGTCGATACCGCCTTTGCGGCGCAGGGCAGGACCGCCGACCACGTCATCATCCATGCCGACAGCAGAGCGACCAACCTGGTCGATCAGAAGTCCTTCTATGTAGGGATCTCCCGAGCAAAGCTGTCCGCCACCATATACACTAATGATCGCGACAGGCTCGTGGCTGCGATCGGTGAGCGGACCGGCCAAGTTCAGACGGCCATATTTCAGGCCAAGGCCCCGGCACTTGCAGCTGGCGCTAGGAAAGACGCTGGTCTGGGATGAGGCTGGGCCTTCATCCTGGCAGGGTAAAAAGTGGCGGCATCAAACAATTCGATTGGTTCGCGCCGGGCAGCGTTCCCGCCTAGAAGTGGACCAACCGCTGTAGGGGGCCGGCGCCGGGCGCCCCGGCAAACAGCGATCGACGGTCGGGAGCGGACGGTCGGAGATCAGTGTCGCCTCGATCGTGAAACCAATTGCGCGCGCGCTTTGTTTGTTTCGACGATGAGTCGAAAAAGGATATCGATGATGCCCACGACACCTAAAACTACCGACGGTCCAGAGGACACCGGCGCTGGCGAGCGCACCAACCGGAAGGCCGCCCAGAAGGTCTCGCCGGGAGATAGTAGCGCAACGATCGCTGGGGAAGGGCTCGGAAGCCCTGCCATACGTACCACAGACATCGACGAGCCCGACGCCCCGGCTCCGACTAGTGATCGTCCAGATAGAGGTCCGAGCGGTGCCGCGACAGCAGGAAGATTCCCAGATAATTTGCCCAAAAAGTCGCGAAGCTAAACCCGAGCGTGATTGCAGTGACGGGTAGATAGCGGACTGTTTCCAATTCTCCCTAAGCAAACTTGAAGAGGCGCTGGGAACAACGGAATCGGTCGCAAGCTGCCATCAGGCATATGCCTTGGAAGTGACGGGAGGTATCGCCATTCTCACATTGCCCAGTGAGGCTCATGGCTTCATAAGGGACTATGACAATTCCCCTAAAGAATTTAGCCGCCCTTTCCCGCATCCAAGAGAATTGGCTTGCCGCGAAAGAGCGGAAATTGCTGAACTGGTTATGCGCTCAAATGCCGCAGTACGTCACCCCCGATCGCCTGACGGCCTTGGGCATGTTCGGTGCATGTTTGATTTTCATAGGCTATGTGGCAAGCAATCTACACACATCGTGGCTGTCGCTCGCCATTGTTGGTTATGTCGTCCAATGGTTTGGGGATTCAATGGACGGGAGCATCGCTCGCTTTCGCCGCATTGAGCGTCCTTCCTATGGCTATTTCATCGATCATAGTTGCGATGGGCTTGCGACCCTACTCATCCTTGCCGGCATCGGCCTCAGTCCGTTCGTCACCATGGACATCGCGATGGTGGCGCTTGCTGGATATTTGCTGCTCTCGATCCACGCTTATCTTGCTGCGCGCGTGCTAGGAGAGTTCAAGCTGTCATATCTCGCAGCGGGCCCGACCGAATTGAGATTGATGCTTATCGCGCTCACGCTGATGATGATGGTTTTGGGTTCTGGTCCAGGATATTTTGGGCGCCTGTCGGGCTTCGACCTGTTTGTCGGGGCAGCAGGCTTTATTCTTATTCTTCTTTTCGTCATTCAGACCTTGACCACGGGCCGGCGGCTGGCGCGCTCCGAGCGCTGGGAAGGGTGAAAAGCAGCGTCTCAGGGGCGATGGCGGATTGCAGATTTAGAAACCGTAGCATGAACGACGCAAATGGTCGCTTCCCTTCCAGCTGGTTTCCGGCAACGCCCAGGGCAATTCATTCCCTTAAGGCACGTTCCCGGATATTCACTGCCATAACGGCCCCACAGTGATGCGGGGCCGTTATTTGCATCACGCGATACCGGCGCCTCCCGTCACACCATAGACTTCGCCCGTGATATAACTGCCCTCCTGCGAGGCAAGCAGCACATAAACGGGCGCAATCTCGACTGGCTGGCCAGGACGACCGAACTGGCTCTGCTCGCCGAACTGTCTGACCTTTTCCTGCGGCTGCCCCCCGCTGGGCTGCAGCACGGTCCAGAATGGACCGGGCGCCACCACATTGGCGCGGATGCCCTTCTCGATCAGCTGCTTTGCCAGCGCCTTGGTATAGGCGACGATGCCGGCTTTGGTCGTGGCATAGTCCAGGAGAATGGCCGACGGCTCATAGGCTTGCACCGAGGCGGTGGTGATCACGGATGCGCCAGCAGGTAGATGAGGAACCGCCGCCTGCGTGATCCAATGCATGGCATAGAGATTGGTCTTGAGCGTACGGTCGAAATCTTCCGAGCTCACGGCTGTCACATCATCGCGATATTGTTGATGACCAGCATTGATGACGAGGATGTCGAGGCCGCCTAGGCCAGAGAGCGTTTCATCGACAAGTTTGCGGCACCAGCTCTCATCGGTGATGTCGCCCGGTAGCGCCACGGCCGTGCGCCCTTCAGCCTCGATGAGGGCGACCACTGCCTTTGCGTCAGCTTCTTCACTTGGAAGATAGGAGATGGCGACATCGGCGCCTTCTCGCGCAAAGGCAATGGCTGCAGCCCGGCCGATGCCGCTATCGCCACCGGTAACGAGCGCCTTGCGGCCCTTGAGCTTTCCTGAACCGACATAGCTGTCCTCGCCATGATCAGGCTTTGGATCCATGTTTGCTGCGATGCCGGGGACCGGTTGCGGCTGCTCTGGAAATGGCGGCTTGGGATATTGCGCGCGCGGGTCCTGCATGGTGAGACGCTCTGCCATGTTCGCTCCTTGCTGAGTGGAATGATGGACATTGTCCGGGTTGCCTCCTGAGGCGACAGGGCAATTTACGAGCCGCAAGGGCATCTGGTTCCAGTGAATGAGCTGCGTAGACCGATCGGCGGGAGCAGTTGCGATGGCGGCGGCGCGCGCCTTTAAACGATGGTAGAGTTCATATCGGCGCAAGACGCGCATGCTAGATGCATCATCCGTGGTGAAAACGGCGTTCAGCTGAGGCGATCTGTCGTGGCGGAGGGCGGGAGGCCGGGCTTTGAGGTCCTGTTCTGCGAGCTCATACGGTGCCGATACCGCGTGGCGCTAACAGGAAAAGAGCTTAATTCGCATCAACTATGGCAGTTACCATGGCACTCAATGGCGCCACGGGAATTGCACTGACATGGCTACCGCAATCGCTTTCGTCGGCGCAGGTCCGACCACCATCTATACGTTGAACGCGCTGATTGAAGCCCTAGGCAATTTACCAGGCCGGCCTGACGCCAATATCACCATATTTGAACTGCAATCTCAGCCAGGTCTGGGCACCCCATATCGGCCAGGCTGGAATGATCCCGCCATGCTGTCCAACATTGCGAGCGTCGAAATTCCGCCTCTGGCAGAAACGTTGATCGATTGGCTCGGCCGCCAGGATGAGGATCGGCTTCGTGCACTCGGCATTGATCGATCAGGCGTCGACGAACGGGCTTTTTACCCGCGGGTAGCGCTCGGCCGGTTCTTTCTCGACCAGTTCACCCAACTGGTCGAGCGCGCCCGTTTGAAGGGGATCGACGTTCATGTCCGCGCGCGAACCAAGGTAGTCGACATTGAAGTTGAAGGAGACAGCCTGAAGCTGATGATCGCCCCTGCCCGCTTGCCCCAGTCAATCGAGTGGTTTGATTATGTCGTCCTGGCGACTGGGCATCAGTGGCCCGAAGAGCCCGAAGTGCGACCCGGCTATTATCTGAGCCCATGGCCGGCAAGCGCGCTGCAGCGAATTTCCGCTACAAAGGTTGGGCTGCGCGGAAGCTCACTGACGGCCATTGATGCCGCGGTGGCTCTGGCTGTCGCCCACGGTCAGTTCGAATGCCGGAACGGCGGAGCTTTGACATATCGGTCAAAGCCCGGCCATGAAAAGCTTCAGATAACGATGATGTCGCGCAAGGGCCTGCTTCCGGAAGCTGATTTCTACCATACCATCCCCTACATACCGCTTTCGATCTGCACGGAAGCAGCGATCACAAGCCTGATCGAGGATGGAGAAGGCGATATTCTCCGTCGAGCCTACGCGCTTTTCCGGCAGGAGCTGCAGGAGGCTGACCCGGATTATGCGAAACGCATCATGCTTGCAGACCTCGCGCCCGAACAGTTTTCGGATCGCTATTTTGGAGAGCGCGCCAACGTCGATCCATTTGAGTGGGCAGCGACCAACCTGGCAGAAGCCAAGCGCAACTTCGCCAAGGAAGTCACCGTTCCATGGCGCTATGCCATCTTGCGGATGCATGAGGTGATGGCACTGATCGTTCCGCACCTTGATGAAGATGAACTCGAGCGGTTTGACCGCTTTCTAAAGCCGATATTCATCGACGACTATGCAACAGTGCCACACCTTTCCATCGAACGCCTGATAGCACTACATCAGGCAAAAAAATTGGATGTGAAGGCATTGGGAGAAAATTACAGAATCGATAGTCATCAAGCCGATTCCGGTGTGCATGTGTTGATTGATGGCGAAGATGACCATTACCCTGTGTTCATCGAAGCAACCGGACAGCGTCCACTCGATGTTGACGCATTCCCCTTCCCAACCTTGATCGAACAAGAAATCGTCCAAAATGCCGCAGACACGCAAGGCTGCAGCGTCAAAGGTGTCGCAATCGACGAGCGCTATCATCCTGTCTCTGACGACCCGGCGGCGCGACGCATATTCTGTCTAAGCCTGCCTTTCATTCTTGGTCGCCATCCCTTTGTCCAGGGCATCACCAGCTCCCATGAAATGGGGATGGTAGTCGGCGCCGACCTGGCTTGCGCGATCGCGATACGCCCATCGCGATCGCCTGTACGACCCGAGCACCAGCCCGGAGCACTGATATGAAGCTTTTTGCGATATATGTGGGCGGCGAACATCCCAGGGCCCATATCGAAATCCACGATATGCGGTTTGTCGTCGCTGATACGATCACGGACACCCATGCAGCATTGCGGGAGCAATGGTGGGGCACGCCAGGCACGCTGCACATAGACTGCTGGGCTGTGATCGATCATGCCGATGGCTACAATGTCACTTTGCGCCCCGAGCGATGGACGGGCGCCGAGAGGCTATATTATGTCAATCTGGGAGGGTATGACCCGACCGACTTCGCGGAGCAGCATCGCAACATGTTCGTCGTGGCAACCAGCCTGTCGCGGGCGAAGGCAAAGGCGATCGAGGCCGTGGCTGGATGGAAGGACGCCCATCGTGACGACATGTATGAGGCGGAGCAGGCTTTCGCGCTCGACACGATGGTCGGGGAGCAGCTCCACATCCATTTGACGCCGAGCCTGCCAGCCCGCCCGTTAAAATTCAAATGCAGCTACAAACCGCTAAAATAGAGGCACTCCAATGAAAATCGCCGCCCCTGCCCGGGGCGGCGATTTTCGCGCGGAGGACCGTCAGGCGCCGGTGCCGGGCTTGTCGGTCTTGGGTGGCTTGCCATCTTCCATCCTACCTTCGTTGCGAAGGTCGCGACCCTCCTGGGCCTTCTTCTGGCTTTCAGGCGATTTGCCATGCTCGAAAGCTTCTTCCTTCACGTAGCCGGCGGCTTCCTTGGCCTTGCCTTCAATGCTCATGATACTCTCCAATCTGCTCGAGACAAATATTGTCCCGCCAGAAGGACAATCCCTAGCCAAGAGGGGCGTTCCCGGTCGCCGCTGTCGCTTTAATCTCGATCAGTGTGATTTTACTGAGCGCAGTCGGCACGTCCGCACGGCTGAGCATCCTTCCCAGGCTAAAGATGTCTCAGCGCGCCAGCGCATAAATGCGACAATGGTCGAGATAGCCTGCTTCATGTCGCGCCGCCAAGGCAACTACGGCCCGCCACAACCAGGATGGCGCGTCCATGCCTTTTGACCGGCCGTTGCGCAAAGTCGTGAGCCATGTGCGGCGTGTCGCTTTGTCCATTTGTCGAGCATGGGCTTTTCCCACAACGAAGGCGAGATATCGCGCGGCTTTTAGGGCCTCGCCCCGAGAAAATTGTTCTGCCTCGATCTTGAGGTCTTGCGGCATCAGTTCGCGAACGAAGATCGAATGTCCAAGCATCCTTGCTGTGGCCATGCGCTCGCCCAGATGCGGAGACAAGGCGCGTGCTGCTGCCAGCACGCGTTCAGCAGGATCATCCGGCATGCAGGCTCCGGACGCGATCGGCGCGACAGGTTGAACAGCTTCCTTGAGATCGACCAGCGCATGATCGGTGCGCTTTTTTCCTTCCAAGGTGACGACCGCGGCAAACCGCAGAAGGCCAAGCGAACTGCAACCCTTCATCCAATAGGCAGCGTCCGCCATGATAGGTGTGCGTTCTTTCCCGCGATGATCGAGAGACAGGATCATCGCGCTGACAGGCGGATGGATCACGACATCGCGCAGGGCCGCATATTCCTTTTCATCGAGCGGCCAAAATCGCTTGCCAAGAGGAATACAGGGTTCAATCGCCTCCAGCCGCTCTTTGGCCAGATGACGCCATTTGCGGTTGAGAGCACGGCGGCGAACCGTGCGCACCGCATCAGGTTCCTGCTGGGCCTCCCGCTCGTCCTGGTCCGGGTCGGAAAAGGCTTCGGCGTAGCCCGCAATCATCTCTTCCAGCATGCGAGCGGTGATTACGCCTGGAAGATCGGAACCGCGCGCCGCAGTCGCAAGTGACAGACCAAGGCGGATGAGATCATGAGCGGGATTGCCGATGACTGCCTGATCAAGATCGCGTATCTGGATCGCGACATTGCCGTCGCTATCCGCTAACGGACCAAGATTGCCAAGATGGCAGTCCCCGCAGATCCAGATCGCGGGCCCTTCCGGGACGATCCGGGCAAGCCTGCTATCTTCCAGCCATTCGTAGAAACGTGCAGTGTTGCCCCGCACATAAGCATGGGCCGACCGTGCCATTTTGAGGTCACGACGGGCATGGAGATAGGGAATGCGTTCTGCAGGTGCGAATGGCTTCATTGAGACATGAACGAGCAACAATTTGTGCCGTTCCGTTAGCTTTTGCGATGGGCTTTTCAAGCTGGGCCGGTGACTGGCATGAGGGCTGTAACATGCCTTGCTGCACAAAATGATGGATCGGATGCTGCTCTGGCCAAGCTCTCCGGAAACCTGGTCAGCCGCAGCGACAGGTCTTTTGCGAGGCCGGCGATCAGCAGCCCGACTTGCGCGCGAAAGCGAGGAGCGTTTCTGCGACAATCATGCGCGCGTCACCTTCTATTGCCAGGCTTTTCGGGTCGAGGCTGTGATTCAGTTCACAATTGAGATGCGCTTGGGCAGCGCCTTCCAAATCGAGGGACAATCCCTGCAATCGCGCCATGTTGATGGCAAATTCAAGCGTAGTCTGCGCCAGCTTGGTGGCGGCGACGGATTGCAGTCTGAGCGCGTAAGCTTCTTCTTCCGTCATGCCTTTTCCTGCTCAGATGGTGCGAAAAGCCTGTCATCAATTCCGTTTGGAGAACCTAGTGGGACGATTGGCAATCGGTCAATCTCAAGCAACATTATGGTGTGCTTCCATGCTACATTCCGATGGAAGCTTGACAATAAATCTATATAGGTAGATTTATTCATCATGCCTCGAACACGTTCCTTGTCCTCTCACGCCCGGATGGTACTTGCCGTCCTGCTCGATGCCGATGGCCAATGGTCGCACGGTTATGAATTGGCGCGCCGCGCTGATGTGAAATCCGGCACACTCTATCCGCTCCTCATCCGCCTGGAAGCTCAGGGACATCTGGAAGCAGAATGGCAGCAGCCAGTTGAAGCGGGCCGCCCGCCACGGCACGCCTACCGGTTGACGGCGAGCGGTGTGCAGCTTGCCCGCGCCAATCCTCCCGGTCATCCGGTCACAACTGCCGTGCGCAGCCGGCAGGCAACCATATGAGCATAGGGCTTCGTCGCCGCTTGATCGATCTGGCCTGTCGTGCGCTGCAAGCTACGCTGCCCACGCCTTTGCAGCCATGGGGATGGGCGATCCGTTGCGAAGCCGCTGCCATCCCGGATGACAGCGAGGCTCTCTTATTCACGCTCGGTAGCCTATGTGGGCTCATGCCGCGTGCGGTCGCATCCCGCCTGCTGACCATCTTCGCCTCGCCTGTTGGTGACCATGTTTCCCGTCCGGAAGGATTGATCATCATGCATATCGTCAACGCCGCTACACGTCGTCCCCGTGCGCTGGGCATCGTCTGTCTGACCAGCGCTGTCCTGCTCGGCACTGCCTATATGGCGATCGCCGGCGCGCCGATGCGCTATCTTGGGGTGAATCTGGGCGCCTTGATCATCGGCTTGACTCTGCTGCTGCTGCTGGAACGCGCGGCCCGATCGGGGCAAGGTTGGACGGACGGGGCAAACCTCATGATGGCAGGCGCATTGTTGGCAACAGCTCTTTTCGGCTCCCAAGCCGATGGAATAGCGCGCTGGGTTTATTGGGGAGGATTGGCGATGCAGCCAAGTCTGATCCTCTTGCCGACAATGCTCGTCGCATTTTCGCGTTTTCGAAACGTCCCCGCGACTGTCAGCATCGTCGCGGCTGCGGTCGCAATGGCGCTTCAGCCCGATCGCGCGATGGCGGCGATGCTCGTGATCTGCCTAACCGCGCTTGCAGTCATGCGCCCCGATCGACATGTGTGCACCGCACTTGCTGCCAGCGCCGCGAGCTTTGCGGCAACGCTGATCCGTGCCGACAGACTGCCCGCAGTACCCTATGTCGATCAGATTCTCTATTCATCGTTCGACCTTCATGCCGTTGCGGGACTGGCGGTATTGGGCGGCTTGATGCTGCTCGTCGTCCCTTCAGTCATTGGTTGGCGCCGGGCTGCCCAGAGCCGCGCAATCTATGTCGCATTCGGCGCCGTCTGGTTCGCCGCGATCCTGGCGGCTGCCCTGGGCAATTATCCGACGCCGGTTGTGGGCTATGGCGGTAGCGCCATCATCGGCTATGCGCTGAGCCTGCTGGCGCTGCCGAAATTCTCCAGTGCCAACGCCCTGGCTACTGCCCCCAAGTGCGGCGCTATCGATGATATGCCCACGGATGGCCCGTTGAGCGTCGCGCTTGCCTGATGGCGTGTGGCGCTTCTATCGGCTCGCAGCTGACGAGGGGCAGCCCGTTGTAACGGAAAGAGGTGCCAGGCAGCCACCAGACGACCGAGCGCCGTTCAACATAACTCATTTGTAACGGAACATGGGTGCCGCTCGCCGCTTACCCCTGCATCTCAAGATGCTATCGGGGAACAGTTCATGACCACAGTGGCGCAGGTAATCGTGGAGACGCTCGCGGCAGCCGGGGCTAGGCGATGCTACGGCGTCCCGGGCGACACCCTCAACCATGTGACTGATGCCATCCGCAAAAGCGACATTCGCTGGGTTCATGTGCGCCACGAGGAGGCGGGCGGATTTGCAGCGGGGGCAGACTCGATGCTGACCGGCGAATTGGCCCTGTGTGCGGGCTCCTGCGGCCCCGGCAGTCTCCACTTCATCAATGGCCTGTTCGAATCCCACCGCAATCGCGCGCCCGTGGTCCTGATTGCCAGCCAGATCGTTCGCGATGAGCTGGGCTTCGACTTCCCACAGGAGGTCGACTTCCGGTCAATCTACCAGAGCTGCAGCGTATTCTGTGAAGAGATCAGGACGCCCGCACAGGCACGGCGCAAGACCGCGATGGCAGCCCAGGCCGCTCTGGCGAAGAAAGGGGTGGCGGTACTGATCGTGCCTGCGGATGTCTCGAGCGCCAAGGCCCCCGACGAGCCACCCTTTGCGGTTCATCCCGCCCGTCCGCTCATACGCCCGACCGATGCGGATATCGACCGCATCGCCGCTAAGATCGCCAAGGGCAAGAAGATCGCCATCTACGGTGGATCGGGTTGCGAGGGCGCCCATGATCAGATCATTGCCTTGGCGCAAGCGCTCCAGGCACCGGTCGCCCATACCTCGCGCGCCAAGGATTTCCTGGAGCATGACAATGCATTCAATGTCGGGATGACCGGCATATTCGGCGGTGAGGCGGGCTATCATGCGCTGATGGCCTGCGACACGCTGCTGCTGCTGGGCTGCGATTTTGCCTGGCGGCAATTTTATCCCGAAAAGGCAACTATCATCCAGGTCGACATAGATGGTAGCCATCTGGGACGACGCCATCCTGTCGACCTTGGCGTCGTGGGCGATGTTGCTGCAACGATCGAAGCGCTGCTGCCACGCATAGCATCGCGTAGCGAACGCGCGTTTCTCAACGAATGCCTAGCTCATCGTGCCCGAACGGTTGAGGATGAGGCCAAGCATGCGACCATCGGCAAAGGTGGGGCAATTCATCCCCAATATCTCACCGAGATGATTTCACGGCATGCGCCCGCCGACAGCATCTACACCGCCGATGGTGGATCGCCGATGGTATGGTGCCTGCGCCATGTCGCGGCCACCGGGCACAATCGCACCGTCATCAGCCTGAGCCATGGCACAATGGCCAATGCGATGCCTCAGGCCCTGGGCGCCAAGGCGGCGTTCCCCGACCGGACCGTGATATCCTTGTCGGGCGATGGCGGCATCGCCATGCTGTTGGGCGACCTGCTGACCGCAGTGCAGGAGAAGCTGCCGATCAAGGTCGCGGTGTTCAATAATGGTGCACTCGATTTCGTCGAAATCGAGCAGAAGGTGGAAGGCCTGCTGGAGGCCTATACCGACCTCGTCAATCCTGATTTTGCGCGCGTGGCCGAGGCGATGGGTCTATGGGGCCGGCGCGTTGAACAAGCCGACCAGCTTGAAGGGGCCGTAAAGGACTGGCTCGCCGCGCCCGGACCGGCTCTGCTGGATGTGGTCACGGATCGGTTCGAACTGGTCATGCCGCCCAAGGTCGAAGTGGGGCAAGTTGCGGGCATGGCGCTCTATTCGGCCAAGGCGGTGCTGAACGGACGCGGTCGCGATGTGGTCGGGCTGATCCGAAATCTTCTCTCGTGAGCGAAAGACCCAATCTGGTCGCGGCATTGACCCGCGACCGTCCGCTGTCCCGAAACCTGCTGCTGCTGATCGGGCTAGTCGGCACGATTGGAGCGCTGGCCATTGGCTGGCATCATCGCCATGCGCTGTGGCTGTTGCTTGTGCTCGCGCCGATCCTGGTCCTGGCGTTGACCGATCTGTTCCAGTCGCATCATAGTCTGCGTCGAAACTATCCCGCCTCCGCCCGCTTCCGCTGGTTCTTCGAATGGTTGCGTCCATTTGCCAGGGCCTATTTCGCCGAAAGCGATCTGGATGGGCGACCCTACAGCCATGATGAACGGGCGCTCGTCTACGCTCGCGCCAAGGGCGAGGTGGATGCCCATCCATTCGGCACCGAACTCGACGTCTATTCCGACGAATATGAGTGGCTCGCTCATTCGATCGCACCGTCGCGTGACGCCCCCAGAGAGACGCGGGTCCATGTCGGCACGGATCAATGCAGTCGGCCTTATCAGGCGGCGCGCCTCAATATTTCGGCAATGAGCTTCGGCGCACTCGGCAGCAATGCTATCGAGGCGCTCAACCTCGGCGCAAAGATCGGTGCTTTCTATCACGACACTGGAGAAGGCGGCCTGTCGCCCTATCATCTCAAACATGGCGGTGACATCGTCTGGGAAATAGGGTCGGGCTATTTCGGCTGCCGAGACCGACAAGGCCAGTTTGATCCAAGCCATTTCGCTGATAGGGCCGCCCATGACGCAGTGAAGATGACGGAGATCAAGCTGAGCCAGGGCGCCAAGCCCGGTCATGGCGGACTATTGCCAGCGGCCAAGGTGACGCGCGAAATCGCCGAGACCCGCGACGTGCCCATGGGCGAAGATTGCCTCTCCCCCGCTGGGCACAGCGCCTTTTCTACGCCGATCCAGCTCGTCGAATTTGCTGGAAGGATGCGCGAACTTTCTTGCGGCAAACCGGTCGGGATCAAATTGTGCGTAGGCTATCCCCATGAACTTTTCGCTGTGGTGAAGGCGATGATCGAGACCGGCATCCTGATCGACTTCATCGTGATTGACGGCGCCGAGGGTGGCACGGGGGCAGCTCCCACCGAATTGTCGGACCGGGTCGGCATGCCGCTGCGCGAGGGACTGATGCTTGCGCGCAATGCACTTGTCGGCACCAATCTCAAGGGAAAGATCAGACTGGCGGCGTCAGGCAAGGTCAGTTCGGGTGCGGGGATCGCGATGAATGCGGCTCTGGGCGCAGATTGGTGCAATGCGGCGCGAGCCTTTATGTTCTCGCTCGGCTGCGTCCAGTCCATGCGCTGCCATACCGACACCTGTCCAACCGGCGTGGCGACGCAGTCACCGGCCCGTCAGAGAGGTCTGGTGATTCCCGAGAAGGCGGAACGTGTCGCCCGGTTCCAGCAATCCACCCTGTCGGCACTGCATGACATCGTCGTCGCATGCGGCCTCGATTCTCCCGACGAGTTTACGCCGGACGGATTGCGCCAGCGGATCAGTGCCGTTGAGATGCGTTCCTTCGATGAACTTTATCCCTTCGTTGAGCCTGGGGAACTGCTCGATGGCGCTCGCGATCCGCGTCTTGCGCGCTGGTGGGCACAGGCTGATGCAACCTCGTTCAAGAGGCAAATAGACTGATCGATGGTCGGCAAGCCCGGCTCGGTCTGGCCTTGGATTGAGTTCACCCGAAAGCATTCGCCCGCGGCTGCACGAGCCACTATTTCCGGTGTCTCGCGCTGATCGTCGACGGACGAAACATATCCGCGAAAGCCGAGAAAGAAGCGAAGTCTAGCAAAAGCGAGCTACCCAACCGGGAGGGCTTTCCACAAGCTGGGTAGACTAAGCGAGGCGTCAGCGCGCATATGTCAGTTTAGAGAGCGCGGAAGACGACCCGGCAGCCTATCGATCGCTATCTTCTTAAAACTGAGTAATCGACTCATTGATTGCGGCTTGAGCCATCGAAAAATGGAGTATATTCTTTGCCTTGCAACCGCATGGGCAATGGATTGTTATGAAGAAAATATCTGGAAAAAGAAGGTAGGCATGCCACACAAGGATGTTCAAGTCAGGAAGGCTGATAACGGATTGGCGAATATTGCGAAATCCGATCCTGCGCCAGGCCTTGATCGTGCCGCTGAGAAATCATGCGCTACTTCCAAGCCCGCGCGCCGAATTCTGACACTGCCGTTCGCAACGAATTAGCAACGGAGCGGCCTGTCCAGGTACTGCACGCAGACATCATCTGGCATGATCCGGCCATCGAAATGCCGGCAGCACGCTGTCGGGTTAGCTGCTAGCTCTCAGGTAGCAAGCACTTGTGTAGAACTGACCATGCAGAGAAATGATAGATCGGCGTCATTATGGCCAAGCTTTCCGATCGGTCAGAGAATATTGGTGATTGGGCCTCCTGCCGTTGATGAATGTTGGGGGGCGTCGGTTGCTCGCACCTAGCCCCACCAACATTCCGCTGGTTCACATCGCTGATTTTGAGCGCCCGGCTTTCCAATCAGGCTCGTCTTCCGGTCACGAACTGATAGACCAGAACGATTACGGCCAGAACCAGGAGTAGATGGATCAGGCCACCGCCGACCGGAATGACGAACGCGCCCAGAACCCAGAGAACGAGAAGGACTAGAAGAATTGTCCACAACATAGAGGCGTTCCTTTTTTATCGAGCAGAAAATTTCCAACCAGAAATCATCTTAGCCCACGCGCGAACAGGAGAGCCGTTAACAGAATGGCGCCACCCATGGCGACATGTTGGCCGGTTAAAGCTCGGGAAGAAATATTGTCGTCCGACCGCTGCAGTTCTTCGGCGTCCGCGAAAATGGCCAGGTGCGGCAATGGAGTGGGTCGCGCCTCAACAAAGTGCATTAAGGGGGAAAATTGCATCAGGCCTGTCTCCTCGACGCAATGAACGCTCAAAGATCTGAAATGGTCCAATCCGTTAGCAAACTTCGTAACGGTGAAGGATGTCAGGCTACAGACAGATGATGTGCCGATTTGCTCTGGTCTCTTGGCATTGCACGTTGCGGTGAGGAGCCGCCTTTTACGGTGAATATATTCTGCTGCCGGTGACCGGATCATATTCGGGCGGCGGCAGGCTGCTGATTCGATCCAGCATGCTCTGACTTGGCGAGACGCAACAAATATCCCAGATCTGCCCGACAGGATAAGCGCCTACCGCGAGGAAATCCCGACTCTGCTTGACTGCGCGGTGGCCGGTTCCGGCCGGCAGCATCAGCGCATCGCCGGCCGCCACCGCAATTTCAAATCCGGCCGATCCTCCAAGCGCGAGAGTGGCATGACCCGAGGCCATTCCAAGCACTTCATGCGCAGTCGAGTGATAATGATCATAATCATAGATCTTGTCACGCCACTCAGGCAGCCAGCCATGGCTCGCAAATCGTGCCTCGAAGGCTTTGGCCAGATCCGTCCTCTCGCTTGGCTCCACGCCGAGGTACAGCCCGACCGGGATGGCGGAATTATTGGGCACCCAACCATCTCGCGAGAAAAGGATCGACTTAAAGATCATGCCTTTTCCTTGATGTTTTCAATGGACGAGTTCGACCGACAATGGCTCATATCGCAGCCCCCTCCCAAACTGCGGCGACGGGTTGCACAGTCGCGCTGCGAGGGGCCTGCATCCAATGGCTTTGCAAGCCGTAATATTCATCTCGTTGGCGATCGATATGGCCGCAGATTTCGGTTCAAGTTTTTTCCGCGATTCGCGTCTGCAAGGACAGCATCGCGAACGACCGGAGCATGCGGGAGAGAGAGATCGTGGCAGGCTTCCAGTCGCCTCAAAGGGCCATCTCGACAATATCCAGGCGATTGTCCTGCGCGTAGATCATCGCAGCCTGCAGGGCGTCCATGCGCGAGGCATAACCTCTGTTGTCGAGATTGAGGACTGGATCGCCAGGTCGCCCGCTCTCAGCGGTGATATGCCAGCGGCCCTTTTCCTGCCTGATCGCAACATATTTGAACATCATCGAAGATCCTGCAAGGCGCGCCATTGGTTCGCCGACAATGCGGCAATCGCCGTTTCGTTCCCCCCGGGTCGATCTTGCGTTCATGGAGGCTATGCGGAATCCAACAATTCCCTGTTCAGTCTTGCGTGGAAGCGGCTTTCTGCTCTGCCAATATATCCCATCCCGTCAGGAAGAAGGCCGCAGCAATCGGCCCAACCACGATGCCGCTGAGCCCAAGTGTTTCGATACCGCCGAGGGTTGTCACCAATATGAGCCAATCCGGCAGACCGGTATCTCGACCTACGAGCATGGGCCGTAGGAGATTGTCGACAAGACCGATCACAAAGACGCCGGAAGCAACCACGATGACGGCCTGCCAAAAATCGCCCGTAGCAAGGAGATAGGTCGCTACCGGCAGCCATATTATCGCAGGTCCGATCGCTGGTAGCAGGGCGGCAATCGCCATCAGCACCCCCCATAGAAGGGCGGCAGGCATGCCTACTATCCAGAAAGTTGCTGCGCCCAGCATGCCTTGCGCCAGGGCGACAATTCCCGATCCCTTTATGGTCGCGCGCACGACGATCACGAAGCGGGTTGCAATCCGATGGGCAATGGTCGGTTCAAGTGGCAGTCTTGTGATGATCTGCGATGCTAACGCCTCCCCATCGCGCAGGAGAAAGAAACTCACATAGAGACCCACCCCAAAGGAAAGCACGAAAGCTGCTGCGTCCGCGCCTATGGTCAATGCGCGCCGCGTCAATATGCTCGCGCTGTTGCTCAATGCCTGAGAGATCTTGGCTTGTGCCCGCTCAAACGTGCCAAAACCGGCGTTCTCCACCCAATGCTGTAACCGCATCGGCAAAGCAGCATGCACCTGACCGAAATAGGTCGCAAAGTCGATCTGGCCACTTCTGATCTTTGCGTAGACGCCGCTTGCCTGCTCGATCACGAGACTCCCGATTATCAAGGCCGGCATGATGACAGCTATGATAATGATGAGCAGCGTCAACGCCGCCGCCATGTTGCGTCGCCCGCGACAGTCGAACAGGATACGTCTGTAAAGCGGCTGAAAGAGCAAGGCCGCCAGAGCAGCCCACAATAATGCCGAGATGAAACCGGAAACAATCAGACCCAGCCCGAGCGTCGAGATGGCGATGAAGAGGATCAATCCTCCATTGTCGATACGCTCGCGCGAAATCATCCAAATTCCGATCGTTTATTGCTGATGTGCTGAGCGGGACCAGCGCCCTGTGCGTGGATGCAATAGTCGGCCGCTGCTATCCGGCTCAGCTGTGCGCGGTCCCAGGACTGGCTCATCACGCTATACTGACGATCCTCACCTGATTGTTCCGATGCTGCGGTTTGACGACCACCGTATCTCCCAGCCGCTCAAGCATGATATCCGCCTCAGCCAGGCCCAATGGCAACGCCTTTATGAAAAGGCGGTCGAGAAATGTCGGCAAGGTGGGTTGGCGGAAAATGATTCCGCTGGACGAGACGTCGAACGACAGTCCAAGACTGGCCTGGATCAGCGATAGCGGGGCCGCCGCCGACCATGCCTGGGGGCTGCAAGCGACCGGATAAAAGGTCGGCCCTTGGGAGCGTCGTCGCGGGAAACCGCAGAACAGTTCAGGCAGCCGCATGAGATCGACATAGGTTGCAGCGGCGAAGAGCCCCTCGAATATCTGCGCCGCCTGACGCTGAAAGCCATATCGCGAAAAGCCTGCGGCAATCAGCGCATTGTCGTGCGGCCAGATGGAGCCATTATGATAGCTCATGGGATTGTAGCGTTTTTCGGTCGACGCGATCGTCCTGACGCCCCAGCCGGAAAATGAGGCGGGCGCCATCAAGGTTGCCACCACCATGGGCGCGCGCTCTGGCCGAGCCAGGCCCGTGTAAAGGACATGGCCTGCGTTGGAGGAACGAACCCGACAGGGCTGCTTTTGTCCATCGAGCGCGAGCACATATGTTCCCAGTTCCGCGTCGAAGAACGACGCGTCGAAACGCTGCTGGAGATCGACAGCCCGGGCAAGATAGGTTTCCGAGCGATCCTGATCGCCCATCGCACGATAGATGAGGCTTGCCGCTTGCCACGCGCCATAAACATAGGCTTGAACTTCAGCCAAAGCGATCGGGCCTCTGGCGATGCTGCCATCGGCATGGAAGATGGAATCATGGCTGTCCTTCCAGCCTTGGTTCTGCAGGCCCTGATCCGTCAGGCGTCCATATTCAACGAAGCCGTCGCCATCGCGATCGCCATGAGTGTCGATCCATCGCAATCCAGCCTCGATATTGGGTAACAACCCAGCGAGATATTCAAGGTCCCCGGTGCGCTCCAGATAGGCGCCGGCCAGCATGACGAAAAGCGGCGTGGAATCGATGCTGCCATAATAATGACGGAAAGGCACCTCCCCCAGCTCGGCCATTTCGCCGTGACGCACTTCGTGCAGAATCTTGCCTGGCTCGGCATCAGCGGCCGGGTCGAAATCCGTCGCTTGATGCGCAGCGAGATATCCCAGCACGCCTCGGCTGATGGCCGGGTCCATCCAGATCGTCTGAAGGGCGGTGATCAGGGCATCCCTGCCGAAAACTGTGCTGAACCAAGGGATGCCCGCATAGGGATAAGGCCCAAATTCTGTATCGGTGGAGAGCATCGAGATGTCGGAAACCGAACGCCGCGAAACGGCATTGAACAGGTCATTGGACGATTGCATCGAAGCACCCCGGCGTCGTGCATGCTGAAGCGCACGCATGGCCTCGCGCAGGGATTTTAGAAACAGCTTGGGCAGGGGTTGATCGACCTCATTCTTATGTTCGCAGGAGATACGCGCGAATAATGTGGATCGACTGCCTGGGGCAACAGTGACTTCAAATAGCGCCTGCTCCGCCGTTAGTTGCGCAGGTGCGGGATCAAAATGGAGATGTGTCGAGCGTTCAAGGTCATCGCGTCCTCGATAGCCCAGCAGGACATCGGCGTCTCCTACCTGCGGCTCGTGCATGGTGCCGCGGCGCAATCTGGTCATGCCACGTATCTCGAACAGATCCGCGAAATCGGAAGCGAAGGACAGACCCACCGACACCCGCCGCTCTACAATGTCGAAATTGCGCACAATGATGCGTTCATAGATTGCGCCGTCCCATAGAAAGCGGCTGCGACGCAGGTGGATCAGGTCATGCTCCACCTCTACGCGGCCGTCCTCTCCAAGGAAGTCCGGGTTGGCCAGATCACAGGTCAACATCGCATTGTCGTCCCGCAGCGCCGAACTCAGCAGGATCGGGCGCATGCCATTGACCGTCAGGAATAAGTGCGAAAGATGGCGCGTATCGCGATGGTAGAAACCCTCGGGACTACCAGGCCCGGATATGGCGTCGCCGCTATGATCAAAGACAGCAAAACTGTCTCCATGCTTGAGTGTGCGTGGGCGACGTTCATGCAACGAGGCGGTCGCAGGAATGAAGAACTGGGTTTGCGCCTGCGACAACGCCTGTCCCCCTGCAATGCCCGAAACCCCTGGCTGCGGTTGGGTCTGCGACATGGCGGCTCCTATGCGACGATCTGCAATTCCGATTCTTCGCCGCGCCGGCGACGCAGCCAGGCTGCGTCGGTGCGCGCACCGGGCAGTCGATGATATAACGCGGCATAATCGGCAGCCATCCTGTCAGCCGTGAACCGTGCGTCGAATACGCCGCGCACCATTTTGCGCTCGAGGTGACGAATTTGTTTCACCGCTTCGACAGCCTCGTCTTCGCTGTCGACGATGAAACCCGAGCGCCCATCCTCTATGACCTCCGGAACCGATCCGCAGCGGAAGGCGATGACCGGCGTTCCGCAAGCCATGGCTTCGATCATCACCAATCCAAAAGGCTCAGGCCAGTCGATCGGAAACAGCAAGGCGCTCGCACCACCGAGGAAATCGGCTTTCTGTCGCTCGTTGATCTCACCGATGAAGCGAATATTGGGATATAGTTTGACGAGAGGCGCGATCTCTTCCTCCCAATAGCCGCGATCGACCGCGTCGATTTTCGCCGCAATTCGCAACTCCATGCCGGCTCGGGCTGCGATGCGAATAGCGCGGTCCGGTCTCTTCTCGGGCGAGATACGCCCGAGAAAGGCGAGATAACCTTCATTTTCGCCAAGGCTGGGGGTGAGAAGGTTGGCCGGGAGACCGTGGTAGATGGTCGCGCCCCAATTGACCGGGGGCATGGGTTGCCGTTGATGATCAGAGATCGAAACCAGGCAGTGATCGCCAAAGCAGCGATAGAATGGCGGCAGATCAGGCAGGTCCAGCCGACCATGTAATGTCGTCACGGTGCGTCCAATAAAATCCTGGATCATTGGCAGATGCAGAAGATCTATATGGAAATGGAGCGCATCAAACTCGTCCGCCCGTTGCCGCACTGCATCAAGCATCATCATATGATAGGGGATCGTGTCGACGATGCCCGGGGTCAGTCGCAGCGCCGCCGGCGTGATCGGAACAAGCTCGGCCGAAGTCTGCGAATCGCCGCTGGCGAACAGGGTCACGTCGTGCCCCTGATCCACCAAAGCTTCGGTGAGATAGGAGACGATCCGTTCGGTACCCCCGTAAAGCTTGGGCGGTACACTTTCAGCCAGGGGAGCGATTTGAGCGATCTTCATGCGGCTATCCTCTAACGGAGATAGGCCTCGTCCCCCCCTCAGCACACGAGCCGCAAAGTAAAGCCGCATGGATGGTTAAAGTTGCATTGCGGAAACAATAAAATAAAGAGCAAACCCGAAACGATATGAAATATTGATCTAAATTAATAAGATTTTATCTTTAGTCTTCCGCAAAATCTTCAGTTTGTCCTTTTTCCAGCTGTTCGCGTGCCAGTTCTGCGGCCCGCAACAGGGAATGACCCGTCCCCTCCGCTGCACTGGCTGTCAGCGTTATTGCGATGCCGTTAGGACCATCCAGCATGATCAATCCAGCGTGGGCTGAGGCAATGCCAGCTTCTTCATGAATACCCGGGGTTGGCATATCTTCTTCGCTCCTTCTCCAGGCCCCGACAACGACAGGCTGGCAAGGGCGGTTCCGTCAATTCTGCTCTTCGAGGAAAAGGTAAGCAGGATCAAATTCGCCCAACCGCTCCAGGCCTTTTCGATCGCGAATTTCAACATCATGGCGATGCATCGCCAGGAGGTTGCGGTCTTTGAGATCCCGCAGCATCCGGTTCATATGAACGGACGTAATGCCGCACGCCTCTCCCAGATCGGCCTGCGTCATCGGAAGGGTGAAATGCGATCCATCGCTTCGACCGATCGCGCGCAATCTCGCTTCCGTCTCGCAGAAGAAATGGCTGACCCTCGCGATCGCGTCGAGACGGCCGAGGCGAAATATCCATTCGCGATGCATCGCAGCATCAAGGAGCGTGCTGAACCAAAGCAATTTCGTGAGCGCCGGGCGCGTCGCAACAAGGTGATCGAGCGCAACATGGGGCACCAACGCTACCCGACAGGCGGTCAAGGTCGCGAGGTCATGATCAAGATGACCAAGCGGGTAGCCATGAAGGTCGACGAAGTCGCCGGCCACATGCACTGCAACAAGCTGCCGTTCTCCCTGCCGGTCATCCATGTATCGGCACATCACGCCTTCGAGGAGATAGGTGCTTGTGGTGATATTTTGATCGCGAGAGATGAAGGTCTTGCGAGGAGGCAGGTTTCGCACGTCAGCTACCGCAGCTTCAAGCGCTTCGAGATCCTGGGCACTCAGGAGGTCACGCCTTCGACCTCGCAGAAAGTCGGCAAACACCATCATCATGTCCAGCATTGCAAAAATGGATGAGCAACGCATTCGCACATCACCCGACAAGGGTCGAGTGCTAAGCATCACTCACGCTTCGCACAAGCGATCCTGCCGATATCCGAGCGAACCGGATCGCTGTCGCCGCGGTCAAAAGGTCACCGGTGCATCACGCGGGAGTCGCATCGAAAGCCAGACACTAAAAACCCTGCATCTTTCGATGCAGGGCTAGGGGGGCCGCAAGTCAATGACTTACCGCATGATAACTTCTCAATGTCCGATTTGTATCCGAAGAAATGCGCTCACTCGAAATTTTCTGGTCAAGCTGCACGCAGGCAGTCACACCTTCCCTAAAGATCGCGCTGCCTTGGTCATTCGCAAGCTCCAGCGCGTCTCTCTTCAGGAGGCGTCCGGACTCCCGCTATCAGTCCGCTTTCGCGTATGTTTGTAGCTCACCGCAGGGCTATTCGTCGCCATGGATGGTTTTGTCCTGCAGGCAGATTGCGCATTTTGCGCCACCGTTTTTTCGAAGGTCCGCTTGAGCAGCCAACCCACCGCAAAGGTGACTGTCGCAGTGACAGCGGCACGCGCTGCGGTTTCCGCAATTCCGATCTTCACCGCGTCCTGCATCGCCTCATCACGGGACTGGCCAAATGCCCGACCCTGAATGGCCTTTTTACGAAAAATCATCGACCCTCACCCTGTTGAAAAATTGGCGGCCGCTGTCCGCCGCCGTTCCAGAAAACGTTCAACGCGATGACGCGTTTGCAAATGCGTCGACGAGTGCAGCACAAAATGCCGGCAGATCATCAGGACTGCGACTGGTGATACACTGACCGTCGATCACGACTTCCTCATCCACCCAATGACCGCCGGCATTTTCGATGTCCGTCCTGATCGAAGGATAAGAGGTAAGCGAATGACCGGGGGCTATCTTGGCTTCGATCAAAAGCCAGGGCGCATGACAAATAGCCCCGATCGGTTTGCCCGCATCGAAAATTGCCTCGACAAAGGATATCGCTTCGCGGCTGGCACGCAATTTGTCAGCACCCACACTGCCACCGGGAATGACCAGGCCATCGAAAGATGCAGGATCTGCTTCAGAGAAGGTCATGTCGACGGCATATTCGCCACCCGGATCAAGATCATGAACATTGGTGCGTGCCTGGCCAGATTGAAGGCCGATCACTTGAACGCGCGCACCCGCCCTCTTCAAGGCGTTCATCGGCTCCAGAAATTCGACTTCTTCCGTACCGCGCGGAGCGATGAGAAGGGCGATCGTGCGGTCGCTGAGCGACATGGCGACTCCTTTGGAAATAGTTTTTCTGACTGGGTTAGATGAGGGGGTAACGGCCAGAGGCCCTGCAGGATCCGATCGCCCCGTAAACATGCGCTTCGCACCGGCTTGCCATGGCCGACAGGCGGCTGGCGCAGAGGCGGACAGGTCTTCGCCCGCCGACCCCAGCGGAACAGATCGTCAACCACCCCGTTATCAGACACAGCGCTACATCATCGTCACGAAGGGTCTTATGACGGCAACGCAAATCGCCGAGACTCCGCACAAGCTGACTGACACAGCATTCAAGCGGGAACTCACGCTGGTCCTGCCGCAACTCAGAGCTTTTGCCCGCAGTCTGTGTGGCGATCGCGATCTTGCCGACGACCTGGTTCAGGAAACCATGCTGAAATCCTGGAACGCGCGGGGGCGGTTCATACCCGGCACCAATTTTCGCGCATGGACGTTCACTATCCTTCGCAATCACTATTTCAGCCTCAGCCGGCGCAGCAAATTTGTCGGGGCGTGGGACGATCTTGTCGCAGACAGACTACTTGCCGCGCCCGCGGAACAGTTGCAGATTGTCGAGCTATCCGATGTCGTGCGCGCTCTTGCGCAGGTTCCCGTCCCTCAACGTGAGGCACTCATATTGGTCGGGGCGGGTGGCTTTTCCTACGAGGAAGCCGCGACCATCATGGGCACTGCGATCGGCACGGTCAAAAGCCGCGTTGCTCGTGCTCGCACGGCGCTCGAAGCTTTGATCAACGATGGCCAATTAGCCCAGTCCCGATCGGAATTCGAAGCTGATGAGAATGTGACAAACCTGTTTTCTGTCATCGATGCCATTGAAGATCGGCAGCCGGCTGGAGAGCCGGGTGAGGCTATGACCCGTCTCGTTGCCTGAAGGGCTGCATTCACTTGGCCGGGCGATGCAGAACGCGCTTATCCGTCTGCGACGACTCGCCAGAGTTACGCTGACCGCCATCGCGCCAATCCTGAACCGGCGCCGCCAGCCTCTCGGTTCGTTCGAGATGCACCTTGTCCTGTATTTAAAGAAATAGGCTGCCAGAAGAGCCGAAGGCCAAGAAGGCAAATTCCGGAAATTGCGTTATGTGCGAACCCAAAGACTGATCGAGCCGCCGGGCACCTTAAGGATGATGCTTCCCTTTTCATCAGCGATTATCTCTTCACCATGATGGCCCAGAAAATCATGGAAAGATGCCCCTGCATGCTCCGGTCCGAGCTGGACCGATTTGCTCGCCTCTTCGCCATTTGACACAAGCAGGACACATCCTGGCTGATCCTGGGTGCCACGGCGTATGACACCGACACAATGTGGATCATCAAACAGATCGCTTTGCGGTCCATGGGCATAGAGTTGCCGTGCTCTGAGCAACTGAGGCAGACATGCCACCGGCTCGATGACGATCTCATGCGCGTGCCCATCGCCACCTTGATCGGCATATCGTGCGCCGAAAAGATCGGGATAGAAGATGCATGGGGTGCCCTGTTCGCGGATCAGGATCAAGGCATAGGCCAGGGGTTTGAACCAATCCTCCACGGGTGCTTCAAGAGCCTGGAGCGGTTGGGTGTCGTGATTGCCGACGATCGTTACCGCATGATCCGGGGCGGCATGCAGCAGCGAACCATCGAAGATCGTTCGCAGGTCAAAATCGCCGCCGGCTCGGGCCGCATCGTGAAAACGATGGAGAAGGCCGACATCGAAAAGCATGAGTTGTCGATCGACCATGTCCAGATATGCTTGCAGGACCGTCATGTCGGGATGCCAATATTCGGCGACGACAAACAGCGCGTCGCCGACGCTTTCGCGCATGTGCCCTACCCAATCGCGGAAAAACCATGCAGGGATATGCTTGGCTGCATCGAGACGGAATCCGTCACAAGGCAGTTGATCAGCCAGCCATCTGCCCCAATATTTGAGCTCTTCATAGACCGCCCGGTTCCGAAACTCGACGTCTGATCCCATCAGATAGTCAAAATTGCCCTTTTCGTCGTCGACCTCGATATTCCATTCCCCATCACCATATTCATTGACGAGCCGGAACACGCCATCTTCATCCGGTTCTTCAATATGGTCGACGCCGGTGAAGCATCTGGCATCCCAGACAAACTCTGAATAGCGCCCCTGGCGTCCAGGGAAAACGTAGCGGGTCCAGGCGCGAGCCTGGAATGCTTGGTCTTCCACTTCGTCCCGATTATCGGGATTGGCCCTGCGAACATGGACCGTTTCCATCTCGTCCGCGCCCATTTTATGATTGAAGACAACGTCATGAATGACGCCAAGGCCAACGTCGTGCAGCGCATGCGCCGCCCGTTCCAGCGCGGCGCGATCACCATATTTGGTGGCTATGGATCCTTTTTGATCGAATTCGCCCAGGTCAAAAAGATCATAGCTGTCATAGCCTACGGAATAGCCGCCTGCAGCCCCTTTATAGGCCGGGGGTAGCCAGACGTCCGTCACACCCAACTCCTTGAGATCCTCCGCTTTTTGAGCGACCTCGTCCCAGAGCTGGCCTCCATCAGGATAGTACCAGTGGAAAAACTGAAGCAGCGTGCGTCCGGCCATGAAAGCTCCCGTTCCAACATAAGTCGCTGCCGCTAAACGAGCGCATGGGACAGGAGTTGCAGAGTCCTAATTGCTTGCCGATTTTGCGCGGGGCGCTTCGCGACGGCTGCACAAATTCGAGCCATAGAAAGCGTGTGCCGCTTGCTCATGATTCCCGTTTGGGGGCTGCAAGAGGAGAAAATCCGGAACCACGTCGCTCCACGGGAGATTAGAGCGACTATGGAGAAGTGAGAGGAAGCATCATGTGGATATTCATCCTGGCTATCGCGGCAGCCGCGCAGCCGCAGGCCACGACTATGCAAGGCAATGGTCACCACGCGAATGATGCGCGGCGCACGCAGGAGGAGCAGTCCAAAAACCAGCCGATCCACGGTCAGGAGGCGCAGCCCGACGACCGCGCCCTGGGCGAACGGTCGGGACCTGAGGAGGATCGGAATGCTGACGGAGCCTTGATGCCCGGCGCGCCAGGAACGAACAATCCGACCATCCCCGACGACGCCTGAAAATCTCCGCCTTCAGGGACATCTTGCGACGGCCTGAGGCGCGTGGTCAGGTGCTGCGCGGAAATGGTGGCGGAGCGCTACGCAAAAATTGGGCTCATTCGGCGAGCAGCTCGAGTATCGTATCTCTCAGGGCCGCGGGCGAACAGGGCTTCTCGCACACCGCAGCCTTGGAATAGCGCCGCTTGAGATCCGAGGCGTCGGCATGCCCGGAATGGAATATGATTGGAACGCCCGCTTTTTCGAGCAAATCAGCCGCCGGAAAGACCTCGCCATCCTGCAAACGCACGTCGAGCACAGCGCAGGACGGCAGTTGCGCAGTGACCGCCGCGACAGCATCCTTAACAGAGATGTAGGGGCCGTCGACCGAAAAGCCCTGAGCTTCAATGATGTCCTGTACATCGAAGGCAACCAGGAGCTCGTCTTCAACCAGCATGATCGTCTTAGGCATCGGCCAGAACCTTGTCCGGCAGGGTAAGGCTTATCGTGAACATGTCGTCGCTAATATCTCTCTCCACATGCCCGCCCAATTGTCGGGATGATGTCTGGACCAGCAGGGTGCCAAATCCGCTCCCAACGTCGCCATCCTCGCTCAGTGCGTCCCGGCGCGTTTCGCTCCACGTCAACTGGAGATCATGGTCAAGTTTCCAAACGATGTTCAATCTCCCATCGGAGGCCCCCAGAGCCCCATATTTGACCGAATTGGTCGCCCATTCATGCAGCATCAACGCCAGGGACGAGAGGCAGGAACGCGCGATGAGGATTTCAGGTCCACTGATCGAGATTGCTGCATGATCCCGATAGGGTTCGATGGTTGTCCGAACCAACTCTTCCAGATTGATGGCCTGTACTTCCCCCGTTGGCGAAGCAAGGGAATGCGCACGTCCCAAGGCTGCAATACGCTCCCTCAGATCGGCGGCGTAGGCACGCACATCATCATGAATCCGCGCCCCAGCGGAGACCATTCCGCCCACGATCGCGAAAAGATTCTTCACGCGATGATTCATTTCGCGCAGCATCAGTTCACGCGTCTCGGCGAGCATATATTCCGACGTTACATCGATAGAGACGCCGACCAGATGACGGACTGAGCCATCGCTCACGATCCTGCCGAAACTCTTGATGCGACGCGTTTGGCCGTTCTCGACGACGCGATAGCTCGCTTCGAAATCGCCCCCTTGCGCGACAACTTCCGCCAATGCTGCATCGAAAGCTTCACGGTCGTCGGGATGCAGTCGCGCCAGGCGCCGGTCACCATCGGTCGAAGCGATGTCGGGCGCTATTCCCAGGATGGAACGCCCATGGTCGTCGATGATCGCCTCACCCGTGTCGACATTATATTCCCATGTTGCAACGCCGCCGGCCCGAATGGCCATACCAAGGCGCTCACGTTCGGCCGCAAGATCGCGCTCGAGAGACAATGCGTCAGTGATGTCCGTAAGGACGAGCGTCGCGCCGTCCGTTGATCCGCTCTGGGTTCTGTAAGGCAATGTTCGAAGCGAAAGGGTTCTCGCGCCATCGCGGGTCGTGACACGCCTCTGGATCACAGGATGCCCCTCTGACACGGACCGTGCATCATCAAGATAGAGCGTCCCTGCAAGGCGTGACGTGACATCCTCCAATGGTCGTCCGCGGTCGCTGGGCTGAAGCGGGAAAAGCGCCGTCGCAGCTTCGGTATAGCTTCTGATCTGAAGTTTTCCATCGAGCACAATCACTGCCAGATCGGTCGACTCGAAGAAATTTCGAAGGTCGGAATTTGCAACAGTCAGCTGGTCAACTTTTGATTTCAGCTCATCATTTACGGTTGTGAGCTCCTCGTTGGTGGACTGAAGCTCCTCATTCATCGACATCATTTCTTCGTTGGAACTTTTCAGTTCCTCATTCGCCGTCTCCAATTCTTCGACAGCGGTACGCAGGCGGTGCCGCGTGACACGAAGCTCGTCCTCCAATGCATCGAGATGATCATCGCTTGCGTCCAGTTCGCCGACATCCTGATCAAGCGCCGGGCGGAAAGGTGCGGTGTCGCGGAAAACGAAAAGTAGCGTGCCATCGGTCAGTGGATCGCAGATGACATCGATCTGCTGCATGCCATATTCGGACATGACCTCCACATCACGCGCAACGACCCGCTTTCGACTGTCGCGCGCCTCGCGCAGTAGCGGCCCAAGAACGTTGCGAAGCCCAGCACGGGCAAGACCAATCGCGCTCGAGCCTCCCGTCCGTGTGACCGGAAAATCAAAATAGCGGCCGAGCCGACCATAGGCAGAGATTATGGCGCCATCCTGATCTAGCACGAGACTAGCGGGCGTATAACGCTCGACGAGGCGACGGACCGCTATGGTCTCATCGCTTGCCGACCGACCCGACGGCCTGTTGCCGGAACCTGTTGCGGGTTGATCGCGAAGCCTGCCGCCACCCGGCAGATCGATCGGATAATTGGGTGGCCCAGGCGCGCGTTGGAAAAGGCGCGCCTGTTGATCGATCGCGGGGAAGAGATGCTCGAATCTCCCGACACTTTCGGACGGTCCAAGAAACAGATATCCATTTGGCCGAACAGCATAATGCAGGATCGGCATGACCGTCTGCTGCAGCCGATCATCGAAATAGATGAGAAGATTGCGACAGGAGACCAGATCGATGCGCGAGAAGGGCGGATCCTTGACCAGGCTATGACTGGAGAAGCGGATCATGTCCCGCAATTGGGGAACGATCGTGAACCTTTCTGCGTGAGGGATCGCATATTGCTCGCGCAGCGCCAGCGGAATATCTGCAAGCGCAGACGCAGGATATACTCCTTCGCGCGCAATCTGCAGCATCTGCTCATCAATATCCGTAGCGAAGATCTGCACGGATGCCGGCAGAATATTTCGTTTGCGAGCAGCTTCGGCGAAGAGCATCGCAATGCTGTAGGCTTCCTCGCCAGAGGAGCAGCCTGGAACCCATACCCTGATTTCCTCGCCATCGGCCTGATCGACCAGCGGCTCGATAACCGTGATCCTCAGACGCTCGAACAGATCTGCGTCCCGGAAAAATCGGGTGACGTTGATCAGGAGATCACGAAACAGCGCTTCACATTCGTCCCTGTCGCTTTTTATCCGCGAAAGATAGCTGTGGCCCGACGTGATCCCCAGCACATGCATGCGCCGTTCGACCCTCCTGATAAGGGTCGTGCGCTTGTAACCCGAAAAATCATGGCCCACCGCAGTCCGCAAGGTCTTGCACAGATCATCGACATGATCGGCGACCAGCGCAGCTTCCCGTTCGGGTGCTTCGGCCGTGGCACGGTGCTGGAAAAATCCTTCCAGACATTGAATTATCTCGCTTGGACGTTTGACGAAATCGACCAGTCCGGTTCCCACAGCAGACAGCGGCATGCCATCATATTTTGCCGTTTCAGGATCCTGCACGACACACAGCCCGCCATTTTCCTTCACGGCACGCAAGCCCATGGTCCCGTCAGCGCCGGTACCTGAAAGTATGACGCAGGCGGCGTCCGCCTGCTTGTCCGACGCCAGGGAGATGAAGAAATCATCTATCGGTCTGCGAAGACCGCGAGGCTGCGCGAAGTCGGTCAGTTCCAACATGCCCTGCCGTATGACCAGGCCGCGACCGGGAGGGATGATGTAAACCTTGTCCGCCTCTATCTGCTCACCACCCTCGCACTGGAGAACTTCCAGGGTCGTGTGGCGGTCCAGCAATTGCGCCAGCATGCTCTCATGATTGGGATCAAGATGCTGAACGATGACGAAGGACATGCCGGTCTGGCCACGGGCTGACGCCAGCATTTCGCGCAGGGCCTCAAGCCCGCCCGCCGAAGCGCCGATGCCCACGATCGGCAACCGGCTGGGGTTAGCTGTCTCACCGCTCAAAGGAAATCGCCATTGTCCAGATCGGACAATATGAGCTTGGCCTGCGCTATGGTGGCCACCGTATTCGCGATTGTCATCAGCGAACCTTCAACCACGATCCCGCTTTCCGCGAGGACCGGACTCAATCGGTCAAGCGTACGCTCAAGGTCGAGATCATAATCCGCCAGTCGATCCGGCTGGGTGCGACTGACATCGAATTGAGACGCAAAAATATAGCGCACCTGGCCCGACTGAGCGCGAAGTTTCGTCATGTAGAGAAGATTGACGAAGGGGCGCCCGTCCTTCCGGAAATTGACGATGGACGTCCGCACGTTCGCCTGCCCATCGTCCTGGAGGAAAGACCGTATCTGCGCGCGGGCCTCTTCATTCCGGCTGCGTCCCTGCAAGAACCTGCAATTGCGGCCGACGATCTTGCTCGTCGCATAGCCGGTAAGGTTTCTGAAGCCCTCATTCGTCAACAGCAGCTCATGATCGCCCTCTGCGCGGCCGAGCGACAAAGCCACAGGCGAGCTGTCAAAATAGGTTGCCAGCTGCTCTGGGAGGATTGCGCGCATCAGAACTCCATAAGTTGATCCGCACGCACAACGCCCGGCCCTTTCATCGGCTCCGCGATACCCTTGGCTTATCGTCGAAACAAGCCGACCCGATTGAGCCATGCCGCCATCTGGGCAGAAAATGATGATGTTATAGGTTGGCCTGTTCCTCCTCCGAAAGATCTGCGTCAGGCGGGTAGTAAAGTTCAGCGCATTCCGCGCGCAGGCATCCCCCCTCTATCGAGATATCATCGCGATAGGCTTCTGCTACGAAATCCAGCGTGTCGACATGCCTTGCCTCGAAATACATCTGATGAACATCATGCCTTCCAGCGCCGTAAACGACCCTTCCGACCTTTGCCCAGATCGATGCCATCGTGCACATTCCACATGGCTGAAGCGTCGAATAAAGCGTTGCGCCGCGCAGCTCCATGTCACCGCTATTCTCGCAACCGCGTCTGATCGCCATCATTTCTGCATGGGCTGTCGCGTCGGGCAACTCCTGAGTCTGATTGCGTTCGCCGGCTATCATCCTCCCATCCAGCACGATCACGCAGCCCAGAGGGGAGGTTGAAGGATCAGACCCTTTTGAACGCGCAATCGCGATAGCCTCGCGCATCCATGCTTCGTCTTCGGGCTGAATCATTTGGTCCTCCTCGTCCTGACGCGTTCCTCAGCACTGCTAAGATGTTGGCGCCGCGCACCGACCTCATGTCGGCGCCAGCTGCTTTGGATGTGCCAACGAAATGAATCTGTCGTCCCGGACAGCTCAGCACAGAATTGTCCGCATGCGCACTAATGGAGCGCATGCGGACTTATTAGCTGATCTCAGGCGAGATCGCGGATTTTCGGCTCTCGCGCCCAGTGCCGCTTGGGGCCCTTGTCCAGCAGCATCTCGTTTGGAATGACGCCGTCGTCCTTTTCCACCCCCGCTTTGTCGAGGATGATCTGCGTGCCGGGGCAATGGGCGATGGTCTTGCAGTGGCCATAGGCGTCCATGAACCATTGGACCGCAGCGCCTTGCTTCGACAATATTTCCGCGCTTTGCGGCATCAGCACGGAGGCAATCGCATCGAACAGCACGGAGGGCGAGCCATCGAGCTTGCCGTCCGCTTCGAGCGTTCCGCCCTTGACCTTGAGGGGACCAATTTTGGGCGCAACCAGAAAGACGCTGCCGCCTGCTTTCTCCACGCCCGTCTTGAGCTTCTCTACCATCGCCTTGTCGGAGCCTTCGGCAAACAGAATTCCGACCTTGCGGCCGGCGAAGCCATCCTTGGCATTCTTCTGGATAGAAAGAGCGTCAGAGATGGGCATCTCCACAAGGTCTCGGGCTGCTGGCGCCTTTTCAGGCAGAGCGATCGACAGCCCGTCGGCGACTCGTTGCGCCAGATCCTCGTCAATGTTGCGCAGACGCGAGAGAACCCGAAGCCGCACATGAGGCATCACGACCTTCGACAACTCGAAGACAATGGCCGATGCGATGTGCGCCTGTTCATTCTGGGTCTGCGACAGATAGAACATCCGCGCCTGACTATAATGATCGGCAAATGTTTCGGCACGTATCCGCATCTTGTCAGTGGGATCGTTGCGTTCTCCATTATCGCTAAAGGATGTGAAGCCGGTTTCGGGCGCAACGCGTGGACCACTATCCTCGCCAGCCTCGTTCAGGCTGTTCGGCTCGTAATTGGCGCGCCCCTTGGGGACCAGCATCTGCATCAACCCGTCGCGCTGCATATTGTGGAAGGGGCATTTGGGCGCATTGATCGGGATCTGATGGAAGTTGGTCGTTCCCAAACGCGACTTTTGCGTATCGAGATAAGAGAAAAGCCGCCCCTGCAGCAGGGGGTCATTCGTGAAGTCGATGCCTGGAATGACGTTGCTGGGCAGGAAGGCCACCTGCTCTGTCTCGGCAAAGAAATTGTCGACATTGCGATTGAGCGTGAGGCGCCCGATGATCTCGACAGGAATATCCTCTTCCGGGATCAGCTTGGTTGCATCCAGCACATCATAGGGCTGTTCTGCCGCCCAAGCCTCATCGAAAATCTGCACGCCCAGGTCCCAGGCGGGATAATCGCCGCTGGCAATGGCTTCGTACAGATCGCGGCGATGAAAATCGGGGTCGGCGCCTGCCGTCTTGACAGCCTCGTCCCAGACCTGGGACGCAACGCCCAGAACCGGCTTCCAGTGGAACTTCACGAACTTGCCGTCGCCATCTTGATTGATGAAGCGGAAGCTGTGGACGCCAAATCCTTCCATCATCCGCAGCGAACGAGGAATGGCCCGATCGGACATGGCCCACATGATCATGTGCATGCTCTCGGGCATGAGCGATACAAAATCCCAGAACGTGTCATGGGCGCTCGCAGCCTGGGGATAGCCCCGATCCGCTTCCATTTTCACCGAATGGATCAGGTCAGGAAATTTCATGGCATCCTGAATGAAGAATACCGGGATGTTGTTGCCGACCAGATCCCAATTGCCGGCTTCCGTGTAGAATTTCACAGCAAAGCCGCGCACATCGCGCGGCGTATCAACGGATCCCGCGCCACCGGCCACAGTCGAGAAACGAACGAACACAGGGCAGCTCGCACCCTTCTTCTGGAAAATGCTCGCTTTGGTCACATCGGGAATGGCCTTGGTGCACTCGAAAATCCCATGGGCGCCAGAGCCGCGTGCATGGACTATCCGTTCAGGGATGCGTTCATGGTCAAAATGGAAGATTTTCTCGCGCAGTACGAAATCTTCCAGCAGCGTGGGACCGCGAGCGCCCGCCTTCAGACTATTCTGATTGTCTGCGATCCGATGCCCGAAATTGTCTGTCAGGGCATCACCGGAGCGCTCATCCTGCAACCTCTGCTGCGTCTCCCCGCCTTCTCCGACCATCGTCTCATAATCGGGACTTCCAGCTCCGGGCTGGTGATCGGCAAGACCATTTTCCAGAGCAGCCTCACTCTTGGGACCCGAAGCGGCCATATCAACTCTCCCTGACGCGCATGATAGGCTGCGATTGTCGCAGCAGACAGACCTCTAACCGGAAGCGGGAGGCTGGGTTCCGGCGGGAGGCGAGAAGATGCCCAGAACCAATCTGGATCAATATGATTCTTCCGTAGCGACCGCGCGGCACTGGGACGCGTGATGTCTGCGGCCAGAACTCACCGGAACTTTTCGTGCATATGCCTCTTTTGGCGTGAAGCGCGGCCGATGATGGCGGCATGGGAGCCATAATGACTGTCACTTATCGAGGGCCGCAGATATTGCCGCGTGGGTCGCAAGTTCAGGGCCCGGCCAGGGAGCCATCCGATATCGAGTTGCTTCACGCGATCAGCGTTACGCTCATCGCCGAGAATGATCGGTTCGAACTCTATGGCAAGATCGTGGAGGCCGCTGTTGCCATCACCGGCTCCCAGTTCGGGACGATGCAACTCCTTTGCCCCGCCGATGACCCTTCGGGACATGGGGGGCAACTCCAGTTGCTGGCGCACAGAGGTCTGCCGGCCGAAGCGGTCGGGTTCTGGCAGTGGGTCAGTCCAGCAGCCTACAGCAGTTGCACGCTAGCCCTGAAAATGGGTCAGCGCGCCATTGTTCCTGATTTCGAGAAATGGGCCGATATCGCCGGGACTGCCGACCTCGATGCGTTTCGCGCCGCGGGCATCCGCTCGGCTCAGACAACGCCGCTTCTCTCGCGCACCGGCCGCTTGCTCGGCATGATCTCCACCCATTGGGATCGTCCGCATCATCCTTCCGAGCGGGACCTGCGTCTGCTCGATATCCTCGCCCGGCAGGCCGCAGACCTTCTGGAGCGGACCATCGCGGAAGAACAGCTGCGCCTGCTCAATGACACGCTGGAGGCGCGTGTCGAGGAGCGTTCGCGCGAACTGTCCTCGGCTCAGGATCAGCTTCGGCAACTTCAGAAGATGGAAGCGATCGGGCAACTGACAGGCGGTGTTGCGCACGATTTCAACAATCTTCTCACCATCATCCGTGGGTCGGCCGACCTTCTCGCGACCCGCGAGCTGCCGCCCGAGAAGCAGAAGAAATATATAGATGCCATCTCGGAGACCGCGGACCGTGCGGCGAAACTGACGAGCCAGCTTCTCGCTTTTGCGCGCCGCCAGGCCCTTCGACCAGAGACGTTCAATGCCGCGCGCAAGGTTGAAGCCGTTGCGGATATGCTTCGAACGGTCGTGGGTTCGCGCATTGCCCTTGTTGTCGACCTGATCTGCACCTCCTGTTTTGTCGAAGTCGATGCGAGCCAGTTCGAAAACGCGCTGATCAACATGGCGGTGAACGCACGCGACGCGATGAGTGGAGAGGGACGGATTACCCTGTCGGTTGAAGCGGCAGGATCAATCCCGGCCCGCGGCGGCCTCGCGGCTGCCAGGGGCGATTTCGTCAGGATTTCCGTGACGGATGAGGGCACGGGCATGAGCGAAGGGCAGATAGAACATATATTCGAGCCATTCTTCACGACCAAGGAAGTGGGCAAGGGTACGGGTTTGGGACTGAGCCAGGTCTATGGCTTTATCAAACAGTCCGGTGGCGAGATCGACGTTGCAAGTCGGTTGGGTATCGGGACGACGTTCAGCCTCTATCTGCCGCGGGCTGCCGCGCCACATTCCCTGGAGGATGTCACGCCGTCAGGACGTTGCGCCATCCAGCATGCGAATATTCTGATCGTCGAGGATAATGAGCCGGTCGGAGACTTCGCTTCGCAGCTCCTCGAGGATCTTGGTTACAAGACATGGCGTGCGGCCAATGCTCCTGAGGCGATCGCGGTGCTTGAGCGGTCGCACGCCAATATCGATATCGTTTTTTCAGATGTCGTCATGCCCGGGATCGATGGTCTGGAGCTTGGGCGTCAGATCCGGGCGCGCTGGCCGGAAATCCCCGTGGTGCTCACCAGTGGCTATAGCCATGTCCTGGCTGATGATAGCCGCCATGGCTTTCCACTTCTGCACAAACCCTATTCGGTGAATGAACTGTCCCGACTGTTGGGAGAGATATGCATCGGCGAAGAACGAAAGCGTCAGTCGGCAATTCCTTAACCTGACACCAATTATTGCAAAAATAATTGAAGATAAGATCTGTTGATTAAATAATGAAGACCCAACATTCGGCGGATGATGTTTGGACGAAGAAACCATCGAATGACCTGTTGATTTTCATGTCTAGATCGCGCCTCGAATTGGAAAGGCAGTTATGCTCATTCGTGCTGGCTATGAACTGGTCCTGGAAACCGGTGCTCCTACGCCGTTAATTTCCCTCCTCACGATCCGACCTTCCAGGTTTCCCGATCTTCGCACCCCCCACAGGATCAGGACAGGCGCGCCGATCCCGACCCATGATTACCGTGACAGCTTTGGCAATATCTGCACACGCATGACCCTGCCGGCAGGGCGCACTACCCTGTCATGTGACTTCACCATTGCCGATAGCGGCCTGCACGATCGCCAAAGTCCATCGGCAGTCCAGCATGAAGTTCGGGATTTGCCCTCGGACGTCCTTATCTATCTCATGGGAAGCCGTTATTGCGAGACCGATCTCCTCTGCCAGAAAGCCTGGTATCATTTCGGCCATATCGCGCCCGGGTGGCAGCGTGTGCAGTCCATTGTCGATTTCGTGCACCAACATCTGACCTATGGATATCAATATGCGCGATGCACCAGAACCGCTTGGGAGGCATATAATGAGCGGGTTGGCGTATGCCGGGACTTTGCCCATCTTGCAGTGGCCCTATGCCGGTGCATGAACATTCCGGCACGATATTGCAGCGGATATCTTGGCGATATCGGCGTCGATCCGGTTGATGTCCCAATGGATTTCCACGCCTGGTTCGAAGTGTATCTGGGTGGTGAGTGGCACAGTTTCGATGCGCGGCATCATGTCCCTCGCATAGGGCGCATCCTGATGGCGTGCGGACGCGACGCAGCCGATACCGCTTTGACCACGGCGTTCGGTCCGATGCGACTGGCCTCGTTCAAGGTTCATACTGATGAGGTGATCCAGACCGGACAGCATGTCGACACCTCGCTGACCATCGCCGCCTGACAAGGTCCCTCGATGGGTCTGCTACCCTTGCATGAGGACATGCAGCCCGCTTCTGTCCGTTATGCGCTCACCATGAATGCCATGTGCAGCGCGGCGGTTGGCGAAAGGCGTAACTGGCCGCAACCCGTGGTTCACTCTTGGCAAATCAGCTTGCGCGCTAGGGGCGTTCAGGCGTCGAGAAGATGCCTTGCTCGCATCAAGGCCGTTCCGTCGGGCGCGCGTCCCAGGAAGGCCCGGAAAGACTCCATGGGATCGCGGCTATTTCCTGCAGCGAGTATCTCTTCGCGGAACCGCGATGCGAGACGGGGGTCAAAAATATCACCGGTTGCGACAAAAGCCTCAAATGCGTCGGCATCCAATGCTTCGGACCAGGCATAGCTATAATAGGCAGCCGAATAGCCACCATCAAAGATATGCGTGAAATAGGGAAAGCGATGGCGCAACCCGACCGCGCGGGGCATTGCGAGCGCATCAAGCTGCGCCTCGACAAATGCGCGAGGATCGATCTGCGCGTGCGGTTTCTGGTGGATGGCAAGGTCCAGCAATGCGCAGCCGATCAATTCCACGGTGGCAAAGCCCTGACCATAAGCCTCCGCCTCGCGAATGGCGCTGATCAGATCGTCCGGCATCCCAAGACCGGCGAGCACCTGCGGGCTGACAATCCAGTTCTCCATGAACTTGCTGGGAAACTCCACGAAGTCGCGGGCAACCGCAGTTCCGGATTGGCTGGGGTAGGTGACCCGTGAAAGAAGCCCATGCAATGCATGGCCAAATTCATGAAACAAGGTGCGCGCCTCATCAATCGAAAGGCGGGTCGCACCCCGGTCGGGTGGCGGAGCAGCGGCGAAATTGGCGACCAGATAGACGATCGGGCGCACGTCGCCATCCATCGCTTCTTGCACCCGCAGGCTTCCCATCCAAGCGCCACCATGTTTTTCCGGGCGGGCCAGATAGTCGGTGAAGAGCAGACCCACAATGCTCCCGTTGCTCTCCTTCACTTCCCAGGCCCAGACGTCCGGATGATAGCCTTCTATGTCCGCACGCCTGTAGAAGCTCAGGCCATAAAGTCGGCCGGCTGTGTCGAATGCTGCCTGCCGCACCGCATCGAGCCGCAAATGCTCCGCAGCTGCCGCAGTATCGAGCGCGTAACGGGTGCGTCGTACCTGTTCCGCGTAAAAGCGCCAGTCCCAGGGCGCGAGGCGGAAATCGCCGCCCTCCGCATCGATCAATGCCTGCAGTTCAGCAGCTTCCTGCGCTGCGCGCCGTTTGCCCGGCGCCCACAGCTGGCGCATCAGCGCGCTCGCTGCTGCCGGATCATGCGCCATGCTGTCGGCCAGCGCATAATGCGCATGGTCGGCATAGCCCAGCAGGACCGCCCTCTCCCTGCGCAACGCGAGCATTTCGGCGATGATGGGCCAATTATCATGTTGGTCGCCGTCGCAACGGGCGGTGAAGGCCCGCCATAGGGCCTCGCGCAAGTCGCGCCTCTTCGAAAAGGTCAGAAATGCCTCCAGGTCGGTGCGATCAAGCGTTATGTGATAACGGTCTTGCACCCCCTTCGCTGCTGCTCGCGCCGCAGCCGCCTCGCATATTGCGCTCGGCAGTCCCTCAAGCTCATTCTTCTCCAGATCGAGCACCCAGGCATTTGTTGCGGCAAGCACATTCTGCCCGAATTGAACTGCTAGGGCAGACAGGCGAGCCTCGATAGCGGCAAAGCGGTCCTTGCCAGCCCTCGTCAACGCTGCGCCGCCTCTAAGGAAGCTTGCATAGCTATCCTCCACGAGGCGGACCTGTTCCGGGGTGAGGCCGCTCTCGTGCCGTGAAGCATGGACTGCGAAGACGCGCGCTGCCAATTGGTCATTATGGCTTATGGCGACGGCATGCGCGCTAAGTCGCGCCGAAATCTCAGCTTCCGCCTCGCGGATGGCCAGCGTGCCCTTCGCCGAGGACAGGGCCCAGAACAACCGCCGGACGCGCGCGAGCGGCTCGCCCGACCGTTCCAGTGCGGCAATCGTATTCTCGAAGGTCGCGGGCGCGACCTGCTCGCAAATCGCATCAAGTTCAGCCTTATGCCAGGCGATGCTGGTCGTGACCGCGCGAAGGAACTGGTCATCGCCTATCCGCGCAAAAGGTGGCGCGCCAAGCGGGCCAGTCCAGGGTTGGAGAAGCGGGTCGCTTTGCTCAGTCAAGGGCGGTTACTTCCTGGGTGTGCACCTGAAATCGCACCAGCTTTGCCGGGCCAAAAGCGGTCGTCAAGGCTACGTCGGTGGCGTCGCGCCCGCGCGCCATCAGGATCCGGCCGATACGCGGGCGATTATGGCGCGCATCATGGGTATACCAGGCGCCATCGATATAGACATCGAACCATGCGCTGAAATCCATCGGAGCATCTACCGGGGGCACGCCGATGTCGCCGAGATAACCGGTGCAATAGCGAGCGGGGATATTCATGCAGCGGCACAAGGTTATGGCGAGATGGGCGAAGTCACGGCACACGCCCTTTCGCTCCTGATAGCCATTCCAGGCGGTCTTGTCAGCGCGCGCATGCTGATAGCCAAATTCAATATGATGATGCACGAAGCCCACGATCGCCTCCACCCTTTCCCGCGCGCTGGCCAGATGACCAAATTGAGCCCATGCCACGTCCATCAGACGGTCGGTTTCGCAATAGCGGCTGCCCAGGAGAAAGGGCATGACGGCATCTGGAAGCTCTTCCACCGGCATCTGAGGACCACTGGGCGAGCGCTGGTCGGGATCTCCGCTATCCTCGATCACAAAGTCGCATGACAAGCGCACATTGCCCGGTGGGATGGTGAGCCGGGTGGCGACATTGCCGAATCCGTCCTCGAATTGATAAAGCGGAATGTCGGGCGCCGCTATAAGCCGCTGCGGCGTTCGCAGATCCTGATGGCGCGAGGGATGCAGGCTGAGCATCGCCATCATCGCCGTCCGGTTCTCGGTCGAGAATTCGATATCATAGCCGCACCGGATCAGCATGTCGGGTTCGTTTCCTGATTGCCGGCAAGCCGGCTGTTGATGGCGCCATGGCCGGAGAGCGAGAATGGTTCTGGATCGGCACGACCGACGTTGACGCTCACATCCATCCCCAGAAAGCTTGCAGGCAGGCCGAACCAGGTGCCCGACAGCGGTAGCGCCTGATACGGGTCGCGTGCGATCGCCACGCGGATCAAGCCGCGATTGCCGATGATCCCATTTGTCGGATCGAATTCCACCCAGCCAGATCCGGGCAGGAAGATACGGACCCAGGCGTGGGTGTTGCCACCACCGACCAGCCCTTCGGTGCGCGATGGGTTATAGACATAGCCCGACACGAAGCGGGCGGCGAAGCCCAGCGCCCTGACAGCCTCAATCATCAGCACGGCGAAGTCACGGCAGGTCCCCTGCCGCTTGCGCAACGTCTCCATAGGAGATTGGGTGCCCTTTTCATGTCTTGGCACATAGGTGAAGTCACGCTGGATGCCTGTCGCGATCCGCGTCAGGAGATCGATGGTCGCTGTATCACCATGATTGCTGACGAAACCTCTGGCCCAATTGTCGACGATCCGCTCGGGATCGAGATGGTTTCGTTCGATCGACCGCAACAGATCGGGCATGTCTTCCGACGAATAGGTGAAGGGGAAAAGCCGGGCATAGGGTTCGACGTCGACCTGCTGCTGCGTCAAGGGTGCATGCTCGAGCGTGACCTCGCTCGCGACTTTCAAGTGCGACGTGCGTTTGTCAAACAGAGCAATGGCCACGGAATTTCCGAACACATCATGCAGCCAGCGCAATTCACAAGGTTGAGGATCGATGTCGAGCCGCGCGCGGAGCAATCGCTGGTCGAAGGCCTCACGCGGCCGCATCATGATGCGATGTTCGCCCAGCGACACCGTTTGCTGATAGCGATAAGTCGTCACATGTTCGATTGTGAGCAACGGCATGAAAGGAAGTTCCCAATGGGCAGGGAGAAACCATGAATCTACTGGTGCCAGCCGACCCCGCGCCCTTCACCGTCATCAACGCGAAGGGCTGCTCCCCGTTCCTCCTGACCGGAGATCATGCAGGGCTCGCAATTCCTTCGGCCCTGGGTGATCTTGGCGTAGGCCCGGCCGATTGGTCTCGGCATATCGCAATCGACATAGGCGTGAGAGCGATGGGGCTGGAACTGGCGCGTCTCCTCGATGCCCCTTTCATCTTCCAGAATTATTCGCGATTGGTGATCGACTGTAATCGCGATCCCGCGCGCGACGACGCGATACCTGCGTCTTCCGATGGGACCGATATCGGTGGAAATCAGGGTTTGACTGAAATCGACAGGCTGGCGCGTGTCGCCTCCATCCATGCTCCATATCATTCCGGCATTTCAGAAATGATCTCAGCTCGGCTGGCAGCGGGGCAGGAGACAATCCTGCTCGCGCTCCATAGTTTTACCCCGATACTGGACGAGATCAAGCGCCCCTGGTCGGTGGGCGTCTTGCACGCCGCCGGCCGGATCGATTTTGCGATTTGCCTGCTGGACGCGCTGCGCCGGTTGCCGATCGAGGTGGGCGACAATGCTCCCTATGCCATGGATGAAACCGATTACAGCATGCCCTTCCACGCCCTTTCAAATGACCTTCGCTACGCTGAAATCGAGGTCAGACAGGACATTATTTCCCAAGGTGAGGGACAATCCTTCTGGGCGGCGCGACTGCGCGATGCGATGGAAGAGGCCTGGCAGCGGCTCACATAGAATATGCTGACACAATGGTGAGCGCATCGCCTCGCGCTGTTCAAGAAAAGTCATAGGCCATCAGGCGTTTACGGCGACCAGCAGACACTGTTCCTGACCCAAAGCCGCTTCGTCCGACATCGTTACGATGCCCCGCCACCACTCGATGCCGGGACTGCGGAACATGGCAAGGCTACCCGTTCGGGGGCGCGCATTCCAGTGGACGCCGTCAAACGCAAAACGCCAATAAGAATCGCAGTTGAGCGGTACATGCCAGAATGCAGGCTCTTCGCTCGCGCTGTCTGCGTGCAGAACACGAAGCTCGCTCGGCACATCCCGACGGCTGCCATCGGGGAAGCGAACCTCGATCGTCATGCACAAGCCTCCAAAATGCTGCAAAGAGCGCAGTAGCCCACGCAAAACGCTCGGGTATTCAACGGGTTCACGGTGCGGGCAGAAAATCTTCAGATCATGTGGATGAGCCCGGCACATTCTGGCTGAATGGGAGAACGGGCCGCTGTAGTTGCCCGCTCTACCCCATGGCAGCGCCCATCTTTCACTCAAGGCGCATGCGGCCCAGAAGCGGCTGTGCGATCAGCCTTTGCGCCCTGGGGGAAGGCCATGTCTTATTCCTTCCCCTGGAACTGTGGTAATTTTCAGAAGTGGAAAATGACGCCAGCCATGGGACGGAAACTGTCCCAATCATAGGTGTCGACCTGCACGCGCAGGCGCACGCCGCTGCTGCCAGTGACCCCGCCAAGGCCGATCTCCTTTGGCCCCACCTCGACACCCGCACCGTACATCCAGTCCTTCTCGTCGGGCCAGCCGCCTTTGCCATTGACCCACTGATAGCCGGCCGAGGCGTAGATCAAACCGCTCTCGCCTGCGCGGGCGCCTACACGGCCCTTCACGCCATATTCCCAGTCGATGTCGCTAAAGCCCTTCGAGGCGTTCCCTTCCACCCCAACGAACACCGGCCCGAGCGGCACATTCACGCCCGCGATGCCGCTGATCAGGGCACCGTTCATGATCGTCTCGCCCGGAACGCTGCCGAACTCGGTCCCGCGGTCGAAAGTGTGATAACCGCCCAGAATGCCGACATAGGGTTCAATACCGAAGGCTTTGCTGCCATCGGGTGCAGTGTCGTCCTGGGCCATGGCAGCAGTCGGTAGTGCCAGGCAGCCCAGCAACGGGAGAATGATCTTCTTCATGATGTACGTCCCTGTTTGATTATTTCCACGAGGCTCAAACTAAAGGGCATGCACCGGGGTTGCCGCGTGCGAAAACAATAATGCTTATGTTGCAATTTTGACACTATCAGGGCGCGTTCGCCAAGGTCTATTGAGGCAGAAGACATGGATGGAGCAGCATTCGAAATATTTATTTCGATATCGTCATGGATTTAGCGGCGGGATTTTCATGAAGCCGTCCGCCGCAACATGATGGACTATATTTTTAACTTGGATTAAATTTCTTGTTTTGTGATTGTGAGATGTTTTTCCGCCTCCGTCAGTCCATGGTGAGCGTTGACGCGAGCCGGGCGGATCGCTGCCCGCAAGTGAGCCAGTGGCCATGCGCCCAGCATATTCACGCATTTTCATGCTAGAGGGGCCGCGATGAATGCGCGGATCCTGACCAGGGGACTATCCCGACATAGGCTTGCGATTAGCTGCGCCATGCTCTCGATCGCACTGTTGATCCTGGGCGGGGCTCAGCCTGCGCGCGCTGAATTGCTACGCATTGGCGATCCTCTATGTCACGCAGTGAGCCGATCGATCGCCCCTGACGACACGCGCCCCTCCCATTTTGTCTGCAATGGTGATCCTAATGGCTATCAGAAGGGCACATTGTGGCTCCATGCCGCCTTGCCCCAGGGCTCGCGCGATCATGAGGATCTGTCGCTGATCATCCACAGCTCTCGATTTGATCGGCTGGTCGTGCGCTTCATCTATCGTGACGGTGCCGTCGAGCAGCAACATGTCCGGAGCGGCAATTTCGGGACCTATTGGAGAGCTGGCGGCCAACTCGCGTTCCGCGCGCCCTATCGCGACGTTCCTGTCGTGGCCTACACCTTGAGATTTGACAAAGTGGCGAGCGCGCATCTCCTGCGGATGAGGCTTGTCGAGCGCGGTGAAGAAGCCACACAGACAACTGGCCTGGCTACCTTGACCGGTGCTGCGCTCGTTCTGCTGATTGTGGGCGCGATTTATAACGCCTCACTGGCTCTTGCTGTTCGTCAGCAACATGCCGGCTGGCAGGCTGCATGGGCATTCTGCATGGTCATATGGGGGGCGTGCTGGTCGCAACTTCATCTGTTCTTCTTTCCCTCCATGGCGGGCGCGGTATCGGCGCAAATCTGCACTGGTCTCTCCTGTCTCGCCATTACGCTCGCCACTTTGAGCGCCGTCACTGCTCTTGAAAAACAGCATCTCGATGCGGGGTTGAGGCGCACAGCGCTGGGCCTCACCGCAAGCGTGTGCGCATTGGGCATCCCGCTTTCGCTGATGCGTTCGGGGCCGTTCGACATGCTCGGCAATCTGCTGGGGTTCCTGGTCCTGGCCAATCTGGCGGCGGTCGCATCCTGTATCGGCCAGGCATGGCGACGGGGAAGCAGCGCGGCGCGGAGCCTGGGTGGGGCCTGGGCACTGCCAATGATCGTCCTTGCGTCGACCAGCTTCTTCGATGCGGACGCCATGTTCTGGGGCGGTGGATCGCAAATTCTGGTCCTGTTCGCAGCGGCCTGGCAAACATTGTGGCTCTCCGCTGCCGCTTCGCGTGCTCATGCTCGGTTGCGGATGGAACGAGACGTCGCCCGTCTCGCAGAGGCCAAGGCCCATGAGCTTGCCCGCCGTGACGTTCTGACAGGGTTGCCAAACCGACGGGGTTTCATGGAAAGAACCGGCAGGATGCTCGAAGGCTTGCCTGTATCAGGCGGACTGGTTGCCCTGCTCCTGATCGACGTCGATTGGTTCAAGTCGATCAACGATGTCTATGGTCATGAGGCTGGCGATCACGTTCTGGCAGCAATTGGCCGCTGCATCGCACAGCATGAGAATTCCTCCTGTGCCGTATGTCGTCTGGGCGGGGAGGAATTTGCGATGATGGTCACAGGAGCTGAAGTTGGGAACATCGAGCAATTTGCACAAACCCTGCGCGGAACCTTGGCCGATCTGAGCCATGGCGACATCATCGGCAATCGCATGGTGACGGTGAGCATAGGCGTGACGGCCTCGGCATCCCGCGCTGACTTTGGCACCCTCTACCGGCTGGCAGATGAGGCGCTTTACGACGCAAAGCGTGGGGGACGCGATCAGATCGCAATCCGCCTGGGTGAGTGGGCGGGCGCTCGCCGAAATGACAGACCGCTTTTCGCCTGACAGGCTTGCAGCGGGTTGAGGTGCCCCAGCCCGGCAACGCTTCGCCTTTGGCGCGCGCCGGGCTGGCGACCATATCTCAGAACAGAGGCTTGTCCGGCTCGAAATTCCACAGTCGAGGCCGGTTCGAAGCATCGCGCTGCTCACGTGCGCCGCCACCGGCACGGCGCCGCATCTCTGCAAAAATTATCTGGTCGTCACTGGTATGGCGCTCGCTTTGAATGAGAAGAAAGGCTTCCATCAGGTCCCCCTCATCCCATTGCCGAACCGAACCTATTTCATTCGACATGCGTTCCAAGCTCCATGCGCAACTGCACTATCATTGGCGGAGAAGACCTTCTTTGAGGCTATGTCCCCCCATCGAAGCTTCGATCTAATCGCTTGGCTGGCCCCGAAACTGCTGCTGGAAACTGCTGATAGCTCATATTGGAGAACGCGAACTCCGCCACTGTGTTCCTGGGCACCATTACAGCCCGGATGTTGCCAGCAAGATTTTCATGGCAACCAATATGCCCAGGAAAGCCTTCTGGCACAGGCACGGACGTAAAGGAGGGATGAGGGTGGAGAGGGATTTCGAGCTCTATTATTGGCCATTGCCATTCCGCGGACAGTTCATCCGGGCCGCGCTTGCCTTTGCGGGCAAGAGCTGGAACGAACATGATGAGGGTGAGATCGCCGCGCTGATGCAAATGGCTCTGGAGGATCAGCCGGTGCCCTTCATGGGACCACCCCTCCTGGTTGATAATGAAACCGGATTTGCCCTGTCGCAGATGCCAGCAATCATGGTCTATCTGGCAGAACGTCTTGCCCTTGTGCATGGCGGTGCCCGCGACCGCGCCTTGACGGTCAAGCTCGTCAATGACGCGAATGATATCATTGACGAACTTACGCTGGATGGCGGCCGGCAGATGTGGACGGAGGATCGATGGGCCAGCTTTATTCCTCGGCTGGTGAAATGGATGCGCATCTGGGAGGCTGTCGGCACAAGCAACGGCCTTGAAGCTGGAAAGGGGTTCATGCTCGGCACCGCAAAACCGGATCTGGCCGATATCGTGACCGTGACATTATGGGGCACCATGGCCAGCCGCTTCGGCGCGATCGCTGCCATGCTCGCCCAATATGCGCCGGCAACGATGGGTCTGGTCCAGCGTCTGCGCGCTCATCCTGCCCTGGCGAGGCTCGAGGCAAGAAGCGTGAAGCGCTATGGCCACGCCTATTGCGGCGGGGAAATCGAGAAGTCTCTTCGCGCAGTTCTGCCTGCCGGCGACGGTTGAAACCGAACGCTATCCCCCTTCGGTAAGGTCGCTTCGCATCTGCCCATGGGCCAGGACCGCGAACAGGCCGCTACCACCGATGATGTTGCCGATGAGCGCAGGCAGAGAGAAACCGAACCAGGCCTGCTGGAAACTGACCTCGCCGCTCAACCAGAGGAAGCTGATCTGGGAAGAACCGGTGACGACATGCGAAAAGCCGCCAAGACCGATGACATAGGTCAGGAGGAAGATTACCCAGAATTCGCTGCCCTTGGCATTGGGCAAGGCCCACGCAATCGCGGCCATGATGAAGCCAGCCGGAATGCCCAGCATCAGGGTTTTCGACCAGTCCTGCCATTCGAGCTTGGCGAGAATATCGAGCGCCACGATGCGCTGTTCATGCGTGATGATGATCTCACCGGCCATCAGCGCGCTTACGAGCGTCACGCCGACAAGATTCCCAGCCAGCACGCAGGCCCACAGGCGCGCCAGACGGCCCAGGTTGCTAAGGCTCGGACGGGTCGCGACCGGCAGCACCGCTGTGACCGTGCTTTCGGTAAAGAGCTGGAGCCGCCCCATGATCACGATCAGATATCCGACCGGATAGCCCAGCAGGTAGATGAGGGGCGCCCAGTCCGTGTCGGGCAGCCTTGCCCGCAGGAACAGTTCGGACATGAGCGACAGGGTGATCGCGAGGCCGGCGGCCAGGCCGGAAAGCATGAGTGCGAGGATCGGTCGATCCAGCTCTTCCTCACCCTGGAGCCGCACGACCTCATGGACGACCTTTGCCGAACCCGTACTACGCTCCTCGACATGGGCGGCCTCTTCTGCGTCAAGATCGGGGTGCGGGCTATCCTTGCCGTCCTTCATCTGCTCCATTCCCCTGTCTGTCGAAGCGACGCCTGGCCCGGTCGCCTCTTTCCTGTCCTTACTGTCCGGCATTGCGCAAGGCTCCCAGGATGAGCGCGCGATAGCTATGCTCCCTGACGCCATGGGGCGCATCCAGCCCCATGCGCTCGAGCGCGGCCGATTCCGCTTCGTCGGGCTGACCACCGCGCAGGCCGCGGGCAAGCAGGGCGGCCAGTTGGGCGGGCCTGGTCGCATGGTCTGCCAGATATTGCATCGCCGGCAGGAGCCGCTGCTCGATCTGCGTAAAGTCCGTGCCGAACGGGAAGGACGGAAATGTCTCCTTGGGCATGGCCGCGCTGATCCGCTCGGGGAGATTATCCCTGTACGCTTCGGGAATGTCCCAGTCGGGCGCTATCTTGCCCGCGGACCGGGCCTTTTCCACAAGTTCGCCCTGAAAGCGGCTGTCGGCAATGGCGATCAGGCGCTGGATGACCTGCTCATCGCTTTGGCCGCGCAGGTCCGCCACGCCATATTCGGTCACGACCATATCGCGCAAATGGCGCGGGATGGTTTCATGGCCATAGCTCCAGACGATATTGGACTGGCTCTCGCCCTTGTGACGCCGGGTGGCAGGCAGCGTGATGATCGAACGCGCGCCGTCGAGCTCGAGCGCCTGCGCGACGAAATTATACTGTCCGCCCACGCCGCTGACGACCTGGCCATCTTCAAGCCCGTCCGAGATCGTGGCGCCCAGCAGGGTGACCATCATGGCGCTGTTGACGAAGCGGGCCTTGTGCCGGGCCTTGCGCTTGGCCGCTTCGTTGCCGAACAGCGCATTGATATAGCTGATCTCGCGCATATGGATGCGATCGCGCAGATCCTCATCCATGTCCCGCAACGCGGCATAGAAGCTGCGCGGGCCAACGAAGAAGCCGCCATGTATGATCGCGCCATCGACTTCACGCTTGACGATGCCGGCCCTTATGAGATCGAGGAAACAGTCGACCAGCATCTCGGTCGGCGCATATAGGCCTTCCTCAAACGGGCCCATTTCCCATGGCTTGGGAGCGCCCAGCCGGTCGAGCGTTGCGCGATAGGAATCGGGCCGTTCCTGCCGGAGGACCAGGCTATGGGCGATCGCGTCGCCGATCGCGCCGATGCCGATCTGAAGCGAGCCACCATCGGCTATCAGCGCGGCCACATGGGCGCCGATGGCGTGCTGGGCAGGGCTTACGGGTTGGCGTGGCGGCCCGAAGAGGGGAAAGCGTGTCTGCGCGCTGTCGAGAATGATTGCGAACCGATCGGACGGGATTTCGGCCGGACCGCGCATGAAGGGCAATTCGTCATTGACCTGACCGATCAGGGCAAAATCGCCCCGGCCCCGATCGCGCTCGGCAAGCAGGTCGAGGGTCATGTCGCTATTGCAGCTCAGGCTATAGCTGTTTCCCCGTCGCGCCACGATCTGCGCCACGACATTGACGCCCTGGTCGATCAGATAACGCATCGCATGGGTATAGTTGGCTGCAATATAGTGGCGCTGTGCATCTCCATTGCCGAGCCGGCTGCCGGCCTGGAAGAAAAATTCATTCACCTCGATATTGGCCGGCATCTCGCCCGCACGCTGCGCCTGCGCATAAGCAAAGCGCGGATATCCGCCCATTGTCCGCTCGAACACGGGCTCGAGGAAACGACGCTCGAGGTCCGTGCCAAGCGAGGGCTGCTCGAGCGTGAGCGCCGTGAAGATACGCAGCCTGATGGCGCGATCAGCGCTGGCACGGGCGAAGAGGGCATTGACGATATGAGGCGCCTTGCCCAGGCCCAATGGCAGGCCAAGGACGATATGCCCGTCAGTGCGAGCGATGATGCGGTCGGCGACCTCCTCTGCCGAACGAAGTTCGAGAGGACCGGTCCCGCCGGTCCTCATTGCAGCAAGTCCCAGCCCGGATCGGGCCGGAACCGCTCGCCATGGGCTTCGCGCAGCCCTTCCAGCACGGCTTTGACCTCGCCAATCCCGCGTGCGTGGGCATAATGGAGCGGTCCGCCGCGGAAGGGCGCAAATCCGGTGCCGAAGATCATGGCAGCGTCGATGATATCTGGATCGTCGGTCACCTGCTCGCGCAGGGTCGCGGCGGCCATGTTGAGCATCGGCATGATGAGCCGGTCCGCCATCTCCGGCGGGGGCTGCGGGGCGCTGTTCTTGACCGCATGGCCGTCCTTCCAGGCATATATGCCTTTCCCGGCTTTCCGGCCCAACTGACCCGCCGAGACCTTGTCTGCCAACCATTGCGGCGTGGCAGGCATGGGCCAGTCCAGTTCTCGCTTGAGCATGGCGGCAACCGCAAGGCCGATATCGAGGCCGACCTGATCTGCAAGTTCCAGGGGGCCCATGGGCATGCCGAAATCCATTGCCGCCCTGTCGATCGTCTCGGGCGCGATGCCCTCTTCCATCATCGTCATCGCCTCGACCAGATAGGGGGTAAGGATCCGGTTGACGATGAAGCCTGGGGCGCTGCGGGCCGGGGCCGGCAGCTTGCCGATGATGCCGACAAAGGCTCTTGCGCCTGCCTCGACTTCCGGATCGACCCCGTCATGGCTGATGACCTCCACCAGGTCGAGCCGCGACACGGGATTGAAGAAATGGATGCCGATCAGTCGCTCGGGATGGCGTAACCCCTCGCGCAATTGCTCAAGCGGAATGGAGGAGGTGTTGGTCGCCAGGATTGCGCCGTCCTTCATACGTGGCTCGGCGCTCGCATAGAGGATCCGCTTGAGATCAACCTTTTCCGGGGCTGCCTCGATCAGAATGTCGGCCTTGGCGATGCCCGCACCATCCGGGTCAGGGATCAACCGATCCAGCGCATCGCGAACCTTGAGCCGATCTCCATGAGCGAGCTTTTCATACAGCTTCGCAGCTCGGTTAAGGGCCGCGCCAATCGGCCCGGGCTTCACGTCGGAGATGCTGGTGCGCAGGCCGCGCCAGGCGCACCAGGCCGCGATGTCGCCGCCCATCGCGCCCGCACCGATGACATGGACATGGGCGATCGTCTTATTGCCCGGCCCAGCCAGTGCCTTGAGCTTCTGGCGCAGGAAAAAGGCACGGATGAGATTTTGCGCGCTATCGCTCATCATGAGATGTGCGAAGGAAGTGATCTCCGCCCGTTTCATCGCCTCCTGGTCGCCACCATGAGTTTCCCACAGGTCGATGAGCGCATGGGGCGCGGGATAATGGGCCAAGGGTGCTTTGGCTTCCGCCTGGCTGCGCATCTGCCGCGCTGCCAGATGGCGGACTGGCGCGGCGTCCTTCAGGCGATCCAGCAATGCCTGACGGCCCTGGTCCATATCTCCTGCAACCGCTGCCATGATGGCGGCGTGGACATGGCGTTCAGGAACTACCGCATCGACCAGCCCCATGTCTTTCGCGTGGCCAGCATCGATCGACTTGCCGGTCAGCATCAGTTCCATCGCCGCGATCGGATCGCATAAATGGGTGAAGCGTGCCGTGCCGCCGAGCCCCGGATGCAGGCCAAGCTGCACTTCGGGGAAGCCGAGCTTTGTCCCTTCGATGGCAATGCGCTGATGGCACGCCAGCGCGACCTCAAGGCCGCCACCCATCGCATAGCCGTGGATGACCGCAATGGTTGGAAAGGTCAGCGCTTCGAGACGGTCGACGATCGCATGCGCGGCGGCGATCCGGTCGCGCACCATCGCCTCGTCGCGCATGTCACGAAACTCGCTGATATCCGCGCCGGCAAGAAAGCCCTGTTTCTTGCCTGAGCGAATGACCAGCGCCTTCGGCGCACGGTCGGCGATCATGTCGAGTATATGGCCAAGCTCTTCGAGCACGGCCTGGGACAGAAGATTGGTGTCCGTTCCTTGCTGATCGAGGATAGCCCAGCCAATGTTATGGGCATCGCGCGTGAAGCGCCAGTGATGCAGGGCCTCCGCGCGATGGGACGCGGGACCGGTCTCGAGATCGCGATCGGCAAGAAAGGACCAGACAGGATCGTTCATCATGGCCTCCTTCACAGCCGTTCGATCAACATGGCGCCGCCTTGGCCGCCGCCGATACATTGGGTGGCGATTCCGCGCCTGAGCCCGAGCCGCTCCATCGCCTGAACCAGATGCAGTGCGATCCGCGTGCCACTCGTGCCCACCGGGTGCCCCAGGGAAATCGCGCCGCCATCGACATTGAGGCGCGAGGGATCGATTCGCCCGGCCGCCCCCTCAAGGCCCAATATGGTGCGACAGAATGCTTCGTCCTCCCATGCGGCAAGGCATGCCAGCACCTGCGCAGCGAAGGCTTCATTCAATTCCCACAGGTCGATGTCTGCCAATCCATGACCGTTGCGCTTGAGGAGTGCCGTCGAGGCGAGCACCGGGCCCAGGCCCATGATGGCTGGATCAAGCGCCGACCACTGGCTGTCGACGATCCGCGCGCGGGGCATAAGGCCATGGCGTTCGACGGCCTCTTGCGAGGCGAGGATGGTCCAGCAGGCGCCGTCGCTGATCTGCGAACTATTGCCCGCAGTGACCTTCCCATAAGGACGCTCGAATACCGGCTTGAGGGTCGCGAGCTTCTCTGTGCTGCTGTCGGGCCGCACGCCATCATCCTGGGAATATACGGTCCCATCCTCGGCAAAAGCAGGAAGAAGTTCCCCCTCCAGCCATCCCTCCGCCTGCGCCCTGGCAAGACGCTTGTGGCTTTCGACCGCATAAGCGTCTGCCTCCGCCCTCGATATGGAGAAGAGGTGCGCCAATATTTCAGCGGTCTGACCCATGCCAAGATCGGTGATGGGATCAGTGAGGCCGCGTTCCAGTCCGATGATGGGCTTGAGGAATTCGGGGCGAAATCCGCTGGCCGCTTTCAGCGAGGCCAGGGGGTTGTTCTTGTCGCCCTGCATCGCGGCGAACCATTGGACGGCATCCTGGCGAAACACGAGCGGGGCGTGACTGAGCGCCTCAGCACCGCCGGCCAGGATGAGGTCGCTGCCGCCATCGGCGATATAGCGGTAGGCAGTGTCCATCGACTGCATGCCTGAACCGCAGTTGATCTGAACGGTAAAGGCGGTCGTCTGCGTCCCGCAGCCCAGACGCAGTGCAGCGACGCGAGCCGGATTGGCTTCATCTGCGATGACGTTGACGCACCCCAATATGACCTGATCGAAGTCCGTGGGGGCAAATTTCTGCCTTAGCAGGAGGGGGCGCCCACATTGTACCGCCAGGTCAACAGGCGTGAACGGGCCGGGGGCGCCACGCGCTTTGAGAAAGGGCGTGCGGGCGCCATCGACAATATAGACCGGCCGGCTCATTCGGCGGCCTGTGCCAAGTCCGATGCAGCAGAATTGCGCCGCAGATCCTCGGGCGCGAAATCATCGACGGCGATGACGTCCGCGACCGCGCGATCTGCCTCTTCAAGCTGCGCTAGCTCTGCGCTCGACAGCAGGCCGCGCTCGCGCGCTTTGGCCCAATCCTTGATCCGCGCCTTGCGCAGCCGGTCGTGGATCGGCTGGGTATCGACCATCAGGCGGAAGGCTTCAGTCAGGCGGGCGACAGGTTCTTCCGGACCGCCGATGAACACATTGTCGATCAGCCGTTCGCGCGCTGGGCAAGGTTCCAGGATGATCTGCGCGCACTGACGGATGGTCCGGTCCGTCGGGCCATGACGACGCCGGCCAAAGGGGAGGATGAACAGGCGCAACATCCAACCGATGGGCCGCGCGGGGAAATTCTCGATGATCTCGACGAACCTTTGTTCGATCGTGGCAAAGCCGCTGTCCATGCACCAGGCGAGCAGGGGAAGGTCATCATCCTGTCGCCCTTCATCCTCCCACCGCTTGAGCGCGCCGGAAAGAAGATAGAGTTCGGACAGTATGTCGCCCAGCCGAGCAGAGAGGAGTTCCCGCCGCTTGAGCTCGCCGCCCAGGGTCAGGAAGGATATGTCGGATATGAAGGCAAAGGCCGCGGCATAGCGGCTCATCTGGCGATAATAGCGGGTCGCGCGCCCGGCTTTGGGCGCCGGTGCAAACAGGCCATCGGTCCAGTTACGCGCGAAGGCGCGGATCGCGGTCTTGAGCGCGTGGCCGACATGCTTCCACAGCACATCGTCGAACTGCGCCAGCGCCCGGCCGCGATTGGCATCGGCGACTGCGCGGATTTCCTTGAGCAGATAGGGATGGGAGCGGATCGCGCCCTGGCCAAACACCATCAGGCTGCGGGTAAGGATATTGGCGCCCTCGACCGTGATGCCGACCGGGATCGCGCGATACTGATTGCCGAGATAATTATTGGGTCCGTCGATCACGCCCTTGCCGCCATGCACATCCATGGCATCGTTGATGACGGTCCGCATGCGTTCGGTCGCATGCAGCTTGAGGATCGAGGAAATGACGGCGGGGTGG
>NZ_JBXGSI010000017.1:0-129573 GCF_056790315.1 Sphingobium sp. VMM
GTGGAATATATCGAGACATATAGGAACGGCCTAAATTTATCTGAACTCCTACGCCTGAAAGCCGTAAGAACCCAGGGCCGCCGCCCACATGTCCCTTCATCTAAATCACAATGTCAAAGAGCCGCACCGACATCAAAACCGGACAACCAGTGTTCCCTAAACTCTCGTTCAGAGGACCAGTGTCCGTCTATGTGGGCGACCGGGTCAGTCAAGCGCCTCAGCAGCGCCGCCCCGTCCGGTGAAAAGCCCTCTAGGCGGGGCAGCCGGAACCGTCAAACGCTTTTTGCAATTTTGTTTCACATTTTTTTGGCGGTTCCGGTCTAAACCCGGAAAACACGGGCATTTCGCCACGGGATACAGGATGACTATGGGGTTACAGGAAGCCGATGCCGCCGACGCAGGGTTCGGCGCACGGGTGAAGAAAGCGATATTCTGGCGCTCCGGCAGCCAGATCATCTCGCAGATGCTGAGCTGGGTGGTGACGCTGGCGGTGATCCGCCTGCTCGACCCCAAAGATTATGGCCTGTTCGCCATGACCCAGGTGATCCTGAACTTCGCCACCTTCCTCAATGGCTATGGCCTGGTCGCGGCGCTGGTTCAGTCGGAGGATCTCGAATCCCACCGGCTGCGCCAGGCCTTCACCATCATGCTGCTGCTGAACGGCAGCCTGGCGCTGCTGCAACTGGCAATCGCACCGCTGGCCGCCGACTATTATGACCAGCCGATGGTGGCGCAGCTGCTGCGGGTGCAGGCACTGCTCTATCTCTCCACCCCCTTCATCGCGATTCCCGAGGCGATCACCGCCCGCGCACTCGATTTCCGACGCCCGGCCTTCATCAACCTGATCGCCGCCATAGCGTCGGCCGCTATGGCGCTGGTCGGCGCGCTGTCGGGCTGGGGCGTATGGACCCTGGTGTTCGCGCCGATGACCGGATTCTGGGTGAAGGCGCTGGGCTATATGCTGGTCACCGGCTTCCGCCCGATTCCCAGTTTCGATTTCAGCGGCACGCGGGCGATGATTCTCTATGGCGCGTCGCTGCTGGGCAGCCAGCTCTTCTGGATCATCCAGAGCCAGAGCGACATCTTCATCGGCGGCCGCGTGCTCACGCCGCATCAACTGGGCCTCTATGCCGAGGCGCTGTTTCTGACCCAAATCTTCGTCAGCAAGTTCATCCCGCCGCTGAACGAGGTCGCCTTCCCGGCCTATGCCCGCATGCAGAAGGATGTGTCGCGGGTGGCCTGGTCCTTCTGCAAGGCGGTGCGGCTGCTGATGCTGATCTCCTGCCCCATCTATCTGGGCATGGCCGTCACCGCAGAACCGCTGGTCGAGACCTTGTTCGGGCAGAAATGGCTGGAGATGGCGCCCTTCGTAGCGATCCTGGCGCTCGCCATGCCATTCATGACGCTGCAGGTGATGTTCGCGCCGGTCAGCAATGCGCTGGGCCGGCCCGGCACCACCGCCCGAATCGCCGCGATCGGGGCGATATTGATGGCCGGCGCCTTCCTGATCGGTATCCAGTGGGGGGCGATCGGCCTGGCCTGGGCATGGCTGGGCGCCTTCCCGATCCTGACCATCGTCACCGCAAGGCTCGCGGGCGGGCCGATGGGGCTGCGCGCGATCGATCTGATCCGTGCCGCCGCGCCGGGGCTGGGCTGTGCCATCCTGATGGCTGGCGTGGTGCTGGTGATCGACCGCCTGCTGCCGCCGCTCGCCGCGCCGATCCGGCTGGCGATCCTGGTGCCGGCCGGCGGCATCGCCTTCCTGGCGGCGCTGATGCTGTGCGCGCGCGGCACGTTGATGGAGCTGGTGCGCCTGATCGTGCGCCGCGCGCCGCCGGTGCAGGCGCCCGCCTGACGGATCGGCGCACGCCCGGCCTTCGTCAGGCGGTCTGGATATAGTCGCGCAGCGCGGCGGCTTCCGATTCGATATTGTCGATGCGGAACTTCACCAGATCGCCGATCGAGACCAGGCCGATCAGGTCGCTGCCCTTCACCACCGGCAGATGGCGAATGCGCCGCTTGGTCATCAGCGACAGGGCGTGGATCACCGGCATCTGGTCGTCGATGGTGATCGCGGGCCGGGTCATCACATCGGCGACCGTGTGGTTCAGGGCCTCTGCCCCTTGCTGGGCCAGACGATAGACGACATCGCGTTCGGAAAAGATGCCGACCACCTGGCCGCCATCGACCACGGGTACGCAGCCGATTCGCCGATCCGCCAGCAAGGTCACCACCGACAATACGCTGTCGGTCGACTGGACCTGGACGACTTCGCGCCCCTTGCCCTGCAAGATTGCCGCGATGGTCATGGCCGCTCTCCTTTTGTGGACTTACTGTCTCTGCGCTTGATGATCCCACTTTCGCGGCGCAAAGAAAAGGGAGGAGAGCAAGAGAATGACAGAGAAAAAGGGCCTGGACGATCCCCGGATCGCGGCAATCGCCTGGTCGCGATTCCGCCGGATCATGCTCTGGATGGCGCTGATCGGCGCATTATGCGTCGGCGCGGCCCTGCTGTTCCTGCGGCTATGGACCGGGCCGATGCCGGTTCACATGATCATCGCCACCATATTGGGCGTCTGGTTGACCTTCATGCTGGGAACGGGCTTGATGGCGCTCGTCTTCCTCTCCGCCGGGACGGGGCATGACGACCAGGTAATGGACCGGCTGAAGGACGAGGTGCCGCTTGACGATTGATCCCCATCGCGAAGTGATATTGCGGGTCGTGCCGCGCCCGGCCGACATCAACAGCAATGGCCATATCTTCGGCGGCTGGGTGCTGAGCCAGATGGATATTGCCGGCGGCATCGTCGCGGGCCGAATCGCCCAGGGCGCGGTGGCGACAGTCGCGATCGAGAGCATGAAGTTCATCTCGCCGATCCTGATGGGCGACCTGGTGTCGGTCTATGCCCAGGAAGAGAAGCGCGGCCGCACATCGGTGGCGATCCGCATCGATGTGGTGGCGACTCGCGGCGGCGGCGCGGAAACGGTGGCACTGACCAGCGGCGTCTTCACCTTCGTCGCACTGGATGAGACCCACCGCCCCCGCCCCATTCCCGGCGATTGAGGGGTCAGCGCAGCTTCTGGTCGTAGCTGTAGCTGACCTGCCCGTTGGCGGGGATGATGGCGCGCCAGACCCAGCTATTGCCGCGGCGCTCCATCTGCGTCGGACGCGGCGCGATGTCGTGGGGAATGAGGATTTCCGCCGTCGCATCAAACGGCCGCGCATTGGTGAGGGTCAGCGTCCAGCGCCGCGCCTTGGCCGACTGGCTGCCGATGACCGCCATGATGCGCACATCGGCGCTTTGGGCGATGTCATAGTCGACCCGCTCGCCTTCCGCCTTGTCGCCAATGTCGGTTTCGCCCGCGAGCAGGCGCTGGCCATCGACGGCTTCGAACAGGGCGACCCGGCCCGAAGGCATGGCGAGTCCCAGCCCGTCGGCCTTGCGATTCTGGAGCCGCAGGCGGAGCGTCATCGGGCGTGAGCGGCCATTGCCGTCGCCATAATCAATCGTCGCGGCATAGAGGCGTTCGACCAGCACATCGGGCTTGCGCAGCAGCGCAACCTGCTTCTGCCCCTTGGCTGCAACGTCGACGGTCACCGGGACGCGATAAAGTTTGAGATCGCCGACATCCTCCGGTGGCGGCGGCGGAGGGGGTGGCGGCGCGGCCACCATCGGCGCGGGAACGCGACGCGCGGTCAGCACGATCTCCTGCGCCGAATCCATCATCGCCTCGGCCTGCGGCATGTCGATCGGGAACAGTTCCCACTGCGGATGGGTACTGGTGATGTCCATCGGCCAGCAGCGCAGCGACAGTGGGCCGCCGGTCGGGCGCGGTTGCGTCTTGCGCCCCTGCTTGTTGGGCTGGCCGGCGATGACGCTGAGCCGGGCGTCGGCAAAGCCGGTGACGCCGCCATTGGCCACGGTCAGCCAGGCCATGAGATCGAGATGGCGGCCGTCATCCTGCATGTCGGCGACATAATTGGCGGCCCAGTCGAATCCCTCGGCCAGATAGGTGAGTTGCAGCGTCACGCGGGTCGGCCGGGCGCTGGTGGCGATCACCGATAGCGTCGGCCGTGGCGACAGGTCGGTCGGCACGCGCGGATAGAGCATGCGTTCGGGCAGGCCGCTGCACCCCAGTGCCTCATAGCCCTGCGCCGTCTGGACGATGACGCCGCCCATCGGCCCGGCGCTGATGATCGCATCCTGTTCACTGACCTTTCCGGTCTTGCGATCGGTGCGGTGCAGGGTGACGCTGCGCTTGAGATAGGCGTCGACCAGACCGGCCGGCGAGAGCAGCCGGGCATCGCGATTCTTCTCCCGCACGCCCTGCGGCATGCCGGAGAGGATCGCGGTTTCGGGCATCAGCCCCTCTGCCACGCCCTCGAACCGCACCACCGAGTCGCCCTTCGGCAGGTTGATGATGCGAGTCTCGTTGATCAGCGCATAGCCGCCGGGCCATTTGGGATCGATCGCCCCCCTGACACGATCGGGCTGGCGATAGACGGTGACCGAGACCGAATCGGCCTTGGCCGAAACCACCGTCCCCGCCCGCGCTGGCGCGATGCCGAGGCAGAGCATAAGAAGGACAAGGACGCGCAGCAGCACGGCGCCGGCCCGGTCAGTAGCGCGAATCGAAGGTGACGCTGAGATCGACCGAGCCATTGGCCGGCACCGGCACGCTCCATTCCATCCGGTCGGCGGAGACGCGCTTGCCTTCGAGGCTTTGTGCAGTGACGCGGGTGTCGCCCCACATCCCCTGCTGGGCCAGGTCGACCGTCACCGCTTCGGGCCGGGCGTTGGTGAGCGTGTAGCGCATCCGCGTTTCCCAGCGCTGGCCGCCCTTTTTCGTGCGCTGCTCGACGGTCGGGCGCACCTTGACGTCGAATGCCTCGCCGGTGCGCAGCGCCATCGACGATCCCATCGGCGTATGGTCGATGCTGTTCTCACCGATGAACTGCGGATCACCGCGCGCGTCGCGCATATAGACGCGGATCGTGCCGGCGGGCAGCTGATCGCCAAGGACGCCCTGTTTCGAGGTCGAGAATTTGAGCACGCTCGATGCGCTCATCGGTTCGGTCGAACTGCCCATCCAGGGATTGAGATATTCATAGGTGGCCCGCGCCGGCGCGCCCTTCACATCGAGGAAGCTGACCTGCTTCTGCTGGGCATTGGCGATGGTCGTGCGATCGGCCAGCGGATAGAGATAATAGTCGCCCAGCCGCTCGCGCGGGCCGCTTTCGGTGCCGGCCTGGTCGATCGCGCCGCTAGACGACTGCCACCAGTTATGCCGCCCGCCGCCACTGGCCGGATTGCCGGCGACCAGGATCGTCTTCGCATTGGTGAAGCTCGTGCCGGTATTGTTGGTGAGCGTGACCCAGCCCTGCATGTCCATCGCGCCCTTGGTCGCGTCGAACAGCGCGACATAATCGGCCGTCCAGCCAAGATTGGGCGTCAGATAGGATAACCGGGCCGGCACGGTGCCGCCGCGCGCGGCCTCGATCGTCACCGACAGGGTCGGGCGGGCGCGTAGATTGGGCGGCACCCGGTCGAAGATCACCCGCACCGGCAGACCATCGTCGCGCAGCACCTCGATCCGCGAACCGATCTGCATGACGATGCCGCCATTGGCCGCCAATATCTTGGCACGCTCGCGCGTCTCGGCGCCGGTCGCGGGGTTGGTGCGGACCAGGGTCACTTCCTGCCCCACCGCCTTGTCCATCAGCTTGTCGGGCGAGAGCAGGTCGAAATCGAAATTCTGTTCGACGATCGAGAAGCCGGGGCCGGAGAGATTGACCGTTTCGGGCCGGATGCGAGCGGAAACGTCGGGAAATTCGATGCGGTTGCGGCCGGCATTGACGCTCAACTGCCGGTCATCCTGCACCAGCGACGGACCGCCATTATAGATGGTGACGGCGACATCGCCCTGCGCGGTGGCGCCGGTGGGATCGACAGCAGCAGTCTGGGCAAAGGCGGCGGCCGGCAGCAGCAGCGCCAGACCGGTCAACAGGCGGACAGTCGTCATCAGGTCTGCACTCCCAAGACCTTGAAGAGAGCCTGATTCACGTCATCGGTGAAAGCGCAAAGCGCTTCCGCCTCAAACGATCAGGCTCTCATGCGACGATCTTCTGCCCCAAGCGGCTATATTTGCAAATAAAAAGGGCGGCGCCGGGATGGCACCGCCCTTTTTGTTTTTGGGGTTGCTCGAAAGCCGCGCTTATTCGGCGGCTTCGGTCGCCGGACGAGCGCGACGGGTGCGCTTGCGGGGGGCTTCCTCCGTCACGTCCGTGTCGCTGTCATTATCGGCGCGGGCGATCGAGGGCGGCAGGATGCTGACATCCAGGCCTTCATTCGCTTCGGTCGGCGCGGCATCGGCCTTGCGCGGGCGACCGCGACGCGGCTTGGGCGCTTCGGCGGCCGGTTCGGCTGCGAGTTCTGCGGGCTGTTCGGCTGCCACCGGCTGCTGCTCGGCGCCTTCCTCGGCCACCGGGCGGTCACGGCGATTGCGATCGCGACGGTTGCGGTCGCCCCGGTCGCCCCGATCATTGCGGTCACCGCGATCCTGACGCTCGCCGCGCGGTTCGCGACGGTCATAATCGCGCTCGGCGCGCTCGGGCTGTTCGGTGCGGCCCTCTTCGGCGCCGTCCTCATTGCCCTCGAACTCTTCGCTCTCATCGTCGAAATTCTCGTCATTCCGGCGGAAGCGCTGCTGCTGCTCCTCCTGGCGCGAACGATTGTCGGCCAGCACGCGGAAATAATGATCGGCGAACTGCAGATAATATTCGGCGTTCACACGGTCGCCGGCCATCTGGGCATCGCGCGCCATATTCTTGTATTTCTCAAGAAGCTGGGCCGCATTGCCGCGGGCGCGGTTGTCGATACGGTTGCCGTTGTCGCCACCACCCCGGTTACCGCCATTGGGACGACCGTTGTTGTTATTATTCCGGCCGCGATTGCGGCGACCGGCCTGCCGGTTGTTGATCAAGACATGATCCTTGCGTTCGCTATGATAATATTCACTGAAAACACTGTTCAGCTGCTATCCCCAAGCACCGCCCCTTCCGTGGGGCCGGATGTGGCTCCGCCGGACATGATCCGAACCGGACCACGCCCTCAGCCACCAGAGGCGCTTGCGCAGCAGCGCCATCTTGACTTTCAGGAGCAGGAAAATGCCTTATCCATCAATGGCCTGATAAGGCCATGTCGCCGGAATAGCGGTTTTCCTGATCCCGATGTAATGGCATTCACGCGATAAACCAAGCAATTTTCGCTGTGGTGGCGTGAAATCCCGCCTTCTTATTCGCCCGGCGTGGCGACGAGGCAGCGATCATGCCCCGCAAGGTCGCGGCGCAGCGAGACGCCCAGCCCCTGTGCCAGCAGCAGTGCCGACACGCTTTCCCCCTGATCATAGCCGATCTCGATCGCGGCCATGCCGCCCGGCGCGATCAGTGCGGGCAGTTGCGGCACGATGCGGCGATAATCGTCCAGCCCGTCGGCGCCGGCGAACAGGGCGCTGGCCGGGTCGTGCAGCACATCGCCGGCGAGCGGCGCGTCGGTCGCGATATAGGGTGGGTTGATCAGCAGCAGGTCGAACGGTCCGGTCACGCCAGCCGCCCAATCGCCAAGCTGGAAGCGCGCGCGCGTCCCCATGCCCAGCCGATCGGCATTGCCCTGCGCCACCGCCAGCGCGGCGGCCGAGGCGTCGATGCCCAGCCCCGTCGCATCGGGCCACTGGTCGAGCGCGGCGAGCAGCAGCGCGCCCGATCCGGTGCCCAGATCCAATATGGTCGTGGGCGACCGGTCACGGAAATGATCGACCGCCGCCTCGATCAGCGTCTCGCTGTCCGGGCGCGGGATCAATACGTCGGGGGTGACGGTCAGGCTGATCGTCCAGAAATCGCGGCTGCCCAGGATATGGGCGATCGGTGCGCCGGCCAGCCGCTGCTGCAGATGGACAGCGAAAGTGACAGGGACAGACAGGTCGCGCTGGCGCAGCAACAGGTCGTTGCGGCCGATGCCCAGCGCATGGGCCATCAGCAGTTCGGCGTCGAGCCGCGGGGTGTCGCTGATCGCGGCTAAGCTGACAGTGGCGTCGCGCAGCGCATCGGCGACGCTCACGCCACCCCGTCCAGCTGGGCGAGGCGCGCGGCCTCATCCTCGGCCACCAACGCGTCAATCACTTCGGCAAGGCCCGGCCCTTCCAGGATTTCGGGCAGGCGGTGCAGGGTCAGGTTGATGCGGTGGTCGGTCACCCGCCCCTGCGGGAAATTATAGGTGCGAATGCGCTCCGACCGGTCGCCCGATCCGACCATCGCCTTGCGCGCGCCGGCCTGTTCGCTCTGGGTGCGCTCCCGCTCCGCTTCATAGATGCGGGCGCGCAGCACCTGCATCGCCTTGGCCTTGTTCTTGTGCTGCGAGCGCTCATCCTGCTGCGTCACGACGATGCCGGTCGGCAAATGGGTGATGCGCACGGCGGAATCGGTGGTGTTGACGTGCTGGCCACCGGCCCCAGAGGCGCGGTAGATGTCGATCTTCAGATCGCTATCGGCGATTTGGACATCGACCTCCTCCGGCTCGGGCAGAATCGCGACGGTCGCCGCGGACGTGTGGATGCGGCCGCCGCTTTCGGTGACCGGCACGCGCTGGACGCGATGCACGCCGCTCTCGAACTTCAGCTTGGCGAATACGCCGGTGCCATTGATGCTGGCCACCACTTCCTTGAAGCCGCCCTGTTCCGAGGCGTTGGCGGAGATCATCTCCATCTTCCAGCCCTGGGTATCGGCATAGCGCTGATACATGCGGAAGAGGTCGCCGGCGAAGAGTGCGGCTTCGTCCCCGCCGGTGCCGGCGCGGATTTCCAGCATCGCCGGGCGGGCATCGGCCGAATCCTTGGGCAGCAACTGTAGCGCCAGCGCGCGCTCTGCATCGGGCAACTGCCCCTTGAGCAGTTGCATTTCCTCCTGCGCCATTTCGCGCATCAGCGGATCGGCGTCGCTGTCCTCGCCGCCGGCCATCTGTTCGAGCGCGCGCAGCTCCTGACGCAGCCGGCGCACTTCATGCGCGGCCCGCGCCACCGGCTCGATCTCGGCATATTCCTTGGACAGTTTCACGAACGCATCGGGCGCAAGGTCGGCGCGCGTCATCGACGCCTGCACCTCGTCCCGGCGCGCCTCGATCTGCGCGATGCGTTCGGCGGAGATGTGCATCAGAGCGCCGTCACCGTGCCGATCAGCGCATCCAGTGCGACCGCCTGCTGCTCGCCCGTGCCCAGATTGCGGACCGCCGCCTCGCCCCGTGTCAGTTCGTCGTCGCCCAGGATGATCGCCCAGGCGGCACCCGACGCGTTGGCGCGCTGCATCCGCTTCTTCATATTGCCGCGATAGCCCATGTCGCAGGCGATGCCGGCGCGGCGCAGATCCGCGATGATGCCGGTCGCCTTCGCCTCGGCCGCCTCGCCCATCGGGATCAGCACGATCTGCGGCTTGTCGATCGCCGGCTGGTCGATCAGCATCGCCAGCCGCTCGATCCCCGCTGCCCAGCCGACCGCCGGGGTCGACGGACCGCCCAGATTTTCGATCAGGCCGTCATAGCGGCCGCCGCCCAGCACCGTGCCCTGTGCGCCGAGGCGATCGGTGATGAACTCGAACGCGGTGTGGCGATAATAATCGAGGCCGCGCACCAGCCGCGAATTACGCTCCCATGCGACACCGGCGGCGTCGAGGCCGCTGGTCACCTTGTCGAAGAAGCTGCGCGCTTCGTCGGTCAGATAGGCGTCGATGTCCGGCGCGCTGTCGGCGATCGGGCGGTCGCGCGGATCCTTGGAATCGAGAATGCGCAGCGGATTCTTCGCCAGCCGGTCGATGCTTTCTTCCGACAGGTCGCCCCGATGCGCCTCGAAATGGGCGATCAGCGCGGCGCGCCAGGCTTCACGGCTTTCCGCGTCGCCCAGCGTGTTGAGGTTCAGGGTCACGCCTTCCGACACGCCCAGTTCACGCAGCAGCTGGTCGGCCAGCACCAGCAGCTCGACATCGGCTGCCGGCTCGCCCGCGCCCAGGATTTCGGCGTCGAGCTGGTGAAACTGGCGGAAGCGGCCCTTTTGCGGGCGCTCATAGCGGAACAGCGGGCCGTGGGTCGCGACCTTCAGCGGCGCATATTGCTGCCAACCCTCGGTAATATAGGCGCGCGAAATGCCGGCGGTGAATTCGGGGCGCAGGGTGATGCTGTCACCGCCGCGATCCTCGAACGTGTACATTTCCTTCGACACGACGTCAGTGCTTTCGCCCAGCGAACGGGCGAACACCGCGGTCGATTCAAAGACGGGCACTTCAACCCGCTGGAATCCATAGAGTTTGCGCACCCGGTCAAAGGTGGCGACGACATGGGCGAAGCGTTCCTGGAACGCCTCCGCCGTGCCGCCCAACATGTCCTGCGTTCCGCGCACCGGGCGCGGCGTTTCGATCTTCGCCATGGGGCAGCGCCTTTAACGATAATCGCGGCCCAAGGAAACGCGCTTTTTATGGCGGCATAAGGGGTGGACGCGGGCGATTCGCCCCGCCATGCTTGGGACAGACGGGCCGTCCGGCCCCCGTTCCTTTTCTGGAGACCGTCATGATCCGCAGCCTTGCTGCCGCCCTTTGCCTTTCGACCGCGATTGCCAGCCCGTTGCTGGCGCAGGATGTCATCCGTTCCAAGCCGACCGCCCTGCCCGTCGACAGCGCCAAGCCGATGCCCAAGGATGTCCCCTATCCGGGCGGCACGATCCGCCTTGACGTCGACGCCACCGACACGGTGCAGCGCATCTTCCGCGTGAAGGAAACCATTCCCGTCGCGGCGAGCGGCCCGATGACCCTGCTGATGCCCGAATGGCTGCCCGGCAACCATGCCCCGCGCGGCCCGATCGAGAAGCTGACCGGCCTGACCTTCACCGCCGACGGCAAGCCGATCAGCTGGAAGCGCAATCCGCTCAACGTCTATGCGTTCGAGATCGACGTGCCGGCCGGCACCAAGCAGGTCGTGGCGCAGTTCCAGTTCCTGTCGGCGACCGCGACCAACCAGGGCCGCGTCGTCGTGACGCCCAAGATGCAGAATATCCAGTGGGAAGATGTCTCGCTCTACCCGGCCGGCTATTATACCCGTCAGATCCCGGTGCAGGCCAATGTCACCTATCCCGCCGGCTGGCAGGCGGCGACCGCGCTGCGCGGCAAGCGCAGCGGCGACACCATCGCCTATGACGTGATCGACTATGAGGCGCTGCAGGACTCGCCGGTCTTTGCCGGCACCCATTTCAAGGCGGTGGACCTGGGCCATAACGTCACGCTGAACATCGTTGCCGACGATGCCGACGAGCTGGTGTTCAACACCGACCAGATCGCCAAGCACAAGAAGCTGGTGGCCGAAGCCGGCGCCGCGTTCGGCACCTATCATTTCGACCATTATGATTTCCTGCTGTCGATCACCGACGAAATGGGCGGCATTGGCCTGGAGCATCATCGCTCGTCCGAGAATCAGGTCGAGCCGGGCTATTTCAAGAAGTGGGATTCGGGTGAGGCGCTGCTCGACCGCAACCTGCTGCCGCATGAATTCACCCATAGCTGGGACGGCAAGTTCCGCCGCCCCGACCTGCTGTGGACGCCCAATTTCGACGTGCCGATGCAGGACAGCCTGCTGTGGGTCTATGAAGGCCAGACCCAGTTCTGGGGCTATGTGCTGGGCGCCCGTTCGGGCATGTTCTCCAAGCAGGAGACGCTGGATGCCTATGCCCAGATCGCGGCGAAGCTGGACACCACGCGTGGCCGCGAATGGCGCCCGATGGTGGACACCACCAATGATCCGATCATCTCCGCCCGCCGTCCCAAGGGCTGGGCCAACTGGCAGCGGTCGGAGGATTATTATAATGAAGGCCTGATGATCTGGCTGGAGGTCGACGGCATCCTGCGCCAGCAGACCAAAGGCGCCAAGGGCATCGACGATTTCGCCAAGGCCTTTTTCGGCATCAAGCCGGGCGACTGGGGCCAGGTCGTCTATAATCGCCAGGACGTGATCGACGCGCTGAACGGCGTCGCCCCCTATGACTGGGCCGGCCTGTTCCACAAATATGTCGACAGCCCCACCACGGAAACGCCCAAGGGCGGCTTCACCCTGGGCGGCTACAAGCTGGTCTATACTGATACGCCCAATGCCATCACCAAGGCGGCCGAAGGCGCGCAGAAGACGGTCGACCAGAGCTTTGGCGTGGGCCTGACGGTCAAGAATGACGGCGATATCGCGGCGGTGATCTGGAACAGCGCAGCATTCAAGGCCGGTCTTGCGGTAGGATCGAAGATTATTGCGGTGAACGGCAATGAATATTCGAGCGACGCATTCAAGACGGCGCTGACCGAGGCTAAGGACGCGAAGAAGCCGATCCAGCTTATCCTAAAGCAGGACAAATATTATCGCACCCTGACCCTCGCTTATTCGGATGGCCTGCGCTATCCGCACCTCGAAAAGACCGGCACCGGCGAAGGCAGCCTCGACAAGCTGCTGCAGCCGCGCACCTGAAGATTTCCAAGCAACCGCATGTAAAAGGCGAAGATGCATGAATATTGACCTGATCCCCGTCGGCGAAGATCCGCCAAACAGCCTGAACGTCATCATCGAGGTGCCGGTTGGCGGCGAACCCGTGAAGTACGAGTTCGACAAGGCCTCGGGCGCGCTGTTCGTCGATCGCATCCTGCACACGCCGATGCGCTATCCGGCGAATTACGGCTTCGTGCCGCACACCCTGTCGCCCGATGGCGATCCGCTCGACGCGCTGGTCATCGCCCGCTCGCCCTTCGTGCCCGGCTCGGTCGTGCGTGCGCGCCCGATCGCCGTGCTGAACCTGGAAGATGAAGCCGGCGGCGACGAGAAGCTGGTCTGCGTGCCGGACAACAAGACCTTCCCTTATTATAATAATGTCGGCGAGAAGGACGATCTGCCCACCATCGTGATGGAGCAGATCGAGCATTTCTTCACCCACTATAAGGATCTGGAAAAGACCAAGTGGGTGCGCATCGGCACCTGGGGTGGCGCAGAAGACGCCAAGCGGATCACGCTGGAAGCGATCGAACGCTATCAGGCCGAGAAGAAGAAGGGCTGAGCCCTTCTCGGTATAGCCATCTGAAAGGGCCGCGCGGTGATGATCCGCGCGGCCCTTTTTCTATGGCCTAGATTAATCGGTCGGCCTCCAAGGCGAGCGCCAGCGGATCGCGACCGCGCGGCGTGCGGGCATGGAGCCGGGCATCCGCCTCCACCAGCCGGGCGACACCCATGTCGAGCTGTGCTTGCGGCAGGGTGAAGGGCAGGCGCAGGAACCGCTCGAACGCGCCATTGACGCCGAAGCGCGGCCCCGCCGCAATGCGCACGCCATGATTGCCGGCCAATGCCGCCAGCGCGCTCGCCTCCGCGCGGGGCAGTTCGGCCCAGAGCGACAGGCCGCCAGCCGGCGATTCCACCCGCCAGTGCGGTAGATGTTGTTCCAGCTGCGCCAGCAGATGGTCGCGCCGGTCGCGCAGCATCGCCGCGCGCGGCCCCAGCCCCTCGTCCGCATCCATCAACTGGGCGACGGCCAGCTGCTCGATCACGGGACTGGCCATGTCCATCGTCGTGCGGATGCGGCCGAGCGCGGCTACGGTCTGCGGATCAGCACGGATCCAGCCAACCCGAAGCCCGCCCCAGAAGATCTTGCTGGCCGACCCCAAGGTGATGACATGGCGGCCGGACGGATCATGGCAGGCGACCGGCGGCGGCGGCGATCCGTCCAGGCCCATCGCCACCATCGTTTCGTCGATCACCAGCGGCGTGTGGGTGCGCATCGCCACCGAAACCAGCGCGCGGCGGGTCGCCGGGTCCATGCTGCGCCCGGTGGGATTGTGGAAATCGGCGATGATATAGGCGAAACGCGGCGCGGTCTGGCGGAAGGCCGCATCCATCGCGTCGATATCCCAGCCATGGACCGGCAGGCCGACCGGCACCGGCACGACATTGGCCCGCTGCAGCGCCTGGATCGCATTATGATAGGTCGGATGGTCGATCACCGCCCGATCACCCGGCCCCGCCAGCCATTGCAGCAGCAGCGAGAAACCCTGCTGCGCGCCGTTGGTGATCATGATCTGGTCGGGATCGGTCGGGCAGCCACGCCGCTCATAATGGGCGGCGATCGCCCGGCGTAGCACCGGCAGGCCGAGCGGATCATAGCCCAGATCCCCCAGATAGGCGGGCAGCGCCTCGACCGCATGGGCATAGGCCAGGCCCACGCCGGGCGCAGCCGGCAGCGCGGCATGGGTCCAGTTGAGCAGATTGTCGCCGGTCACGCCATCGATGTCTGGCGTCGGCGTCTCGACCCGGCCGGGCGGCAGGCGCGTGACGCTCCCCGATCCCTGCCGGCTTTCCAGATAGCCCTCGTCGCGCAGCCGGTCGAAGGCGGCGGCGATGGTCGTGCGGCTGAGCCCCAGCGCGGCGGCCAGCTCCCGCTCGCCCGGCAACCGGACATTGAGGCCGATCCGCCCGTCCAGCACCAGCATCCGCAGCGCCTGCGCCAATTGGCGATAGGCCGGTTCGGCACTGTCCTGCGCGCGCCAGGCGCCCAGCAACCGCAGCAGCGAGGGAGGCCGAAGGAAGGAAGTGGACATGGCAATCAATCCAATCAGAGAGATTTGAAGGCCACTTACGCGTCATTGGTCCTTTTGTAAAAGGCCAATTTGGCTAGGTCTGATGCCCATGATGATAACCCGCCGCCTTTTCCAGCTCTTCTGGGGCCTTGTGCTTTACGGCTTTGCCATGGCGCTGATGCTGCGCGCCAATCTGGGTCTCGATCCCTGGGACGTGCTGCATCAGGGGCTGGCGCCCAAGCTCGGCCTCAGCTTCGGCATGACGGTCAACCTGGTCGGCGCGGTCGTGCTGCTGCTCTGGTGGCCATTGCGGCAGCGACCGGGGATCGGCACGGTCTGCAACATAGTGGTGATCGGCACGGCGGTGGACATCAGCCTCCATTATCTGCCGACGCCGGACGGCTATGCGATGCGGGCCGCCTGGCTGGGCGCGGGGATCCTGCTCAATGGCATTGCCGGTGGCGCCTATATCGGCGCTGGCCTGGGGCCGGGTCCGCGCGACGGGTTGATGACGGGCCTGTGCCGCCGCAACGGCTGGCCGGTCAAATGGGTGCGCACCGGCATCGAGATCGCGGTGCTGGCGACCGGCTGGATGCTGGGCGGCACGGTCGGCATCGGCACCATCGTCTATGCCGCGACGATCGGCTGGATCGTCCACCACGCCTTGCCCTTCTTCACGATCACAGCGCCCGAACGCCCGGCGATCGCAGGATAAGTTGCCCCCTGACCGGCCGACAGAAACCCGTCGGCCGGTCCTTTTCCCGTTGAAAATGCGACGCACCTTCCTTGACCGGACCGGCCTTTGACCGGACCGGGCAGTCGGGCATGATCCCGCCTCCGCCATTCCCGACGATCAAGGAGTCCCCGCCATGCGCGCCTTCCTCGCCGCTGCCCTCACCCTGCCCTTCGCCGTGGCCGTCTCCGCCGCGCCACCGGAACAGGCACTCGCCCCCCTCGCTTTCGAGCAGATCGCACCCGCCGGCACCAAAATGCCGCGCTTCAAGGTCGATGCCGCCTGGCCGGCCATGCCAGAGGATTTGCTGCTGGGTCAGGTCAGCGGCGTCGCGGTCGGCCCGGACGATTCGGTCTGGGTCGTGCATCGCCCGCACAGCCTGACCGCGACCGACACCGGCCTGGCCGAATCGCCCGCCACCGCCGTCTGCTGCAAGCCGGCCCCGCCGGTGGTGCGCTTCGCCCAGGATGGCCGCTATCTGGGCGGCTGGGGCGGCGCAGCAAGCGCCCCCACGGTCGACGGCGTCAATCAATGGCCCGCAAGCCTGCACGGCATCTTCGTCGACAAGGCCGGCAGCGTCTGGTTCGGCGGCAATGGCAAGGGCGACCATGTCGTCATGAACTATACGCCAGAGGGCAAATATATCCGCAGCTTCGGCCGGCGCGAGAAGACCGGTGGCAATGACGCGACCGACCAGCTCGGCAACCCGTCCGACGTCAATCACAGCGACGGCATGGTGCTGATATCCGACGGCTATGTGAACCGCCGCGTGATCGGCTTCGACGACCGGACCAATAGCTACAAGGGCCGCTGGGGCGCCTATGCCAAGCCGCCGAGCGGACCGGTGCTGCAGGGCACGTTCGACCAGAGCCATGCCGTCGATCCCAGCCGGGTCGCCGATCCCAAGTCCGCCATCTTCAACAGCATCGTCCATTGCGTGGTGCCGACGCGGGACGGCCACCTCTATGTCTGCGACCGCAACAATAACCGGGCACAACTGTTCAAGCGCGAAAAGGATGGCGGCCTGACTTTCGTGCGCGACCTGGCGATCGCGCCGGAAACCGGCGGCACCCACACGGTAACCGACATCGCCTTCTCGCCCGACCCCGACCAGACCTATCTCTACGTCGCCGACATGATGAACGGCCGCATCTGGGTTCTGGAGCGCAAGACCCACACTATCCTTGGCGCCTTCGGCCGGATCGGGCGACAGGCGGGGCAATTCACCTGGCTGCACAGCATTGATACCGACAGCGCCGGCAATATCTATGCGACCGAGGTGAACACCGGCCGCCGCGTGCAGAAGCTGGTCTTCACCGGCATCGAATGAAGGGAAACCTCCTTACGTGGCGACCGAACTCTACGACCTGACCGTCCCCGCCTTCCTGCGCGGCCTGCGCACTCTGTCCACCCTGCTGGACAAGGGCGCCGCCTTTGCCGCCGAACAGGGGATCGATCCCGCCACGCTGACCGGCGCCCGCCTGATCGAGGATATGCGCCCGCTGACCGCGCAGGTGCAGCTTGCCACCGACAGCGCCAAGGGCGCGGTCATCCGCATCGGCGAACTGGAGCCCTTCCCCCTGCCCGACACGGAAGAGACGTTCGCCGACCTGCAGGATCGCATCGCCCGCACCATCGCCTTCCTGGAATCGGTGCCACGCGACCGGATCGACGGGCGCGAGGAGGCGACAGTGACCCTCAAGACCTCGCGCGGCGAATTTGCCTCCACCGGGCGCAGCCATGTGCTGACCTTTTCTCTGCCCAATTTTTATTTCCACCTGACGACCGCCTATGCCCTGCTGCGCCAGGCGGGCGTACCGCTGGGCAAGCTGGACTATCTGGGCGGGCTGTAATCAGCCCGCCACCAGCCGGACATAGGCGCTGGAGACCCAGCCGCTGGTGCAGGGGCCGGCATAGGCCTGCTTGCGGTCGACCGGTTCGCGCACGCCGCAATCGGTCGGTGCCGCGCCTTCGGTCACTGGCGGCGGGATCACCACGCCCAGCCATTTCTGGTCGAGGCTGCGGGTGCAGACATGGACCCGTGCGCCTTCGGCCAGCTGCGCCAGCGCCTTCGCCTCGGCAAAGGGCGCGGAGCGGACGCTGAGCCCCTGCGGGCCGACACGGGTCGCCTGTCCCATCGCGCCGCAGGCGTCGAGCCGGGGGCCATCCTCGCCGATCGTCACCGGCCGGGCCAGGGTCGCCTCGATCCGGGTTTCGGGCATCGCCTCGCGCGGGGCGCCGGCCAGCGAGCTGTTGGGCAATTCGTCGGCCACTTCGCTGCTGCGCGAGCAGGCGGAAAGCAGCATCAGGGCAAGGATCGGGACAACACGCATGAGCGCCTGATAAACCGCCCCAAAGCCGGGTGGAAGACGCCATGTTTCGCTTTAGTTTCGAGGCGCCATTCCCTATATGCTGGGTATGAGCGACGAACAGCAGAACAGCCCCAACAGCAATGAATATGGCGCCGACAGCATCAAGGTGCTGAAAGGCCTCGACGCCGTGCGCAAGCGGCCCGGCATGTATATCGGCGACACCGACGACGGGTCGGGCCTGCACCATATGGTGTTCGAGGTCAGCGACAATGCGATCGACGAGGCGCTGGCCGGCCATTGCGACCGGATCGTCATCACGCTCAACCCCGACAACAGCGTCAGCGTCGAGGATAATGGCCGCGGCATCCCGACCGGCATCCACAAGGAAGAAGGCGTGTCGGCGGCCGAGGTCATCATGACCCAGCTGCACGCGGGCGGCAAGTTCGAGAACACGTCGGACGACAATGCCTATAAGGTGTCGGGCGGCCTGCACGGCGTGGGCGTATCGGTGGTGAACGCCCTGTCCGAATGGCTGGACCTCAACATCTGGCGCGACGGCAAGGAACATTGGATGCGCTTCGCCTATGGCGATGCCACCGCGCCGCTCAAGATCATCGGCGATGCGCCCGAGGGCAAGAAGGGCACGCGCGTGACCTTCCTCGCCTCGACCGAGAAGGTGCCGGGCGATGGCGGCACGTTCAAGAACCAGACCGAATATGATTTCGACAAGCTGGAGCATCGCTATCGCGAGCTGGCTTTCCTCAACAGTGGCGTGCGCCTGTTCCTGGTCGATGCGCGCCATGAGGAGAAGAAGGAAGTCGAGCTTTATTATGAGGGCGGCATCGCGGCCTTCGTCAAATATCTCGACCGCAACAAGAATGCGCTGATGCCCGATCCGATCGCGATCGCCGGCACCCGCGACGACGTGACCATCGACGTCGCGCTGGAGTGGAACGACTCTTATTATGAGAACGTCCTCTGCTTCACCAACAACATCCCGCAGCGCGATGGCGGCACGCACCTGGCTGCCTTCCGCGCCGCGCTGACCCGCACCCTCAACAGCTATGCCGAAAAGACCGGCCTGCTGAAGAAGGAGAAGGTGAGCCTCACCGGTGAGGATATGCGCGAAGGCCTGACCGCGATCGTCTCGGTCAAGCTGCCCGATCCCAAATTCAGCTCGCAGACCAAGGACAAGCTGGTCAGCTCCGAAGTGCGCCAGCCGCTCGAAAGCCTGATGGCCGACAAGATGGCCGAGTGGCTGGAAGAAAATCCCAGCCACGGCAAGATGATCGTCCAGAAGGTGATCGACGCCGCCGCCGCCCGTGAGGCGGCCAAGCGTGCGCGCGAACTGACCCGCCGCAAGGGCGCGATGGACATCGCCTCGCTGCCCGGCAAGCTGGCCGACTGTCAGGAGCGCGATCCCGCCAAGTCCGAACTCTTCCTGGTCGAGGGTGACTCGGCCGGTGGTTCGGCCAAGCAGGGCCGCAACCGCCATAATCAGGCGATCCTGCCGCTGAAGGGCAAGATCCTGAACGTCGAGCGCGCGCGGTTCGACAAGATGCTCTCGTCCAAGGAAGTCGGCACGCTGATCCAGGCGATGGGCACGGGCATCCGCGACGATTTCAACCTGGACAAGCTGCGCTACCACAAGATCGTCATCATGACCGACGCCGACGTCGACGGCGCGCATATCCGCACGCTGCTGCTGACCTTCTTCTATCGCCAGATGCCGCAGATCATCGAGGCGGGCCATCTCTTCATCGCCCAGCCGCCGCTCTACAAGGCGAGCCGCGGCCGGTCCGAAGTCTATCTGAAGGACGAGGCGGCGCTGGAGCAATATCTGGTCGACAATGGCGTCGACACGATGGCGCTGGAAACCACCGGCGGCGCCCGCACCGGCGACGATCTACGCAGCCTGATCGACCATGCCCGCCGCATGCGCGCGGTGATGCGCTATGTGCCGCGTCGCTACGACCCGGCGATCATAGAAGCGCTGGGCCTGACCGGCGCGCTTGATCCCGAACTGTCCGAAACACAGCTGGCCGAACGGCTGGCCACGGCCGTCGCGTGGATTGCGTCGCATGATCCCGAGGGCAAGTGGACCGGCCGTATCGCCGAAGGCGGCGGCTTCCATTTCGAACGGCTGTGGCGCGGCGTGACCGACCATCATGTCATCGAACATGGCTTCCTGGGCTCGGCCGAGGCGCGCAAGCTGCACGGCACCGCCAGCGAAGAGGCGGAAAGCTATGCCAAGGGCAGCCGCCTGGTCTCGGCCAAGGCCGTCGCCGCGCAGGATGAACTGGGCGAGGATGAACTGCCCACCGTGTCGGCCAAGGGCGTCAACATCTCGCGACCCAGCGAATTGCTGGAAGCGATCCTGTCCGCCGGCCGCAAGGGCCTGTCGATCCAGCGCTACAAGGGTCTGGGCGAAATGAACGCGGAACAGCTGTGGGAAACCACGCTGGACCCGGACAATCGCTCGATGCTGCGCGTCGAGGTGGAACAGGCCGACGTCGCCGACGAAATCTTCACCAAGCTGATGGGCGACGTGGTCGAACCGCGCCGCGAATTCATCCAGGACAATGCGCTGAACGTCGCCAACCTGGACGTCTGATAGGATGACTGTGCCAGCCCGCACCCCCACCCGGCCACCCAATCAGGATGATCTCTTGGGCGGCCGGGTGGGGGTGCGGGCCGGTGCGGCGCCGTGCGCCATCAGGCGCACCCAAAACCCATGACCGATCTGCCACGCTGCAGCTGGGTAGGGCCGGACCCGCTCTACCTGGATTATCACGACGCGGAATGGGGCGTGCCCCAACATGATTCGCGCATGCTGTGGGAAATGCTGATGCTGGAGGGGTTCCAGGCCGGGCTCAGCTGGATCACCATCTTGCGCAAGCGCGAGGGGTTTCGCGCCGCCTTTGCCGGCTTCGATCCGGACAAGGTCGCCGCCTTCGGTCCCGACGATGTCGAACGGCTGATGGCCGATCCCGGCATCGTCCGCGCCCGCGCCAAGATCGAGGCGACGATCAAGGGTGCGCAAATCTATCGCGCGATGCGCGACGCCGGCGAGGATTTCGCTGCCTATGTCTGGTCCTTCGCGCCCGACGGGCCGATCATCGGCGACGGCAAGACCTTCCCGACCCAGACGCCGCTGTCGGAGGCGATCTCCAAGGATCTCAAGAAGCGCGGCTTCAAATTCGTCGGGCCGACCATCGTCTATGCCTGGATGCAGGCGATCGGCATGGTCGACGATCATGCCGCCCATTGTTTCCGGCGGGTCGGCGCGTGAAAGTGACGGCGATGGTGACAGGGCTATTGGCCCTCGCCGCCTGCTCGGGCGATCCGGTGCCGCCGAACAGCGTCGACAATCGCACCGACAAGGCGATCGCCAACGCCGCCCCGGCGCTCAACCAGGCGATCGTCGCCAATGAGAATGCCGCGCCCGAACCGGCCCCTGCCCCAACGGCACAACCGGTCGCCGCCACTGTTTCCCGTGAAACACCCGCCGCCCCTCCTCCCCCTGAGGAGTATCGCGCGATCGGCACCGAGCCTTTCTGGGCGGTGATCGTCAATGGATCGGTCGCGACCTTGCAGCGGCCCGATCATCGTCCGCTGCGCTATCCCGTCACCCGCACCGATGATCCCCGCGCCATCCGCTTCATGGGCGATGGCTTCGCCATGACCGTCACCGAAGGACCGTGCAGCGACGGGATGAGCGACGCCATCTGGTCCGACCGGGTGCAGCTTTCCTTCGGCGAAGGCGTGCTGAAGGGCTGCGGCGGCATCAAGGACGGCGGCGAATAGGCGGGATCGCCGCCATCGCTCGTCTAACCCCGCAAACAGGGAGAATGTGACGATGAGCGACCAGCCCAAAGCCGATGTTGCGCGGCGCAACTTTCTCCTGACCGCCGGAATCGCGCTCGCCGCGACCGGCACGACTGTCTCCGCGCAACTTTCCGTGCAGCCGCCGGTGCCGCCAAGTGGGCCCAAGAAGAAGCTGGGCATGGTCCTGTTCGACGGGTTCGAGCTGCTTGACGTGTTCGGCCCGCTGGAAATGTTCGGCATGCTGAAGGACCGGGTCGAGATTGTCATGATCGCCGACAAGGCCGGGCCGGTGCGCAGCGGCGCCGGGCCGCAGACGATCGCCGATCATGGCTTTGCCGATGCCCCCAAACTCGACATCGTGATGATCCCCGGCGGCCTTGGCACCCGGCGGGAGGTCAACAATCCCGACTTCCTCGCCGCCGTGCGCACATTGGCACAGGATACGCCGCAGGTGGCGACCATCTGCACCGGATCGGGCCTGCTGGCGAAGACCGGGCTGATCGACGGGGTGAAGGCGACCAGCAACAAGATGGCCTGGGCCTGGGCGACGGCGCAGGGAGCCAAGGTCGCCTGGATTCCCCATGCCCGCTGGGTGGAGGATGGCAAATATATCTCCTCCTCCGGCATTTCGGCGGGGACGGACATGGCGCTGGGCCTGATCGCCAAACTCTATGGCAAGGAGATGGCCCGCTGGGTCGCCAACCGCACGGAGTATCGCTGGCAGGAGGATGCCAGCGACGATCCCTTTGCCAGGTTGAACGGGTTGCCGGGGTAGGCCATCTTCCATTCCGTTCGGGCTGAGCGAAGTCGAAGCCCATCACTGAGCGGAGCGAAGTGCCCTCCCTTCGGTCGGGCGAGCCCTTCGACTTCGCTCATGGCGAACGGTGTTGGGACGGTCGTCCCCTCTCAATCCGCGCGCATGGCTTCGGCCACCAGCGCCTCGGCCTCGATCAGCAGCGCGTCCTCGGCATCGCGCTGCGCCACCTGTTCGCGGCCGATCAGGATCAATAGCGGCACGGCGAGCGGGCTGACCCGGTCGAGCGGCACATGCAGCATGGTCGATGCCGCCCGGTCGATCAGGTCGCCCAGCCGCCCGACATCGGTCATCCGTGCCCGCGCATCGGCCCAGGCGGCTTTCAGCAGCAGATGGTCGGGCTGATATTTGCGCAGCACATCATAGATGAGGTCGGTGGAGAAGGTCACCTGCCGCCCGGTCTTGCGCTTGCCGGGATGCTGCCGCTCGATCAGGCCGGAGATCACGGCGACATCGCGGAACGCGCGCTTCAAGAGGCTCGACTGCTCGACCCAGTCGACAAATTCATGGTCGAGGATATCGGCGGAAAACAGGCTCTGCGGATCGGTCACCGGCTTGAGGCCATAGACCGCCAGCGCATAATCGTTCGACACGAAGCCCAGCGGCATCAGCCCCTGCGCGTCCATCCGCCGGGTCAGCAACATGCCGAGCGACTGGTGCGCGTTCCAGCCCTCGAAACTGTAGCAGACCATATAATGGCGCCCCTCATGCGGGAAGGTCTCGACCAGCAATTGCCCCGGTTGCGGCAAGGCGGAGCGGGCGCGCTGCACCTCCAGCCATTCGCGCACATCATCGGGGAAGCGGTGCCAGGCGTCGGGTTCGGCCAGGAAATGGCGCACCCGGTCGGCCAGCCGGGTCGACATCGCCATGCGGGTGCCGCCCCAGCTGGGGATGCGCGCGGTCTTGGCTGTCGCGCGGACGATCAGGTCGCTGGTGTCCATCCGCACCACCTCCAGCGCCATGCCGGAGAAGAAGAAGCTGTCGCCCGGCCGCAAGGTGGCGGCGAACCCCTCCTCCACCGTGCCGAGCTTGCGCCCATTGGCGAAGCGCACCGCCAGCGCGGGCTGATCGACGATGATGCCGGCATTCATCCGGTGCTGCTGGATGAACTTCGGATGCGACACCCGCCATGTGCCGTCACCCTCTCGCACCAGCCGCTTGAACCGGTCATAGGCGCGCAGCGCATAGCCGCCGCCCTCGATGAAATGCAGCACATGGGCAAAGCCCTCGTCGGTCAGCGCGCTATAGGGGGTGGCGGAGCGGACCTCGGCCAGCAATTCTTCCTCGCGGAACGGCCCGGCACAGGCGATCGCCATCACATGCTGGGCCAGCACGTCGAGCGCGCCGGGGCGGAAATCATCGGCATCCCGCTCGCCCGCCTCGACTGCGTCCAGTGCCGCCCGCGCCTCCAGATATTCGAAGCGATTGCCGGGAATCAATATCGCCTCCGACGCCATGTCGAGCCGGTGATTGGCGCGGCCGATGCGCTGGAGCAGGCGCGAGCTGCCCTTGGGCGCGCCCATCTGGATCACGCAGTCGACATTGCCCCAGTCGACGCCGAGGTCGAGCGACGCGGTCGCCACCAGCGCGCGCAGCTTGCCCGCCGCCATCGCCGATTCGACCTTGCGCCGCGCCTCGATCGACAGGCTGCCATGATGGATGGCGATCGGCAGGTTCGCATCGTTGACCGACCATAATTCCTGGAAGATCAGCTCAGCCAAGCCGCGCGTGTTGCAGAAGACGAGCGTGGTCTGCCGCGCGGCGATCTCCGCCATCACCTGGCTCGCGGCATATTTGCCCGAATGGCCCGACCAGGGCACCCGCCCCTCCGGGATCAGGATGGTGACGTCGGGCTCCGCCCCCGCCTCCCCCAGCACCGGCGTCACCGCATCGATATCGCCATCGGGCGCCAGCCAGGCGCGATAGGCATCGACATCGGCCACCGTCGCCGACAGCGCCACCCGGCGCAGGTCCGGGTTGATCGCCTGCAACCGCGCCATCGACAGGTTGAGCAGGTCGCCGCGCTTCTGCGTGGCAAAGGCATGGACCTCATCGACGATGACGGTGCGCAGATGCTCGAACAGCAGCGCCGCGTCGGGATAGCTCAGCAGCAGCGACAGGGATTCGGGCGTGGTCAGCAGGATGTGTGGCGGCCGCACCCGCTGCCGCGCCTTGCGATCCGACGGCGTGTCGCCGGTGCGAGTCTCCACCCGGATCGGCAGCCCCATTTCCTCGATCGGCGTCAGCAGGTTGCGCCGCACATCGACCGCCAGCGCCTTCAAGGGCGAGACATAAAGGGTGTGCAGCCCGTCGGCGGGATTGCCGATCAGGTCGGCGAGCGTCGGCAGGAAGCCGGCCAGCGTCTTGCCCGCCCCGGTCGGCGCGACCAGCAACGCATGCTCTCCCCGCTGCGCCGCCATGAGCATGTCACTCTGATGCCGCCGCACCCGCCAGCCGCGCGATGCGAACCAGTCGGTGAGGATGGGAGGAAGCGCGGGTGGCATCGAGGGAGATGTAGGGGCTGTGGCGGATGGGGGGAAGTGGTGCATGCGTTCACCCCGCTCATCGGGCATCAAGCATCGGGCATCGGGGGAAACCCCAATAGCCAATATGGCCGCCCCGACTAGGCTTCGCTCCATCACGTCCATCGCGAACGAGGATAGCAGCATGTCGACCCGCAAGAGCCCGCCCGCACTCAACCGCTATGTCCTGCCGATCCCGGAGCGCGTGCCGCCGCACGACACGCCGATGAACGCCAAGGAGGCGCAGAGCCCGCCGGCCAAGGAGTTTCTGCGCCCGCCGGCCGGTGCGCCCAATGTGCTGATCGTGCTGATCGATGACATGGGCTTTGGCGCCAGCAGCGCCTTTGGTGGCCCGTGCCTGATGCCCAATGCCGAGCGGGTGGCAAAGGACGGCATCCGCTTCACCCGCTTCCACACGACGGCGCTCTGTTCGCCGTCGCGGCAATCGATGCTGTGCGGGCGCAACCATCATACGGTGAACATGGGCGGCATCACCGAAGTGGCGACCGCCATGCCCGGCAATACCGGCCTGCGCCCCGACAGCTGTGCGACGATCGCCCAGATCCTCAAATATAATGGCTACAGCACCGGCGCCTTTGGCAAGATGCACCAGACGCCGACTTGGGAAACGAGCCCGTCCGGCCCGTTCGACCATTGGCCGTTCGGCGACGGGTTCGAGAAATTCTATGGCTTCCTGGGCGGTGACTGCAATCAATATGCCCCGCCGCTGGTCGACGGCCTGACCCCGATCGAGCCGCCCAAGAGCATCGAGGAAGGCTATCACCTGACCGAGGATCTGGTCGATCAGGTCATCAAATGGACCGGATCGCTGCAGACGTTTACGCCGGACAAGCCCTGGTTCACCTATCTGTCGTTCGGCGCCACCCATGCGCCGCACCATGTGCCCAAGGAATGGGTCGACAAGTACAAGGGCAAGTTCGACCACGGATACAACAAGCAGCGCGAAATCACGTTCGAAAAGCAGAAGGAGCTGGGCGTCATCCCCAAGGATGCCGAACTGACCGTGCCGACCGAATGGCTGCCCGAATGGGACGAGTTGACCGACGACGATCGCAAGGTTTCCTGCCGCCTGGCCGAAACCTATGCGGCTTTCGCCACGCATGTCGACCATCATGTCGGCCGGCTGCTCGACACGCTGGAGGCGCGCGGCGTGCTGGACGACACGCTGGTCATCTACATCCTGGGCGACAATGGCGCCTCGGCTGAGGCCGGCCCCTATGGCACCTTCAACGAGATGGCCTATCAGAACAGCGTTGGCATGACGACGGCGGACATCCTGCCGCGCCTGGACGAGATTGGCGGCCCCAATTCCTTCAATCACATGCCCTCTGGCTGGGCGCATGCGATGAACACGCCCTATCAGTGGAGCAAGATCGTCGCGTCCCACTGGGGCGGCACCCGCGTCGGCATGACGATGCGCTGGCCCGAGCGGATCAAGGCGAAGGGCGAGTTGCGTCACCAGTTCCACCACCTGATCGACATCGCGCCGACCATCCTGGAACTGGCCGGCGTGCCTGCGCCCGATTTCGTCAATGGCATCCAGCAAAAGCCGCTGGAAGGCGTCAGCATGGCCTATCTGTTCGACGAGGCCGAGGCGGAGGACCGGCACACGACGCAATATTTCGAGATCGGCTGCAACCGCGGCATCTATCATGACGGCTGGACCGCCGTGACGATGCACCGCCTGCCCTGGCCGGACGAGCGAGAAAAGGTGGGCGAGATCGAGGACGACACATGGGAACTCTATGCGCCCGACGACTGGACCCAGGCGCATAATATCGCGGACAAGAATCCCGAGATGCTGCGCAAGTTGCAGGACCGGTTCCTGATCGAGGCGACCAAGTACAACGTCCTGCCGCTCGACCCGCGCCAGCGCGAACGCTTCGACGCCCGCGTCGCCGGCCGGCCGGACCTGCTCAACGGCCGCACCTCCATGACCTTCCTACCGGGCATGACCCGGATGAACGAGAATACGGTCCCGAACGTCAAGAACACCAATTTCACCGTCACCGCGAAGGTGGAGCTGGGCGCGGAGCCGACCAATGGCGCGATCGTTGCGCAGGGCGGCAAGTTCGGCGGCTGGTGTTTCTACATGAAGGACGGCGTGCTTTCCTATGCCCATAACTGGGTGGGGCTGGAAACCTTCACGGTGCGTGCGGACGAGCCGCTGGGCAAGGGCAGCCACGAACTGCTGCTCGACTTCGAATATGATGGCGGCGGCGCGGGCAAGGGCGGCACCGTCACCTTCAAGGCGAACGGCAAGGCGATCGGCACGGGGCGGGTGGAAAAGACCGTGCCGGCCATCTTCTCCTTCGACGACTTCATGGACATCGGCCAGGACAATGGCGAGCCGGTGGTGGAGGATTATGGCCCGACCGGCGGCACCTTCACCGGCACGATCGAAACGGTGACGATCGACCTCAATGGCGAATCCCATCACGACCATGACCTGTCGCTGAAGGCGAAATACGCCAAGCAATAAGGGACGATTCCGGCGCACGGGGACATGCGGCCCCGTGCGCCGGTGCCTTTGTCGACCGATATTCCGTCTATCTCGTTCGAAACAATCATACCCCGACAAGAAAGATTATATCACTCTCCACTGGCCCCCTGCCCCGCTCCTGCGTTACAGTCCCGCCATCCATGAGCGGCACAGCAGAGGCCGCCAGACGCAGGAGAATGACATGACCGGCGAAACCCCGCCCCCCGTCACCGAGGCCGATCTGACCGGCACCGAGCCGCCCCATAATCGCCGCCGCCCCAAGGCGCCGATCCTGGAGATTGACGGCCGCAAGCTGAAGCCCGCGACCCTGATGATGGGCCATGGCTATGACCCGACCCTGTCGGAAGGATCGCTGAAACCCCCGATCTTCCTCACCTCCACCTTCGCCTTCGAGAGCGCAGCCGCGGGCAAGCGTCATTTCGAGGGGGTGACCGGCATCCGGCCCGGCGGCGCCGAGGGCCTCGTCTATTCGCGCTTCAACGGCCCCAATCAGGAAATTGCCGAGGATCGGCTGTCGGTGTGGGAGGAGGCGGAGGACGCCTTGCTCTTTTCCAGCGGCATGTCGGCGATCGCCACCACCCTGCTCGCCTTGGTGCAGCCGGGCGACGTGATCGTCCATTCCGCCCCCCTCTATGCCGCAACCGAATCGCTGATCGGCCGCATCCTCGGCCGCTTCGGGGTGCAGTGGCTCGATTTCCCCGCCGGCGCGACCGAGGACGAGATTGGCGCGGTGATCGAGAAGGCCAAGGGGCTGGGCCGGGTCGCCATGCTCTATCTGGAAAGCCCGGCCAATCCGACCAATGTGCTGGTCGATCTGGAGGCGGTGGTCGCGCGCCGCGACGCGCTGTTCGCCGGCGAGGATCATGTTCCGCCGATCGCGATCGACAATACCTTCCTGGGGCCGTTGTGGCACCGGCCGATCAACCATGGCGCCGACCTGGTCATCTACAGCCTGACCAAATATGCCGGCGGGCATAGCGATCTGGTCGCGGGCGGCGTGCTGGGCTCCAATGCACTGATCAACAGCATTCGCCTGATGCGCAACACGATCGGCACGATCCTCGACCCGCACAGCGCCTGGATGCTGTTGCGCAGCCTGGAGACGCTGGAATTGCGGATGAGCCGTGCGGGCGAGAATGCGGAGAAGGTCTGCACCTGGCTGAGGGACCAGCCGCAGGTGGAGAAGGTCGTCTATCTGGGCTTCCCGGAGACCGAGCGGCAGGCCGACATCTATCGCCGCCATTGCACCGGCGCCGGCTCCACCTTCTCGCTCTACCTGAAGGGTGGCGAGGCGGAGGCCTTCGCCTTCCTTGACGCGCTCAAGATCGCCAAGCTGGCGGTGAGTCTCGGCGGCACCGAGACGCTGGCCAGCCATCCCGCCGCGATGACCCATTTGTCGGTGCCGGCCGAGCGCAAGAAGGCGCTGGCGATCGGCGACAATATGGTGCGCATCTCGATCGGCTGCGAAGATGCCGACGATCTGATCGCCGACTTCGCCCAGGCGCTGAAGGCGATAGGATAATGGTCCATCTGCGCCCGGTCATCCTGATCGCCCAGCCCCATCTGGCGCCGCTGCTGCCGATCCTGGCGATGCAATATGACGTCATGGGGCTATGGGAGGAAGGCGGGCGCGCCCGCCTTGCCGAGGCGGAGATAGTGGTGACGGCCGGCGAGTTCCGGCTCGATCCCGCCATGCTGGCGGCGATGGGCCGGTTGCGGCTGATCGCCTGTTTCACCGTCGGCTATGACGGGGTCGATCTCGACTGGGCGCGGACCAAGGGCATCGCCGTCAGCCATGCCGGCGACGCCAATGCGGAGGATGTCGCCGACCATGCGATCGGCCTCATCCTCGCCCATCGGCGCCAGATCGTCAGCGGCGACCGGGCGCTGCGCGCGGGCGAATGGCTGCCCGGTGGCAAGACCATCACCCGCTCGATCGCCGGGGCCCGACTGGGCATCGTCGGCATGGGCAGCATCGGCATCGCCATCGCGGCGCGCGCCGATGTGCTGCGCATGACGACCCGCTGGTGGGGGCCGCGCGACAAGCCCGGCCTCGCCTGGCCGCGCAGCGACAGCCTGGCGGCGCTGGCGGCCGAGAGCGACATATTGGTCGTCGCGGCGCGGGCGACCGACGATAATCGCGGCATGATCTCCGCCGCGATCCTCGATGCGCTTGGCCCCAATGGCCTGCTGGTCAATGTCGCGCGCGGGCAGCTGGTGGACGAGGACGCGCTGATCGATGCCCTGCGCGCCGGCCGGCTGGGCGGCGCGGCGCTCGACGTCTATGCGCAGGAACCGACCGATCCGGCACGCTGGGCCGATGTGCCGAACTGCATCCTCACCCCCCACACCGGCGGCGCGACCGACGCGGCGGTGGCGCAGATGGCGCAGATGCTGCTCGCCAATATCCGCGCCTTCGTGGCGGAAGAACCGCTGCCCAATCGCGTGCTCTGAACCAAGCCGCAACGCCACGCGTTGAGCGCCGACACGGCCGACCGGGCCGGACGGGAGAGCGACAGGGATGGCCAGCGGGGCGAGACGATGGGTGGTGCGTGGGCTGGTCGGCCTGATCCTGCTTTGCGCGATCCTGCTGCTGGCGCTCGCCGCCTTTCCCTGGGGCTGGATGAAGGGGCTGATCGAGCGCCGCCTGTCCGACCGTATCGGCAAGCCGGTGACGATCGGCGCGATGGCGCGGGAAGACAGCCTGTCCTTCCACCCCGTCGTCACCCTGCGCGACCTGCGCGTGCCGCAACCCGGATGGGTCAGGCCCGCTTTGCCCGACCTGGCCCAGATCGGCGAGATCCGCGCCGGCTTTTCGGTCTGGGGCCTGCTGACCGGCGGGCCGGTGCTGGAGCGGCTGGAAGCACAGCGCGCCCGGCTCCATTTCTATCGCGATGCGCAGGGCCGCGAGAACTGGAGCGGCGAGCGCAGCAAGGGCAGCGACCGACGCGGCGGCCGTCCGGCGCTGCACAGCCTGATCGTCGCCGACAGCCGCATCGCCTATCGCGACGACAAGCGCGAGCGATCGGTCGATGCCGCGCTGACCGTCGATCCGCGCGGCCTGCGCCTGTCGGGCAGCGGCGATGTGCGCGGCCATCCCGTGACCGTCACCGCGACCGGCGGCCCGATCCTCGACAGCCGGCCGGGCCAGCGCTGGCCGTTCGACGCGGCGATCAGCGGCGACGCGGTCGGCTTCACCCTGAAAGGCACGATGGATGGCCCGCTCGACATCGGCCATCTGCGCGGCGAAGCGACCGCCCATGGCACCGACCTCGCCCTGCTCGACGCCATCATCGAGGCCGGCCTGCCCGGCACCCAGCCGGTCCGCCTGACCGCGCGGGTGATACGCGACCGGCCGGACTGGACCGTCGAGGGGCTGAAAGGCACGATCGGCCGTTCCGACATTGCCGGCCATGCCACCATCCGCAAGCGCGATGGCCGCACCTGGATCGACGGTGCGCTCAGCGCCGACCGCTTCGATTTCGACGATCTGTCGAGCAATGCCGGCAAGGCGAAGGCGGCGGCCAAACGCGCACAGCTCGGACCGCGCCTGATCCCCGATACGGCGATCGACCTTGCCACCGTCGATCGCACCGACGGCAAGCTGGACCTTCAGGTTCGGCAATTGCTGTGGCCCGGCCCCAGCCCGTTCCGCTCGCTCACTGGCACGATCAGCCTGGAACACAGCCGGCTGTCAGTCGAACCGCTGACGCTGGGCCTCACACGCGGCACGCTGTCCGGCCGGATCGGCGTCGACCAGCGCGACGGCGGCCCCCTGCTCGACATCGCCATGGCGATGCGCGGCGCACGGCTGCTCGATTTCTTCCCCGACGCCCAGATCGACGGCGCTCTGATCGGCCGGGTCGCGGTCAAGGGACGGGGCAGAACCATCCGTCAGGCGCTGGGCACATCGACCGGCACGATCGCGCTCGTCGCCCGCGACGGCCGCATCCCGGACCGCACCGCCGCGCTGATGGGGCAGGATGTCGGCCGGGGCCTGACCCTGTCGAAGCGGAAGGAGGCCGTCCTGCGCTGCATCATCACCCGGCTGGATGTGCGGGACGGTATCGCCCGGCCGGGTCCGGTGCTGATCGACACCTCCCGCGCCCAGACGCATGCCACGGGCACGATACGGCTGTCGGACGAGCGGCTGGCGCTGGCGCTGAGCGGCGTGCCCAAGCAGGACAGCCTGTTGCGGCTGAAGGGCAGCGTGCCGGTCGGCGGCACGATCAAGACGCCCGATATTCAGCTGCCCAGGGACGCCCGTTCGGCCAAGGGCATAATCAGGATGATCGGCGATGCGATCGGCGGCGAGAAACAGCCGACCGTGGGCGACGCCGATTGCGATAGCCTCGCCCGCACAGCAATGCGGTGAACCTAGCTCCAGTCCACCCGCGTCCAGCCGCGCTCGGCCGCCAGCCTGGCGAGCGGCGGGTGCGGGTTGGACGCGAACGCCTCGTCGGCGAATTCCAGCATCGGCGCGTCCGACACATGGTCGGAATAGGCGCGGATATGCGCCTGGCTGCGGTCGATCGCCTCAGCCGCCATCCACGCCTTGATCATCCGCAGCTTGCCAGTGTCGTAGCAATTCTCGCCGGAAATCTTGGCGCGGACATAGGGCAGATCCTGCCCGACATGGTCGGTCGCGATCACCGTGTCGAAACCCAGCCGCCGCGCGATCGCCTCGACATAGAGGCGGTAGGAGGCGGTGGCGAGCACCAGCCGATAGCCCGCCGCACGGTCCTTGGCGATCTGCTCCAGCGCGCCGGCGCGGACATTCTTCGCCATCACCTTGTCGGCATAGCTTTCGATATGCGGCTGCAACTTCGCCCGATCGGCGCGGCCGCCGATCATCAGCCACTGGTTGGTTTCCTTCAGCGTCTGGCGGCTGATCAGCTTCACCACATAGGCCAGCATGACGAACGGAATGAGCGGCAGGAAGATCAATCGCCAGGGCGCCATATGGGCGGCCACATGGATGAGAAAGCCGGTATAGGTGCCCGAAAAGGTCACCGTGCGGTCCATGTCGTAAATCGCCAGCCTGTATGTCATGCCGTGTCCGAAACTTTTATCCCTGCCCGTCGTTCTGTCTGGCGGATGGGCCGTTTCGGCTTGCCGCGCAACCGATAATGGACCACTAATCCCTCCACATGAACAAAGCCGCTGATCTCGTTGAGGAAAGCCGCGACGACGGCGGCAAGGTCATACGCCTGTCCGGCACCTGGTCGATCGCCTGTTTGCACGACATGCCGAACCGGCTGGACGCCATTTCCGGCCCCATCGCCTGCATCGACGTCGCCGATATCGACCATATGGACACGATCGGCGCCTGGACCATCCATCGCACCGCCAAGCGGCTGGAGACGGAGGTCTGTGGCGGCAGCACCGACTGCAAGCGACTGATCGGCGCGGTCGGCAAGATCGACGAACCGGTCGATATCCGCCCGACCTATGTCTCCCCCTTCAACCGGGTATTGGGCCAGATCGGCGAGGCGGTGATCAATTCCGTCAACACGCTGGTCGGCCTGCTCGGCTTCTTCGGCGGCGTGCTGGTCACGGTCTGGGGCCTGATCCGTCACCCCAGCCGCTTCCGCATCAACGCCGTGGTCCAGCGGTTCGAGGTGGTCGGCGTCTCGGCGCTGGGCATCATCGGCCTGATGAGCTTCCTGATCGGCATCGTCATCGCCCAGCAGGGCGCGGTCCAGTTGCGCCAGTTCGGCATGGAGATGCTGACCATCAACCTGGTCGGTCGCCTCACCTTCCGCGAACTGGGCGTGCTGATGACCGCGATCATGGTGGCCGGCCGGTCCGGCTCGGCCTTTGCGGCCCAGCTCGGCACGATGAAGCTGACCGAGGAGGTCGACGCGATGCGCACCATCGGCGTGTCGCCGATGGAGGCGCTGGTGCTGCCCCGCACCCTGGCGGTGGTGGTGATGATGCCGCTGCTCGGCTTCTATTCCTCGATCATCGCGATCATCGGCGGCGGCTTCCTGTGCGCCGTGTCGCTCGACATTCCGCCGATCACCTTCGTCCAGCGGCTGCGCGAAGTGGTGCCGATCCACGATCTGTGGGTGGGCCTGATCAAGGCGCCGGTGTTCGGCCTGATCATCGGCATCAGCGGCTGTTTCCAGGGCATGCAGGTCAAGGCCAATGCCGAGGAAGTCGGCCTGCGCACCACGGCGGCCGTGGTCCAGGCGATCTTCCTGGTTATCGTGCTCGATGCCTTCTTCGCCGTCTTCTTCACTTGGGTGGGCTGGAACTGATGACCACCGATGAACGCCAGGCCAAGGAAGAGCGGATCGAACGCGCGGTCGCGTCCGACGACATCGCCATTTCGGTGCGCGGCCTCAAGAACAGCTTCGGCGACCAGACCGTCCACGAAAATCTCGACCTCGACGTGCGCAAGGGCGAGATATTGGGCGTGGTCGGCGGATCGGGCACCGGCAAGTCGGTGCTGATGCGGTCGATCATCGGGCTTCAGGTGCCCGACGAGGGCGAAGTCCATGTCTTTGGCGAGGATATGGTCGGCCGCCTGGACGATGACGAGGCGCTGGCGATCCGCAAGCGCTGGGGCGTGCTGTTTCAGGGCGGCGCGCTCTTCTCGACCCTGACCGTGGCCGAGAATGTCGAAGTGCCGATCCGCGAATATTATCCCAATATCGGCCCGGTGCTGCGCGACGAGATCGCCGCCTACAAGATCCGCATGACGGGTCTCCCGGCCGAAGCCGGCCCCAAATATCCGGCCGAACTGTCGGGCGGCATGAAGAAGCGCGCTGGCCTGGCCCGCGCCCTGGCGCTCGACCCGGACCTCTTGTTCCTCGACGAGCCGACCGCCGGCCTCGACCCGATCGGCGCGGCCGCGTTCGACGACCAGACGCGCAAGTTGCAGGAGACGCTGGGCCTCACCGTCTTCCTCATCACCCATGATCTCGACACCCTCTATTCGATCTGCGACCGTGTCGCGGTGCTGGCCGACAAGAAGGTGATCGCGGTCGGGACGATCGACGAATTGCTGGCGCTCGATCACCCCTGGATCCAGGAATATTTCAACGGTCCGCGTGGCCGCGCCGCAACCGCGGCGGTCACGCGCGAACGCGGCAAGGCCGCTGCCGAAAAACAAGCGGACGGAAGGCAATAGGATATGGAAACCCGGTCCAATCATGTGCTGGTCGGCGCGGTCACGCTGCTGCTGCTGGCCGCCATCATGGCGGCGGCCTTCTGGTTCTCGCGCCTGTCGCAGGGCGACAACAAGGAATATGACATCTTCTTCAAGCAGTCGGTGAACGGCCTCGCCAAGGGATCGGGCGTCAATTATTCCGGCGTTCCCTCCGGCCAGGTCGAGAAGATCGAACTGTGGAAGCGTGATCCCAGCTTCGTGAAGGTCCGCATTTCGGTGAAGGACGGCACCCCGGTGCTGCAGGGCACGACCGCGACCATCGCTGGCGTGGGCTTCACCGGCGTCAGCGAGATCGTGCTGGACGGCGCGGTCAAGGGCGCGCCACCGATCCTGTGCCCGGCCGAGAATATCACTTCGGCCTGCCCCGACGGCGTGCCGGTGATCCCGACCAAGCCGGGTGCGCTGGGTGAACTGCTCAACAATGCGCCGCAGCTGCTGGAGCGCCTGTCGACCCTGACCGAGAAGCTGACCGAGCTGCTCAATGACAAGAATCAGCAGTCGATCGCCGGCATCCTCGCCAATCTCGACCGGGTGACCGGGTCGCTGGCCGATCGCAGCCCGGAAATCGCCGCTACCCTGGCCGAAGCGCGCATCGCGGTGCAGCGCACCGGCGTCGCCGCGCAGCAGATCGGCGAGCTGGCCGCGACCACCAACGGCCTGATCAATGACGAAGGCCGCCCGCTGATGGCCGACCTGCGCAAGAGCGTGGCCTCGGCCAGCCGCAGCATCGACACGCTCGACAAGACCATCGCCGAAGCGCAGCCCGGCGTGCATGCCTTCAGCAACCAGACCATGCCGGAAGTGAACCGCCTGGTTCGCGACCTGCGTGAAATGTCGCGCGCCTTCCGCGGCGTCGCCGAAAAACTCGACCAGCAGGGCGCGGGCTCGATCGTCGGATCGCCCCAGCTGCCCGACTATAAGCCATGAAAGGGAGCCGGATGATGGTCCACAAGAAACTGGGTGGCGCATCGCTGGCGCTGGCCGCTGCAATCGCCCTGTCCGGCTGCGTCTCGATCGGCAGCAAGCCGCCGCAGCAGCTGCTGACGCTCGACGCCGCGCACAAGGTGCCGACCGGCGCGCAGAGCAATGCCGGCGGCGGCCGCAGCCTGATCATCGTCGATCCCGAAGCCGCGCGCGTCATCGACACGGTGCGCGTGCCGGTGCAGGTGACGCCGACCTCGGTCGCCTATGTCACCAAGGTGCAGTGGGCCGAAACGCCCCGCCATCTGTTCCGCCGGCTGCTGGCTGAAACCGTATCGGCCACCACCGACCGGATCGTGCTCGATCCCGGCCAGTTTTCCGGTGACGGCGGCCAACGCCTGAGCGGCGAGCTGATCAGCTTCACCATCGACCAGGCCAGCAACAACGCCGTCGTCACCTTCGACGCGGCGTTGATGACTCCAGCCGGCGTCGCCATCGCGCGCCAGCGCTTCACCGCCAGCGCGCCGGTCGGCGGCAAGATCGACGCCGGCAGCGTCGGCGCGCCGCTTAACAGCGCCGCCAACAAGGTGGCGACCGACGTGGCCGCCTGGGTCGCGGCGCAAAAGGACTGATCGGCTGGCCGGGGTTTGAACGCCCCGGCCGCCGCCTTTCCCTTATCCCTCCAGGCTCTTGCTCGCCTGCTCGGTCACGTCCTTGGACAGGCCGGGCTCGTTTAGGATGCGCTGCAGTTCCGCCCGCATCTGTGCGGCGCGGCCTTCATCGAAGCGCTTCCAGCGACCAAGCGGCGGCACCAGCCGCGCCGCCGTCTGCGGATTGAGCTTGTCGAGCGCGATGATGCAGTCGGCGACCAGCCGATAGCCCTTGCCCGACTTGTGGTGGAACGCCCACTGGTTGCCGGCAAAGGCACCATAGAGCGACCGCACCCGGTTCGGGTTATTGAGCGTGAACGCCTTGTGCTGGCCCAGCTCTGCAACCAGTTCCACCGTATCGGGATGGAAGGCGAAGGCCTGGGTCTGGAACCATTTGTCCAGGGTCAGCGCATCGTCGCTGTAGCGATTATAGAAGATGTCGAGCGCCGCCTCCCGTTCCGGGCTGGTGCCGCTTGCCAGCGTCGCCAGCGCCGACTGGCGCTCGGTCATGTTGTCGGCCTCGCTATACTGGGCATAGGCGATCGCCGGCCCGTCCTCCGCGCCCGAGGCGACCAGATAGAGCAGCGCGACATTGCGCAGCTTGCGCGCGCCCTTGGCGGCCGGAGAGACCGCGAAGGCGTTCGCCTTGGTTCTGGCATGAATATCGCGCCACAGCGGCTCCAGATCGGCCCCCAGGCGCGTCTGAAGGGCATCGCGGGCGGCATGGATCGCATCCGGGTCCACCTGCTTCATCTGGTCGCCCAGATAGGCTTCGCTCGGTAGGCGCACCGCCTCCGCAACGAAGGCCGGATCGAGTAGCGGATCGGTGATGGTGTTGCGCACCGCGTCGACCACTGCCGTCACATCGACGCTCTGGCCGGCCACCTGGCCGACCAGCACATTGACCATCAACTGCTGCATCGCCTCATAACGGGCGAAGGGATCGTCATCATGCGCCGACAGGAAGGCGAGATCGGCCTGGCTGCGATTGGTCTCGACGATCACCGGCGCGGAAAAGCCGCGGTTGATCGACAGGATCGGCAGGCTGGCGAAATTGTCGAACGTGAAACGCTGCTGCGCCTCCGTCAGCATCAGCAGCTCATCACCATGATGACTGCCAGTCGCCGGATCATAGAGCGCGACGCGCAGCGGGATCGCCATCGGCCGCTTGTCGGGCTGGCCCGGCGTCGGCGGCACGCTCTGTTCCAGCATCAGTTCGGCGGTGCGGCTGACCGGATCATGGCTCAGCAGCGCGCGGACATGGGGCGTGCCCGCCTGTTCATACCAGCGGCGGAACTGGCCAAGGTCGATCTCGCCGCCCTCCTCCATCGCGCGGACGAAATCCTCGCAGGTCGCCGCCTCGCCATCATGCCTGTCGAAATAGAGGTCGGTGCCGGCGCGGAACCGCTCCGCCCCCAACATCAACGCCATCATGCGGATCAGCTCGGCGCCCTTGTTATAGATGGTCGCGGTATAGAAGTTGCTGATTTCCATGTAGGATTCGGGCCGCACCGGATGCGCCAGCGGGCCTGAATCCTCCTGAAACTGGGCCGCGCGCAGAATCCGCACATCCTCGATCCGCTTGACCGCATGGCTGCCCATGTCGGCCGAGAAATTCTGGTCACGGAAGACGGTGAAGCCTTCCTTCAGCGACAGCTGGAACCAGTCGCGACAGGTGACGCGATTGCCCGACCAGTTGTGGAAATATTCATGCGCCACCACGCCCTCGACACCATCATAGTCGATGTCGGTCGCGGTCTCCGGATCGGCCAATATGTAGCGCGAATTGAAGATGTTGAGGCCTTTATTCTCCATCGCGCCGAAATTGAAGTCGGCGACCGCGACGATGTTGAACACGTCCAGATCATATTCGCGGCCATAGACGCGCTCGTCCCAGGCCATGCTGTTCTTGAGCGCCTGCATCGCATGGTCGGTGCGCGGCAGGTCGGCCTCGCGCACCCAGATGCCCAGAGCCACTTCGCGCCCGCTCATCGTCACGAAACGATCCGCGTTACAGGCAAGGTCGCCGGCGACCAGCGCGAACAGATAGCAGGGCTTGGGGAAAGGATCATTCCACAGCGCCCAATGGCGGCCGCCCTCCAGATCGCCTTGCGCCACCGGATCGCCATTGGCGAGCAGGATCGGGTAGCGCGCCTTGTCGGCGGTCAGCTTCACGCTGTAGCGCGACAGGATATCCGGCCGGTCGGGGAAGAAGGTGATGCGGCGGAAGCCCTCCGCCTCGCACTGGGTGCAAAGCAGGCCGCCGCTGGCATAAAGGCCCATCAGCTTGCTGTTGCTCTCCGGCGCCAGCTCGACCAGCACCTCCACCTTGTGCGTCGCACCGCCGAGGGGGACGACCAGCGCGCCAGCCTCCAGCGTCCATTCCGTTTCGTTGAGGGTGCGGCCGTCGACCTTCACCGCCAGCGGCACCAGCCCATCGCCGTCGAGCCGCAGCGGCCGGTCATGGTCGCCATTGCGCGCCACCGACATGTCGGACCAGACCCGCGTCCGCGCGGCATCCAGGTCGAAGTCGAGGGCGATGTCGGGGATCAGCCAGTCGGGCACGCGATAATCGGCGCGGCGGATGATGGCGGGAGCGGCGGCTTGGGTGGATTGGATATCGGCCATGGCACCAGCCTAGTGCCTGATTCTGTGAGGGGGAAGCGCTTTGCACGTCCCCCTCATCCGGAACCGAACCGATGCGGCTTTTTTAGATCCGCTCGCCCGACAGGCGCTGACACAGCATGTCGAGCTGGTCGAGCGTCGAATAGCGCAGCGACAATGTGCCCGGCCCGTCACCGCTGTCGGCGATTTCGACCTTCAGGCCCAATATATCGGCCAGATGCTGCTCGAGTGCCGCGATATCGGCATCCTTGCCTCCGGGAGTTGCGCCGCGCGACTTGGGCTCTGCATCCTCGCCCTTCTTGGTCTTGCGCACCAGCTGCTCGGTCTCGCGGACCGAAAGCCCCTTCTGCTCGACCATCAGCGCCATCGATTCGCAGCCCGGCACGCCGATCAGCGCGCGGGCATGACCCATGCTGATCCGCCCGTGCGACACCGCCTGCTGCACCGGATCGGGCAGGTCGAGCAGGCGCATCAGATTGGCGATATGGCTGCGCGACTTGCCGACGATGCGGCCCAGCGCTTCCTGGCTATGATGGAATTCGCCGATCAGCTTGCGATAGGCTTCGGCTTCTTCGATCGGGTTGAGATCCTCGCGCTGGATATTCTCGACCAGCGCGATTTCCAGCGTTTCCTGCTCATCAAAGTCGCGCACGATCGCCGGAATGCGATGCAGTTGAGCCTTCTGCGCCGCCCGCCAGCGCCGCTCGCCCGCGACGATCTGGAAGCCGCCGCCATGGGGGCGCACGATGATCGGCTGGATCACGCCGCGCTTGGCGATGCTGTCGGCCAGTTCCTGCAGCGCGTCCTGGTCGAAATGGCGACGCGGCTGTTCGGGGTGCGGCTGGATCAGCGCGACCTCGATATTCTGCACCGCCTTGCTCGACGGCGCGGCGCTGTTGGCGCTCGCCGCCACCGGCTCTTCCCGGCTGACATCGCCCAGCAGCGCCGACAGGCCGCGGCCCAGACCGTGCGGCCGCTTTACCGGCTTCTGCTTTTCCCCAATTTCGTCGCTCAAGCCGCTACCTCCTGTCGGGGAAGACGCGCGATCAGTTCGCGCGCCAGACGCATATAGGCTTCCGACCCCGAACAGCGGAAATCATAGATGAGCGCCGGCACGCCATGGCTCGGCGCCTCGGACAGGCGCACATTGCGCGGAATGACGGTGGTGAAGACGAGGTCGCCCAGCACGGCGCGCACATCGTCGGCGACCTGATCGGTCAGCCGGTTGCGACGGTCATACATGGTCAGCGCCACGCCCAGGATCGACAGGCCGGTGTTGAACCGGCTGCGGATGCGCTCGACCGTCTGCAACAGCTGCGACAGCCCTTCCAGCGCGAAGAATTCGCACTGCAGCGGCACCAGCAGCGATTGCGCCGCCACCATCGCATTGACCGTCAGCAGGCCGAGCGAGGGCGGGCAGTCGATCAGGCAGATGTCCCAGCGCCCGGCGGGCGCCTCGGACAGCACCCGCTCCAGCCGGTGGGTGCGCTGCTCATAATCGATCAGCTCGATCTCCGCCCCGGACAGATCCTGGGTCGCCGGGATCAGGTCCAGCTTGGGCACGCGGGTGGTGACGACCGCCTCGTCCAGTTCGCAATTGCCGACCAGCAGGTCATAGCTCGACCGTTCGCGGTCGGCATGATTGACGCCCAGCCCGGTCGAGGCATTGCCCTGCGGATCAAGATCGACCAGCAGCACGCGCAGCCCCGTCGCGGCCAGGCCGGTCGCCAGATTGATAGCCGTGGTGGTCTTGCCGACTCCGCCCTTCTGATTGGCGATGGCGATACAAATCATCCTCGACCCTTCTTTTTGACAGGTTTGACGGATCGCGCGACGATGATGGCGCTGTCGGCGTCGGTCACGCTGCGTTCCACATGAAACGCACCTTGCCATGCCGGACGCGCGGTCTCCAGTTCATTCTGCGCATTTCGTCCCTTGGGCAGCACCCAAATCGTCTTTTCATCGGACAGATGCTGGGCCGACTGGAGCAATTTGGGCAGCGGCGCATAGGCGCGGGCGCTGATGACGGCCGACTTGGTCGGCGGCGCGACCTCGACCCGTCCGCCAAAGACGGAGGCGTTGGTCAGACCCAGCTCCGCGATCACATCATTGAGGAAGTCGATCCGCTTGCGGCGCGATTCGACCATGATCAGCGGCCGGTCGGACATGCTGGCGACGACGATGCCGGGCAGGCCTGCGCCGGAACCCAGGTCCATCCAAGGCCCCTCCCCCGCATCCTTCGCGTGCAACAGCAGCTGGGCCGAGTCGACGATGTGCCGCGCCCAGACATGGGGCCGCGTCGATTCGGCGATCAGATTCTGCTCGTCCATGGCGGACAGCAAAAGCGACACATAGCGCTCCAGCCGATCCCATGTTTCACGTGGAACATCAAAATGCGCGTCGAGCCAGGCCCGCGCTTCGTCTTCGGTCATGCTGCCTTCCGCCGCACATGGACAAGGATGGCGGCCAGAGCCGCCGGGGTGATGCCGCGGATACGGCCCGCAGCGGCCAGCGTGTCCGGACGGGCCCCGTCCAGTCGCTCGATCATCTCGGTCGACAGGCCGCCGACACTGCCAAAGTCGAAGTCTGCCGGAATGGCCACGCGCTCGTCCCGACGCAGCGCGGCGATCTCCGCATCCTGTCGTTCGAGATAGGGCGCATAATGGGCGTCCTCCAAAATCTCGGCGCGCAGGTCGGCCGGCGCCTCCGCCAGGTTCGGCGCCAGCGTCACCAGCAGCTCCGCCTGCACTTCGGGGAAGCGCGCCCATTCGAACAGGCTGCGCCGCGCGCCATCCTGCCGCACGGCCGCCCCTGCCCGCGCCATCTCGGTCGCGGTAAAGGGTCGCGCCAGTTCCGCTTCGATCGCGGCGCGCACACTGGCCCGTGCGGCGAAGCGCGCCGCCCGATCCGGACCGATTATGCCATGGGTCAGGCCAATCTCGCCCAGCCGCGTCTCGGCATTGTCGGCGCGCAATCGCAGCCGATATTCCGCCCGCGCGGTCAGCATGCGATAGGGTTCGGTCACGCCCTGCAGCACCAGATCATCGATCATCACGCCGATATAGGAGCTGGCGCGGTCAAGGATCATCGGCGCTTCATCCCGCGCCCGCGCGGCGGCGTTGGTGCCGGCGACCAGCCCCTGGGCGGCCGCCTCCTCATAGCCGGTCGTGCCATTGATCTGCCCCGCGCAGAAGAGGCCGGGCAGCGCCCGCACCTCCAGGCTGGCATCCAGCGCGCGCGGATCGATATGGTCATATTCGACCGCATAGCCCGGCACGACGATCTCCGCCTGCTCCAGCCCGCGCATCGACCGGATCATGGCCCGCTGCACATCGGCCGGCAGCGAGGTGCTGATGCCATTGGGATAGACCAGCGCATCGTCCAGCCCTTCGGGCTCCAGGAAGATCTGATGGCCGTCGCGATCGCCGAAGCGGATCACCTTATCCTCGATCGACGGGCAGTAGCGTGGCCCCCGCCCCTCGATCGCACCACTGAACAAGGGCGATCGCCCCAGCCCTTCGCGGATGATCGCATGGGTCCGTTCATTGGTGCGGGTGATGGCACAGGCCAGTTGCGGCAGCGGCCGATGATCCGACAGCGGCGACATGGTCCAGCCCTCGCCGTCCGACGCCTGCTCCTCCAGCACCGCCCAGTCGATGGTGCGGCCGTCGATGCGCGGCGGCGTCCCGGTCTTCAGCCGGCCGATCGGCAGGCCCATCTCGCGCAACTGCACACCAAGCGCCGTTGCCGCCCGCTCGCCGGTGCGACCGCCGACATCCACATCCTCACCGCGGAACAGCTTACCGCCCAGGAAGGTGCCCGTCGCCAGCACGATCGAAGGCGCCTCCAGCGTCCGACCATCGGCCAGAGCCAGACCGGCCACTGTGCCCTCGCGGACGATCAGGCCTACCGTCTCACCCTCGACAATCTCCAGCCCCGCCTGGGCGTCGAGCATCTGGTGGATTGCCGCCCTGTAGCGCTTGCGGTCGGCCTGCACGCGCGGTCCCTGGACGGCGGCGCCCTTGCTGCTGTTGAGCATGCGATAATGAATCGCGCCGGCGTCGGCAGCCCGGCCGATCAACCCGTCAAGCGCATCCACTTCACGGACCAGATGGCCCTTGCCCAGACCGCCGATCGCCGGGTTACAGGACATGGCACCCACGGTCGCCCGCTCGAAGGTGAGCAGCGCCACCGCTGCGCCCTTGCGCGCTGCCGCAGCGGCCGCCTCGCAGCCGGCATGGCCACCACCGACCACGATCACATCATAGCTTGTTCGCATGGCGGCCCCATATCAGATTCAGGGGCCTGCGGTCAAAAGCGTTCCACGTGGAACATCGCACTATCAGCCATCACACGCGGAAATTTCGCTCACTTCCCGATACAGAATCCCGAGAAGAGACGGTCGAGCATATCCTCGGTCCCCGCCTGTCCGGTCAGCGCATCAATGGTTCGCCGCCCCAGGCGCAACTCCTCCGCCAGCACCAGCAGGTCGCGGGCCGCGCCTGCGGCGAGCAGATGGTCGTGCAGTTGGCGCACGCCCTCCCGTTGCCGCGCATGCAGGGCATAGTCGCCCTCGCCCGGCAGCAGCGTCGCCGCCCGATCGAGCAGCATCGCCACCAGCGCGTCCATCCCCTCCCCCGTCCGCGCCGACAGACGCAGGCCGGGCCGGTCGGAACCATATAGCGCGACATCGCTCTGCGCCGCGATCAGCAGCGCATCCTCGCGTGGTGCCTCGGCCGGATCGCCCAGCCACAGGATGATGTCCGCCGCCTCCAGCGCGGCGCGTGCGCGGTCGATACCGATCGCCTCGATCGCATCGCCGGTCTCGTCGCGCAGCCCGGCCGTGTCGGTGAACAGGAAAGCGGTGCCGCCGATCGCGGCGGGCACCTCGATCCGGTCGCGGGTGGTGCCGGCAATATCGGACACGATCGCCGCCTCGCGCCCCACCAGCCGGTTCAGCAAGGTCGACTTGCCGGCATTGGGCGGCCCAGCCAGCACCACCCGAATGCCGTCGCGCAGCCGCTCGGCCGAAGGCGCCGACAGCAACGCACCGACATCGTCCGCAAGTGCCATCACCCCCTGCCCGATCCGCCCCTCGATATCGACGTCGGGCACATCATCCTCGTCGGAGAAGTCGAGCGCAGCCTCGGCCATCGCCGACAGGTCGAGCAGCCGCATCCGCCAGCCGTCGATCCGCTGCGAGAAATGGCCCTCCATCATCGCCAGTGCCGCACGCCGCTGCTGCTGCGTCTCGGCCGCCAGCAGGTCCGCCAATCCTTCGACCTCGTTCAGGTCCATGCGGCCATGGGCAAAGGCGCGGCGGGTGAATTCGCCCGCAGTTGCGCGGCGCAACTCTGGCATCGCGCCCAGCGCCGCCTCGACCGCCGCAATCACCGCACGACCGCCATGGCAATGCAGCTCGGCCATATCCTCGCCCGTCACCGTGCGCGGCCCCGGCAACCACAAGAGCAACGCCCTGTCGAGCGGCGCGCCGTCGCGCGGATCGCTCAGCAGCCCCAGGCTCGCCATGCGGGGGGTGGGCAGTCGCCCGGCCAGCGCCTGCAACGCCGCACCCGCCATCGGGCCGCTGACGCGCACCACGCCAATCCCCGCCGGCGGCGCACCGCTCGACAGGGCGAAGATCGTCTCGCTCACTTAATCCTTCTTGTCGCCATTCTTGCCCGCCATGCCGGACAGGCCAATATCCATCATCTGCTTGAACAGGCGCACGCCCGCATCACCCATCGGCGAGAAGCTCTTGAACAGGGTCTCCATCTGCTCGACGCTGCCGATGCCATCCATGCTGTCCAGCATCGTCTTGATATATTTGTCGTGGATGGTGCTGACGTCCGGCAGGCCCAGAAAGGCGCGCGCCTCGGCCGGGGTGCAATCCACGTCGACGGTCACTTTCATCTGCTGCCCTTCCCTGTCGCGGTCATCCGCCTGTCGCTCCATCTCATGCCGCAAACAGGCCGGCGATGGCAAATTTTTTGGGCGTGACAGCGCGCTTGCACCCCTCGCCCAAGGCGCCAATATGCGCCTCGACCTAACAGACTCCCAAGGCGGAAGGATATCCCATGGCAGACTATATTCCGATCAAGACGCTGGAAGGCGACGGCCAGTTCGACGCCTATGTCGCCACGCCCGACAGCGCCCCTAAGGCGGCGATCATCGTCATACAGGAGATTTTCGGCGTCAATGAAGGCATCCGCCGCAAATGCGACAGCTGGGCCCGCGCCGGCTATCTGGCGATCGCGCCCGACCTGTTCTGGCGCATCGATCCGCATATCGAGCTGGACGCTGACATCCCCGAACAGATGCAGCAGGCACTCGCCTATATCCCCCGCTTCAACCAGGATCAGGGCGTCCGCGATATCGAGGCGACCATCCGCGCCGCGCGCGCGATGCTGGAAGGCCCGGCCAAGGTCGGCGTCGTCGGCTATTGCCTGGGCGGCCGCGTCGCTTTCATGACCGCCTGCCGCACCGATGGCGATGCCTTTGTCGGCTATTATGGCGTGGGCATAGACGGGCTGCTGGGCGAACAACATGCCATCGGCAAGCCGACCATGCTGCATATCCCGACCAAAGACGGCTTCGTCCCTGCCGATGTGCAGGCCAAGATGCATGACGGGCTGAAGGACAACCGCCACGTCACCCTGCATGATTATGAAGGGCTGGATCATGGCTTCGCTGCCGAGATGGGCGATCGCCGGGTCGAGGAAGCCGCCCAGCTGGCCGACCGTCGCACCGCCGACTTCTTCGCGCAGGCGCTCGCCTGATGTCGGACGAAGCATACCGGATGATCGTCCGGGCCCATGGTGGCCCCGAGGCGATCGAACGCGAGCGTTTCGATCCGGGCACGCCCGGTGAAGGCGAGGTGTTGATCGCGCAGGATGCGGTCGGTCTCAACTTCATCGACACCTATTATCGCACCGGCCTCTACCCCGCCCCCCTGCCCCTGACGCTGGGATCGGAGGGTGCGGGCCATGTCGTCGCGGTTGGTGCGGGCGTCAGCGGCATGGCCGTGGGCGACAAGGTCGGCTGCGCCGCGGGCCTGGGCGCCTATGCCACCCACCGCATCGTCCCGGCCGATCGGGTCGTGCGCATCCCCGATGCGGTCAGCACGCGCGATGCCGCCGCGATGATGCTCAAGGGCATGACCGCCTGTTATCTGGCCGAGGACATGATCGACCTGCTGCCCGGCGATGTCGCCTTGGTCCATGCCGCCGCCGGTGGTGTCGGATCGGTGCTGGTGCCCTGGCTGCGCGACAAGGGCGTGGTCGTGATCGCCCATAGCGGATCGCCCGAAAAGGCGGCCAGGGTCGATGCCGACCACAGCCTGTCCGGTCCGCTCGACGATCTGGCGGCGCAGGTGCGTGACCTGACCGACGGCAAGGGCGTCGCCGTCGCCTATGATGGCGTCGGCAAGGATAGCTGGGCCGCATCGCTCGCCAGCCTGCGCCGCCGCGGTCTGCTGGTCAGCTATGGCAATGCATCGGGCGCGGTGCCGCCGATCAGCCTGCTCGACCTCAGCCGCAACGGCTCGCTCTATGTCAGCCGCCCGACCCTGTTCGACTATGTCGCGACGGCGGAGGATCTGACCAACACCGCCGAACGCCTGTTCGACCGGATGGCACGCGGGATCGTGTCAGCGCAGATCGGCCAGAGCTTCGCTCTCGCCGACGCTGCGAACGCCCATCGCGCGCTGGAAGGGCGCCAGACGACCGGCAGCACCATCCTGATCCCCTAAGCCTCTGGTTGATCTGTATAATCCTATCAGGGACGGCATTTGCACATGCCGTCCCTTTTTTTGTGCAGGCGGTCTGCCCGCCCTTCCCTATTGATCGCCATTTGCAGTATCCGACAGGAGATGCAGCCGTCCCGGAAGAACAAGAACATACCCCGATTGGCCAAGCTGATCCTGCTGCCATGGTGGACCGTGCAGCTGGCGACCGGTGCCAAATCCTTTATCGATAATCCGCTGATCGGTTCGTCCCGGCTCAATGCGCTGGGCCTCCATGTCGGGCGCGTCAGGCTCGCCCAATGGATGACAGCCCGTCGTCGCTCGCGTCTCGCCGCAGATCTTTCCGCAGCCGATCGTCATGCCTTTGATCGCGACGGTTTCATCGAGATTCGCGATTTCCTGCCGCCGGAGCAGTTTGCCGCCCTGCGCGAGCAGATTGCGGCCTATCAGGCTGTTCCACGTGAAATGGTGCAGGGTCATACCATCACCCGCCGTTACGCACTGGACGGCGCTGCACGGCGCGCCATGCCCGCAATAGCCCGCTTTCTCGATCATCCCCGCTGGCGCGCGCTGGCGCGCTATGCCGCCGGCTTCAACGTCGAGCCGCTGATCTACATCCAGACCATTCTCACCCATCGACGGGACGGCGCGCCCGATCCGCAGACTCAACTGCACGCCGATACCTTCCATCCCGCGATGAAGGCCTGGCTGTTCCTGGAGGACGTCCCGGCCGAAGGCGGCCCCTTCACCTATGTGCCCGGATCGCATCGACTGACCCCCGCGCGCGCGGCGTGGGAGAAACAGCGCAGCCTGACAGCGCGAGATGGCGATTGCCGCCTGTCGGCGCGCGGCTCGCTGCGGATCGACGAAGCGGAACTGGCCGGTCTTGGCCTCCCGCCGCCGCGCCAATTTCCGGTCCCAGCCAACACATTGGTGATCGCCGACACTTTCGGCTTCCATGCGCGCGGAGAAGCGGCGCAGCGTTCCACCCGCGTCGAACTCTGGGCCTATGGCCGGCGCAACCCCTTTCGTCCGCTGGTGGGGCTCGACATTTGGAGCCTGCCGGGCATCACCGAACGGCGCATCAACCTGCGCTGGGGCCTGCGCGATGCCGTGGCGCGCTGGATCGGCCATCCCTGGCGGCCCGCAGGCATGAAAAGGCCCGCCGACGACTGAGCGTGGGCGGGCCGATTGCGATAGCGTTGATCAGATCGATCAGAAGAGCGTCAATATGCCGACCGACCGATCCATGATGCCGTCATAGATCATCGAGCAGGCAACATAGACGATCACCGCCAAGCCAAGATAGGCCAGCCAGCGGAAGCGCTCGATATATTTGGCGATGATGTTCGCCGCGATGCCCATCATCGCCACCGACAGGATCAGGCCGATGATCAGGATGCCTGGATGCTCCCGCGCGGCACCGGCCACGGCCAGCACATTGTCCAGGCTCATGCTGACGTCGGCGATCGCCACCGACCAGGCGGCGGCGGCAAAGCTCTTGGCCGGGCGCACGCCCGACACATCATCGTCGCTCGGATCGTCAGGCGTATGCGCGCCGGCATTGGGCCGCAGCTCGCGCCACATCTTCCAGCTGACCCACAGCAGCAGCAGGCCGCCGGCCAGGATCAGGCCGACAATCTGCATCAGCTGGCTGACCACCAGCGCAAAGCCGATGCGCAGCACCAGCGCAGCGATGATGCCGATCAGGATCACCTGCTGGCGCTGCTTGGGCGGCAGGCCGGCGGCCAGCGCGCCGACGACGATCGCATTGTCGCCCGCCAGCAGGATATCGATCATCAGCACCTGACCAAAGGCGGCCAGGGCGCTGGGCGTCCCGATATTGCTGAAGTCGTTGACGATATGCTGCCAGATATCCGCCGGGGAACCGAGCCCCTGGGCGGCCGAAGCGGCGGTGGCGATAAGGTCGAGCATGACGGCCTAACGTCCCTGTATGTGAAAATGAAGAAAGCCGGACCATATACATGGCCCGGCTCTCACCGCAAAATATATGGCAGGGTGGCCGCACATCCGCGCAGCCGCCGCCGCGCTTACTGGTTCATGGTCGCGAAGAAATCCTCGTTGGTCTTGGAATCCTTCATCTTGTCGAGCAGGAATTCCATCGCGTCGACCGTGCCCATCTGCATGAGGATGCGGCGCAGCACCCACATCTTGCTGAGCGTCGGCTTCTCGACCAGCAGCTCTTCCTTGCGGGTGCCGGACTTGCCGACATCCAGCGCCGGGAAGATGCGCTTGTCCGCAACCTTGCGGTCCAGCACGATTTCCGAGTTACCGGTGCCCTTGAACTCTTCGAAGATGACTTCGTCCATGCGGCTGCCCGTGTCGATCAGCGCGGTCGCGATGATCGAGAGCGAGCCGCCCTCCTCGATGTTGCGCGCGGCGCCGAAGAAGCGCTTCGGGCGCTGCAGCGCGTTGGCGTCGACGCCGCCGGTCAGCACCTTGCCCGACGAGGGGACGACGGTGTTGTAGGCGCGGCCGAGGCGGGTGATCGAGTCGAGCAGGATAACGACATCCTTCTTGTGCTCGACCAGGCGCTTGGCCTTCTCGATCACCATTTCGGCGACCTGGACGTGGCGGGTGGCAGGCTCGTCGAAGGTCGAGGAGACGACCTCGCCCTTCACGCTGCGCTGCATGTCGGTGACTTCTTCCGGACGCTCGTCGATCAGCAGGACGATCAGGAAGACTTCGGGATGATTGTCGGTGATGGCCTTGGCGATATTCTGCAGCATCACCGTCTTGCCGACGCGCGGCGGCGCGACGATCAGCGTGCGCTGGCCCTTGCCCTGCGGCGAGACGATGTCGATGACGCGGGCCGACTTGTCCTTGATGGTCGGGTCCAGCGTGTCGAGACGCAGCTTCTGCTCGGGATAGAGCGGGGTCAGGTTGTCGAAATTGACGCGATGGCGGACGACGTCCGGATCATCGAAATTGACCGACAGCAGCTTGGTCAGGGCGAAATAGCGCTCGCCATCCTTGGGTGCGCGGATCTCGCCCTCGACCGTGTCGCCGGTGCGCAGGCCGAAGCGACGGACCTGGTTGGGCGAGACATAGATGTCGTCGGGACCGGCCAGGAAATTCGCCTCCGGGCTGCGCAGGAAGCCGAAGCCGTCCGGCAGCACTTCGATCGTGCCCTCACCCATGATCTGCGCGCCATTTTCGGCCTCGGCCTTCAGGATGGCGAACATCAGATCCTGCTTGCGCAGGGTCGATGCGCCCTCGACGCCCAGTTCTTCCGCCATGGTGACGAGGTCGGCGGGAACTGTCTTCTTGAGGTCCTTGAGATGCATTGCGAGTCGGTCCGATGGAGTGAGGGATAGAATAGCCGGGTAAGAAAGGAGATTTTGCCCGGTCAATGTCTCGGGAAAGCCTCGCGCCGGACGGGCGAGGGGAATAGTCGGCGTTTAGCGAGCGCCCGGCCCTCAAGTCAAGCGAGGACATTTCCCTATTCCGCCTGAAATCATGGGCGATCCGGGGATTTTCGACAGGTGGTGCCCCATCTGCGGCGATGGACGACATATCCTGCCCCATGATATGATGAGACATAAAATATCGGAAGGATGAGGAAATGCGTTATTTCCGTGCCCTGATGGCGATCGCCACGGGCGCGCTCACCGCGCTGCCACTCGCCGCGCAGGACAGCCCCCCGCTCGATCCCGACATACCACCCACCGTCGTCCGCACCGGCCCCTCGCTCGACGATCGCGTCACCATTCCCATCAATATCGACGGCAAGGGGCCGTGGAACTTCGTGATCGACACCGGCTCGCAGCGCACGGTCATCGCCCGCGACCTGGCCGACCGGCTCGCCCTGCCCAATCGGCGGATCGTCACCATCCTCAGCATGACCGGCAAGGCGGAGGTACCGACCGTCGCCGTGCCCCGACTCGGTTTCGGCGCGACCACGGTGGACGATATAGAGGCGCCGGTGCTGAACGGCGAGCATCTGGGCGCCGCCGGCCTGCTCGGCCTCGACAGCCTGCATGCCAAGCGGGTGCTGCTCAATTTCCGCACCGGCCGGATGGAGATCAGCAAAAGCCGCCGCCTGCCCCCGCGCGATCCCGATGCGATCATCGTCGAGGCGCGCCGGCGCAAGGGACAGCTGATTCTGCTCGATTCCGACGTCAACGGGATGAAGGTGAACATCATCCTGGATACCGGTGCCAATTTCAGCGTCGGCAATCTGGCGCTGCGCGACAAGCTGGTCCGCAAGAAGCGCGCGCCCGCGCTGCTGCAGGCCAGCCTGATCAGCGTGACCGGCGACACGCTGACCGGCGATGTCGGGCGGCTGGATTTCGTGCGCATGGGCCGGGTCAAGCTGACCGGCGTGCCGGTGCTGTTCGCCGAGGCCAGCCCCTTCGCCGAGCTGGGCCTGGCCGACAAGCCGGCACTGATGCTGGGGATGAACGCACTGCGGCTGTTCGACCGGGTGGCGATCGACTTCGGCCGGGGCAAGGTGGATTTCCTGCTGCCCGATACCGGTGCGCTCGATCCGGTCCGGCTGGCCGCCTCAGCGCCCCGTCAGGGACGCTGAGGCACCGGATCACGGATTGTCGGGTCGCTGCTGCTGGGCCGGCTGGCGCTGGCGCGGCGTGCGGCCCAGCACATTGTCGATCCACTGCTGGTCCAGGCGCGGCGGCGCCGGGCGATCGGCCGGATCGGGCTGAGCCATATCCTCGCCATCCTCCGCCTCGCTGCCGGCCGGCCGGGCACGGTCGATCGGCAGGCCATTTTCATCGACCATCATGCCGCCTTCCATGCCGTTATCCGGCTGGCCGTAATAGGCTTCCTCGTCCGGCTCCAGCTGCCATTCGGGCAGGGTGACCTGGGTCTCGAACTGCTCCACCGGCCGCTTGGCGACGGCGACCTTCATATAATCGGCAAAGGCGTGGGCCGGCGCGCGACCGCCATAGAGCGAAGGCACCGCCTTGGCGTCATCGCGGCCGACCCAGACGCCGGTGGTGATGCCGCTGGAAAAGCCCAGGAACCAGCCATCCTTGCCGCTGTTGGTGGTGCCGGTCTTGCCCGCGACCGGGCGTCCGATCTGCGCCGCCTTGCCGGTGCCGGTGCTGACCGCGGTCTGCATCAGGTCGGTCATGCCCGCCGCGACCCAGGGCGCCACCAGCACGCGGCTGGTATCGTCCTGATGCTGGTAGAGCATCCGCCCGTCGGCGGTCGTCACCTTGGTGATGCCATAGGGGGTCACCGCCACGCCCTTGCGCGCGATCGAGGCGAAGGCACGGGTCATGTCGATCAGCCGCACGTCCGACGTGCCTAGCACCATCGAGGGATGGGTGTTGATCGGCGTGGTGATGCCGAAGCGGCGCGCCATGTCGGCGACGGTCGGGAAGCCGACCTCCACGCCCAGCTTCGCCGCGACCGTGTTGATCGAATAGGCAAAGGCGGTGCGGATATCGATCGCGCCGGCAAAGCGACCATTGCTGTTGCGCGGGCTCCAGCCATTGATCGTCACCGGCTCGTCGGTAACGCCGGTATCGGGCGTATAGCCTGCCTCCAGCGCCGCCATGTACACGAAGATCTTCCAGGCCGAGCCGGGCTGGCGCACGGCGGTCGTCGCGCGATTATAGTTGGACGTCACATAGTCGAGCCCGCCGACCATGGCGCGCACCGCGCCGTCGCGATCCACGCTGACCAGAGCGCCCTGCATGCCGTTCGACACGTTTGCCTTCACCGCGGCGGTCGCGGCATTCTGCATGCCAAGATCGATGGTGGTATAGACTTCCAGCGGCTCATTGGGCTCGTCGATCAGCGTATCGAGCTGCGGCAGCGCCCAGTCGGTGAAATAGCGCACGCTGTTCTGCGGCGGCTCGGGCGCCATGCGCACGCCAGCCAGATTGGCATTGGCGTGATCGGCAGCGCTGATCTTGCCATTTTCCTGCATCAGGTCGAGCACCACGCCGGCGCGGCCGATCGCGGCCTCGGCATCGGCGGTGGGGGAATAGCTGGACGGCGCCTTCACCAGGCCGGCGATGATCGCCGCCTCGGGCAGGTCCAGGCTCTGCGCGGGATGGCCGAAAAATTTGCGGCTGGCGGCGTCGATGCCATAGGCCCCGCCGCCGAAATAGACCTTGTTGAGATAGAGTTCCAGGATCTGCTGCTTGGAGAATTTGCGCTCCAGCGCCATCGCCAGCACCATCTCGCGGACCTTGCGGCCCCAGCTATAGCTGTTGTTGAGGAAGATGTTGCGCGCGACCTGCTGGGTGATGGTCGACGCCCCCTGCCAGCGCCGGCCGCTGCCGCGCCGTTCCAGCGCGACCCAGGCCGCGCGTGCCATGCCGACCGGATCGACGCCGGGGTGCATGTAGAAACGGCGATCCTCGGTCGACACCATCGCATCGACCATGACCGAGGGGATCTGGTCATAGCTCAGCCAGCGGCCGAAGCTCGGCCCCAGGGAGACGATGACCGATCCGTCCGCCGCATGGACGCGGATCATCTGGCCATTGGGGGAGGATTTGAGGCTGTTATAATCGGGCAGCGACTGCATCGCGATGAACACGGCCACGCCGATCGCGACCAGACCGGCAAAGGCGCCGACCAGACTGATCTTGAGCCCGCGCACCAGCCATTTCTTCGCCTTGCCCGGCGCCTTCTTGCTCTTGTCAGATCGTGCCATTTGCCGCCCCGGATACGCGCTATTACCGGCCCGGACCAGCGCAAATCAGGGCGCTCGTCCGGAAAACTCCCCGGTCTGTAAGGATGATGCGGCTTTACCCGCGATGAATATTATCGGTGGAGGCCCGAACAAGCCGGGACGGGCAGGACATGCTGCCCCCGCCCCGCAGCGGTCCGTCCCTCTGTCGTTCTTATTCCGCGTCGTCGCGCGACTTGAAATCCAGCGACGCGCTGTTCATGCAGTAACGCAGGCCGTTGACGCCGGGGCCGTCAGGGAAGACATGGCCCAGATGCCCCTCGCAGGTGGCGCAGCGCACCTCGGTGCGGATCATGCCATGGCTGGCGTCGCGAATTTCCTCGACCGCGTCGATATCGACCGGCGCGGTGAAGCTGGGCCAGCCCGACCCGCTGTCATATTTTTCCTCGGCATCGAACAGTTCCGCGCCGCAACCGGCGCAATAATAGACGCCATCCGCCTTGTTGCTGTTATATTTGCCGGTGAAGGCCCGTTCGGTGCCCGCTTCGCGCAGCACATGATATTGTTCGGGGGAAAGGCGCGCACGCCATTCGGCTTCGCTCAGGTCCAGCTTTTCCATGGCCGCAATATGGCGTCCGCCGCAGCCCTTATCAAGTCCGCGATCAGGCCCGCTCGCGCGCCGCCTGTCGGGCGATCGCCAGCAGCTCGTGCCGCACCAGCAGATCGCCCAGCCCCTTGCCGCCACGGCTGGACCGTTCGGCCTGGGCCAGACGCTGGATGACGCGGGCGATGCCGGTCGCGTCCCACAGCCGCACCTGGCGGGTGACCAGCCCCTTCTCCTTCCAGAAGACCGCCTTGCCGGCCGATTCCACCGCCGCCTCCAGCCGCCCGCTGCTGTCGAAGTCCGCGCGGATATTGGCGATCAACATGGCACGGGTCAGCAGCGGCCGGATCACCGACGCCATGGCCGCGCCGATCTCCGCCAGATTGTTGAGTTCCTTGTGCATCGCCCGGAGGTCACCGCCCAGCACCGCATTGACCAGCGGCGCGGCATCGGAATCAGGATTGTCGGCCGACAGCGCATCCAGCGCCTCCACCGTCGCCTCGCGCGGCTGTTCCGGCGCGGCGTCGAGATAGAGGACCAGCTTCTCGATCTCGATTCCCATCAGCGCCCGGTCGCCATTGGCCAGGTCGACGATGCGGCGCGCCAGTTCCTGCGGCAGGCGCAGGCCATTCTCGCGCGCGGTCGCCATCGCGATCTGCTCTGCCTCGCGGGCATCGGGCTGATAGGAGATGAAGGCCATGCAGCCCTTATGGTCGAGCGCCAGCTTGACCAGCTTCGACGTCGCCTTGAGCGCGCCGGCAATCGCGATCACCGGATTGCCCGCCGCCTCCGCCTCCAGCAACGCCGTCACCGCCGGCAGCGATTCGTCGCCCATGCCGTTGATCCGCACCCAGCGCTTATCGCCGAACATCGAGAAGGATGCCGCTTCGTCCGCCAGCCGCGCCGGATCCTCGCGCAGCGTGGCCACGTCCAGGTCGACCCGCTCCGCCCCCGGCCCCATCGCCCGCTCCAGCCGCCTGGCGAGCGCCGTGCTGCCCGCCTCGTCAGGACCATAGAGCAGGAAGAAGCGGATATCCGACGGCGGCGCGTCGAGCGCCTTTTCTATCTGGCCGCGATTGGCTTTCACTGGCCGGTCGACGCCGCCGGCGATGGGGCCGACGAGGACGCCGCCTGGGCGCCTTCCTTGCGCGTCGCATACAGCGCCAGGCGGGTGACGATCTGGTCGGCCACGATCTCCGACAGCCGCTCCAGCGCCGTGTCTTCCGCCGCGATCGTCGCATATTCGCTCGACGTCGCGTTGATGCCGGCGTCCGACCCGGCGCTGTCGTCCAGCACCTGCGCACCGGTCGCTTCGTCGATCAGCTGATAGCGCGCCCGCAGCGTGCGCCGCTCACGGGTGATGGCCGCGTCGGACCGCAAACCGAAACCGCTGATCTGGTCGTCCAGCTTCACCACCAGCTTGTAGCTGGGGCCGGAACCATTGCTGATCGCGCCAAGCCGGTCGTTGAGCGCGTTGCGCATCAGCCAGCCGCCCTTGCCCGCAATATCCTGCACTTCGACATGACCCAGCCCCTGCGCCACCGCGCCATGGCTGCCGCCGCCATAGACCGGGCGCAGCCCGCAGGCGGTAAGGAGAGTCAGGGCGACGAGGGGAAGGATGCGCTTCATGGGCATGATCCTTATCCCGTCACCCCGCCCTTGTCGAACCAAAGGTCGGGGTGACGGGCACAGGTCAGATGACCAGATTGACCAGACGATCGGGCACCACGATCACCTTCTTGGGGGTGGCGCCATCCAGCGTGCGAACGACGTTCGGCGCGGCCAGCGCCAGCTTTTCCAGCTCGTCCTTCGGCGTGCCCTTGGGCACGGTGATGGTGTCGCGCAGCTTGCCCATCACCTGGCAGGCGATGGTCACTTCATCCTCGACCAGCAGTGCCGGATCGACCGCCGGCCAGGCGGCTTCGGCGATCAGGCCCGGCTGCGCCATCTCGGCCCAGCCCTCTTCGGCCAGATGCGGGGTCATCGGCGCGACCAGCAGCGCCAGCGCGCGGATCGCCGCGGTGCGGCTGGCCGACGGCTTGGCCTTCTCGATCGCGTTGACCAGCTCATAGATCTTGGCGACGGCCTTGTTGAAGCCCAACGCCTCGATATCCTTGGCAACGCCGTCGATCGTCTGGTGCAGCTTGCGGTCGAGCGCCTTGTCCTGGCCTTCCGCCGCCGCATCGGCTTCGCCGAACAGGCGCCAGACGCGGTTGACGAAGCGCCAGCTGCCTTCGATGCCGGCCTCGGTCCAGGGCAGGTCGCGCTCGGGCGGGCTGTCCGACAGCATGAACCAGCGCACGGCGTCGGCGCCGTACTGCTCGATGATGTCGTCGGGATCGACAACATTCTTCTTCGACTTGGACATCTTCTCGACGCGGCCGACCGTGACCGGCGACCCGCTCTCGATATGGATATAGTCGTCGCCGGACTTCTTGATTTCCTGCGGCGACAGCCAGCTGCCATCGCCGGCCTTGTAGGTCTCGTGCGTCACCATGCCCTGCGTGAACAGGCCGGTGAAGGGCTCGGCAAAGCCGAGCTGGCCCATATGCTGCAGCGCGCGGGTCCAGAAACGGGCGTAGAGGAGATGCAGGATCGCATGTTCCACGCCGCCAATATATTGGCCGACCGGCAGCCACTGCTCGACGGTCGCACGATCGAACGGCTTGTCGTCGGGCTGGCTGGCAAAGCGGATGAAATACCAGCTCGAATCCGCGAAGGTGTCGAGCGTGTCGGTCTCGCGCCGCGCCGCCTTGCCACAGGACGGGCAATCGACATGCTTCCAGCTCGGGTGACGATCCAGCGGGTTGCCGGGAATGTCGAAGGTCACATCCTCGGGCAGCTTCACCGGCAGCTGGTCCTTGGGCACGCCCACCACGCCGCAGTCATCGCAATGGATGACCGGGATCGGGGTGCCCCAGTAACGCTGGCGCGACACGCCCCAGTCGCGCAGGCGGAACACGGTCTTGCGCTTACCCCATACTTGGGATTCGGCAAGGTCCATCACATTATTCTTAGCTTCGTTTACAGTAAGAAGCTGATCTTGACCAAGAAATTCCTTATACAGCCATTGTTGGCCATTATATTGCTCGGCCAACTTTTTTCGAATTTTTATCAGGTTTTCTGATGTTAGCGTGCTGAATTTCGGCTCGGCAATAGTGCCATCAAAGGCCTTATTATCGATCCGGAAAAATTCATACTCGTCATCGCCACCTCGGATGACCCAAGGGTTTTCGTTAAAGGCATCGCCAAGTTGCTTAGCCTCTTCCGCATTTGGCGAACGCGCCGTAATCGGTTGGAGAGCAGCTTTGACCGGCAGCATATATTTGCGCGCGAAGTCGAGGTCGCGCTGGTCATGTGCGGGCACGCCCATGACCGCGCCGGTGCCATAGTCCATCAGCACGAAATTGGCGATGAAGACGGGCAGGTGCCAATCGGGATCGAACGGATGCGCGACCGTCAGGCCGGTGTCGAAGCCCAGCTTCTCCGCCGTTTCCAGCTCGGCGGCGGTGGTGCCGCCTTCCTTGCACTTCTCGATGAAGGCAATCGCGTCGGGGTTGCTGGCCGCAACCGCCTGCGCGACCGGATGGTCGGCGGCGATCGCAACGAAGCTGGCGCCGAAAATCGTGTCGGGGCGGGTCGAATAAACCTCGATCTCGCTGTCGAACGGTGCGACCGGCTTGAAGCTGAACTGCAGGCCAACCGACTTGCCGATCCAGTTTTCCTGCATCAGCCGCACCTTGTCGGGCCACTGGTCGAGCGTCTTGAGGCCCTCCAGCAGATCGTCGGCGAACTGGGTGATCTTGAGGAACCACTGATTGAGCTTGCGCTTCTCGACCAGCGCACCGGAACGCCAGCCGCGCCCGTCAATCACCTGCTCGTTCGCCAGCACGGTCATGTCGACCGGATCCCAGTTGACCTGGCTTTCCTTGCGATAGACCAGACCGGATTCCAGCATGTCCAGAAACAGCGCCTGCTCATGGCCATAATAGTCCGGCTCGCAGGTGGCGAGCTCGCGGCTCCAGTCGATCGCGAAGCCCAGCTTTTTCAGCTGCGCACGCATGTTCGCGATATTGGAGCGGGTCCAGTCGCCGGGATGCACCTTCTTTTCCATCGCCGCATTTTCGGCCGGCATGCCGAACGCGTCCCAGCCCATCGGATGCAGCACTTCATGGCCGGTCATCCGGCGGAAGCGCGCCAGTACGTCGCCCATCGAGTAGTTGCGGACATGACCGATATGGATGCGCCCCGACGGATAGGGGAACATCTCCAGCACGTAGCTGCGCGGCTTCGTCGAGGCATCATCCGCCTTGAAGCTCTGCTTCTCGTCCCAGACGGCCTGCCAGCGGGCGTCGGCCTCCAGCGGGTTGAAGCGCCTTTGCATGTCATGTCCTTACAAATGCAAGCGGGCTGGGCTCCGTAAAAGCCCAGCCCCGATGGTTTGAAAACAGGGCGTTACCGTATCAGTCGCGCCCGAAAGGGGTGGTTCAGCCGATCGCCATGCGGCGCAGGTCGCGCGCCTTGGTCAGGATGATCTCTTCCAGCTTCTGCACCGTCGCGGCCTGCACCGGGGCATCGACCCACTGGCCATTCTGGTTGACCTGGCGGCTGGCGGCCACGCGCAGCGCGTCGGCGCGCAGATCCTGATCCAGGATCGACACGGTGACCTTCATCCGCTCACTCGGCGTATTGGGATTGGTATACCAGTCGGTGACGATGACGCCGCCGTTGGAATCGGTCTGCACCATCGGCATGAAGGACAGCGTGTCCAGGCTGGCGCGCCACAGATAGGCGTTGACGCCGATGGTGGTGACCTTCGACGCGGCCAGATCGGCCTTGGGCCGTTCCTTCGCGCCGCCCCCGCATGCGGCAAGCGGCAGGAGCGCAGCCAGCAGAAGACCGGAGGAAAGGGTAACGGGAAGGCGACGGACCATCAGGCATGTCCTAGCTTGAAAAAGACGAAAAACGCCCCGCTTCTATAGTCGACGCGCGCCATTGGGCAAGGGGGCGCGCGGGTCCGACACGCCACGGATCGTCGCAACCCGTCCTCGGAGTCTGTGTGCTCTGTGCAACAGCTCAGACAAAAAGCGGATAGCGCCTCTGGTCAATGGCGCTTTTTGGTGTCTAATGCGTCTTGAAAAATAACCGGTGGGGAAGAGATTCGAATCATGCGCGTGAAACGGGGACATTTGGCATTGGCAGGCTCGGCAATCGCCGTCGCTGGCTTCATGCTGTCGCCCGCTTTTGGCGCCGCAACCGATCTCGTCCGCATGCGTGAGGAAGCGCCTGTGTCGCTTGGCGCGCTGGGCAGCATTTCCTCCTTCACCCCCACGACCAAGGATTCGCGCCTGGCTGCGGCCTATGCGAAGATCGCCGCCTCGGCCGGTCGCCAGAATTTCCGTTTCACGCCGACCAGCGGTTCGCTCAGCGGCCAGCGCTCGATCACCGTCATGGTCCGCGCCAGCGACGTCGATCGCGTTGCCGCCAACCGCTCAGTGGTCCCGGTCAACATCGCGCCCGTCAGCTTCAGCCTGAATGGCGAGCATGGCTGGCGCAAGTTCGCCCTGCCGGAAAATACCGGCCGCAAGGCGCTGGACCCGGTTCCGGTCGAAACCATGGTCGATGCGAAGAATTTCTCGCTGGATGATGGCAAGAAGGATCGCTTCAGCACCAAGGTGCTGCTGGAAAGCCGTCGCGAGCCGACGGCGACCGTCCGCAACCCGAGTGCGGACAAGGATTATTCGCTGGATCTGGCCAGCTCCTACTCGCTGACCCGCAACCTCAACGTGACAGCGGGCATCCGCTACAACAACAGCGTTGCCGGCCGCCTGACCCCGATGACCGACGAGCGCCAGGACAACCAGGCCGTCTATCTGGGCACCATCTTCAAATTCTGATCGCCTGAATGGGCTAGGATACGCATGATCGGCATCGCCTGATGCCGATCACTCCAACGCGTCAGCAATAGCTGCCGCCACCCTTGGCGCAGAGCATGACCGGCTCCGTCTCGATCAGGCGCAATGACTGCACCATGTCGGCGGTGCCCTGCTTATATTTCAGGAAATGCAGTGTCTTGAGATGCGCCTGATAGGCCGCGTCACTGGCATAGACTTCCAGCAGGCGGATGCTCGCCGGCTTTCCGGCGATCGCCACCGCCGACAGTGACAGCACGCCCGGCTCTTGCGCCACCGATGCGGCAATCTCCTCGCGCAGATAGGTCTTATACTGCTCGATCCGGGCCGGATCGATCTCCAGCTCGGCGATCCGCACGATCGGCTTGTCCGGCGCGGCCTGCGCCTTGGCCTGCCGCCCGGCTCCGACACCCAGCATGAAGGCGGCCAGCGTCAATGCGCCCATCGCCGCCTTAGTCCTGCACATCGTCGAACAGCTTGCGGGCGATGCCCAGTGCGGTCATCGCCGGCGGCCAGCCGGCATAGAAGGCCAGATGGGTGATGGTCGCGATGATCTCCGCGCGCGTCAGCCCATTGTCCAGTGCCCGCTGCAGGTGAAAGGGCAGCTCATTGCCGCGATAGAGCGAGATGAGGCTGGTGATGGTGATGAGGCTGCGGTCGCGCGGCGACAGTGCCGGATCGGCCCAGACTTCGCCGAACAAAGTCTTGTCGGTCATTTCCGCCAGATGAGGCGCCAGATCGCCAAAGGATCGGCGCGCGTCGGTGGGTTCGGTCATGTCGGCTCTCCGCCGGATGGATGGCGTCCCCCAGCCTAGCCGACTTATCCACAGGCTATTAGGCCCGCATCCGCGCTAGGCCCCATGACCCGGATTCATATATGGTCGGTCAGTCCGTCGATCGCCGCCCAGCCCGCCGCGCCGATTCCGCGCAGCATATGCCGGTGCTTTGCCCTGACCCCGCCCAGCGCGATCACCGGCGCCTTCGCCTGCCGCGCAAGCGCCGCAAAGCCGATCCGCCCCAGCGCCCCGGCACCGGGATGCGACCGGGTCGGGAACAGCGGCGACAGGAAGACCATGTCCGCGCGCGCCGCCGCCTGAAGCTCCCGCCGGTCATGCGCCGCCTGGCTGTGGATAAGTCTGTGGAAATTTTTCGCCCCATCCCACCCATGCCAGCCATCCGCGCGCCAGACGGCGGCCGTCCGCGCGTCCCCCGCCAGCATCAGAACGAGCCGCTGCCGCCGCGCAATCGCCCGCAATGCCTCGAACAGCGCGCGCCGTTTCACCGCTTCGGTGCGATAATGGCGAAAGACGATTCCCGCGCGCCCACGCGGCAAGCGCGCCGCCGCCGCCAGCAACGACGCATCCTCCACCCGCTCATCGGTCATCAGCCAGAGGCCGGGCAGCTTTTTGCGGTGGCGGGCGTGCATAGCCATCGCCTATAGCAGCCGCCATGACCACCGACATCCCCGAAGCTGCGGCCCGCCTCGCCACCCTGCGCGACCAGATCGACCGCGCCGCCCGCCTGACCCAGCGCAGCGCCGACGACATCAACCTGATCGCCGTGTCCAAGACCCAGCCGGCCGAAGCGATCCTTCCGCTGATCCACGCCGGCCAGCGCGTCTTCGGCGAAAACCGCGTCCAGGAAAGCCAGGACAAATGGCCGGCCCTGCGCGAACAATTCTCGGATCTGACCCTGCATCTGGTCGGCCAGCTGCAATCGAACAAGGCCGCCGATGCTGTCGCCCTGTTCGACGTCATCCATTCGCTCGATCGCCTCTCGCTGCTGACCGCGCTCGCCAAGGCGATGGACGCCGCGGGCAATCGCCTGCCCTGCTTCATCCAGGTGAATATCGGTGCCGAGGAACAGAAGGGCGGCTGCCCGATCGCCGATGTGCCGGCGCTGATTGCCGCCGCGCGCGACGCCGACATCCCCTTGCTCGGCCTGATGTGCGTGCCTCCGGCCGATGTCGAACCGGCGCCCTATTTCGCCCTGCTCGCGAAAATGGCGCGGGAAGAGGGCCTCCCGCGCCTGTCGATGGGCATGTCGGGCGATTTCGAAACCGCCCTGATGCTGGGCGCCACCGACATTCGCGTCGGCACCGCCCTGTTCGGCGAACGCGCACCCGTCAGCCGCCCCGTCCCCCGGAGCGGCCTGGGGATGATCAGAAACGCCCCCGCAAGGTAATGCCATAGGTGCGGGGTTCGGCCAGATAGGCGGAGATGAGCTGGTTCGCCATCGGCGCGCCCTGCGCGAACTGGCCGGTGGTCGATGTCGCCGGGCTGCTCGACTGGAGCGGGCTGCTGAAGGCGACCTGGGTATAATCCTGGTTGAAGATATTCTGGCCCCAGAATTCGACCGCCCAGCGCTGGTCCTTGCCGCGCAGGCCGACGCGCGCATTGAATACCGCAAAGCCGTCCTGCGCCTTTTCCGGGAACAGGTCGGACCCGGTATTATAGTCGCTCATCATGCGGCCATCGATGTAGAAGAGCGCGGACAGGCCGTTCGACCCGATATCGGGTGTCCAGGCCATGCTCGCGGTCGTCACCAGTTGCGGCGCATTGCTGTTGATCGATCCGGGCAACAGGAACAGCGCCGGATCGAGCGGCACGCTGCCATCGCCGCTGCCGACCAGCCGCTTGGCGAATTTCGCCCGTGCATAGGTCAGGCCACCGGTCAGGCGGAAATGGCGCACCGGTGAAGCGGTCAGTTCCAGTTCCACGCCCTGGCTGATCAGGCCCGGCCCGACATCGCCGGAATCGCAGGTCCGCGCCGCCGACAGGGCGCTGTCACAGCCATTGATATTCTGCACGACGAAGCTGGTGCCGTTGAAGGTGTTCAGCTGGAAATTCTTGAACTCCTGACGGAAGGCCGCGATGTTCGCGCTCCATTTCGGCTGGGTATATTTGAAACCGATTTCAAAGGCATCGACCTTCTCCGCAGCGAAGCGCAGGCTCGTCACATCGGCATTGGTGCGCGGCGCATAGACCGCCGGCACCGTGTTCAGGCCGGTCGATCCCAGCTGGAAGCGGTCGAGGTTGAAGCCACCCGCCTTATAGCCCTTGGAATAGCTGCCATAGACCAGCATCTCGTCGATCGGCTTCCACGACAGCACTGCCGTGCCGCTGAACTCGCCGTCGCTGATCTTGTCGTTGAGGTCGAGCGCATTGAGCGTGGTCGAGCCATTGCCAAGGCAACCGAGCGTCAGGATGCCGCCCGCCAGCGCCGCCGCACTGCCCAGCGCCGCATTGGTCGCCAGCGTCGGCAGCGAAGAGGCCTGCAACGCCGCGCAGGTCGCGTTGTTGTTATTGAAGTCCGAAGAGAATTTCTTCGATTCATGGGTGTAGCGCAGGCCCAGGGTCAGATCGAGCCGCTTGGTGATATGAATGATATTATGGGTGAAGAGCGCCCAATTCTCGCTCTTCTGGCGATAGATGGAGGCAACGTCGCCGGTGCCTTCCGGGATCGCCGCCAGCGCGCGCAGGCCATTGCCAAGGCCGGTGGAGATCGCCCCCGCCTGCGCCGCCGCGACGCCGGCCGGCAACCCGGCATTGATCAGCGCGGCAGTAAGCCCCGCATTGAGATTTGCCTGCGTGCCGCCGATCAGAGCGGAAGTGGCAAGTCCGCTGCCGCAGGCTGCCAGTTGCGCTGCGGTGAAGTTGCTGTTGACGCCCGCACCCGCCATCAGGCGGCAGGCGGCAAAGCGGCCATAGTCGGCGCCGAAGCGGATATTATCTTCCAGCGTCAGCTTCTCATTGGCGTAATAGCCGCCCACCAGCCAGTCGAGCGCTTCGTTGAAGGCCGAACCCTGCGCCCGCAATTCCTGGGTGAAAGTCTTGAACTGGCGATAGGTGTTGGGATCGCGATAGAGAAGATCGGCGCCCGAATAGTCATAATCGCCATAGTCGCGGGATTTATAGTCGCGATAGGCGGTGATGCTGGTCAGTTTCGCGCCGCCCAGATCATAGTTGATCTCGCCCGACACGCCCCAGTCTTTGAGCTTGCTGACATAGTCGCGCCCTTCGGTGATGGTCAGCTCGCGATCATAGGGATCGGCGGGGAAGACGCTGCCCTGCCCGGCCAGGATCGCGCCGATGCGGTTGAACGGTGCCGTGCTATAGCCACCGCCGGTCGCCGGCCGCCGTTCGCGCGTCTCGACATAGGCCGCGCCGCAGCAGCTTTCGTCGCGATTGGTATAATCGCCGATCAGCCGGATCGACAGGGCATCATTGGGTTCGATCAGCGCCTGACCACGCAGGAAATAACGGTCGCGGTCATTGGTATCGCCAACCTTGTTGCCGCTGGTATCGACCAGATCATAGAAACCGTCGCGCTTGGACCAGACACCGTCCAGGCTCAGCGCGATCCCCTTGGCGATCGGGCCGGTGATGCGCCCGGCCAGGCGCCAATAATCATAATTGCCATATGTCGCCTCGGCCATGCCACCCAGGGTGAATTCCGGCGCCTTGCTGACGATGTTGATCAAACCGGCCGACGCGTTGCGGCCGAACAGCGTGCCCTGCGGCCCACGCAACACCTCGACCCGCTCGATCTCGCCCAGATCATTGAGGCCCGCGCCGGTGCGCGAACGATAGACGCCGTCGATGAACACCGCGACCGAGCTTTCCAGGCCAGGATTGTCGCCGACCGTGCCGATGCCGCGAATACGGGCCGAACCATTGGCCTCGGTCCCGGTCGAGGAAACCAGCAGGGACGGCGCCAGCTGATTGAGCGCGCGAATATCATTGGCACCGCTATTCTGCATCGCCTGCTGGCCGACCGCCGATACCGCGATCGGCACGTCGGACAGCGGGCTGGCGCGGCGGGTCGCGGTGACGATGATGTCGACGCTTTCGGTGTCCACTGCCGCCTGCGGCGCGGCATCCTGGGCATGGGCAAGCGGCATGGCGCCCACCAGCGCGACGGCACCGGCGGACATCAGCCAAAGGCTCTTGTGCATCATGATGTGCATCCTCTCCTGGCCCGCCTGGCTTTTTGCCGGGTCGGGACTATGCGCGATTATGCTGCCACAGTCGGAATAACGCAATATATCGCGTGATTCCGGGCGTTTTCCGCAGTTGCGTGATGATGGCCGCATGGTCCTGTTGCCTAGCAGCAACAATTTAACGCCCGGTTTCCGTAGCGTTTGCTTACGTCAGCGGAAAGCGCAGCAATCGGTCGGAAACGGGTATCAACGCCATTGCACCCGGCCCGACGGCCTTTTGTATCTCGCCATGGCCTGCATCCAGCCCGCCCGTCAGCGCGCCCAGCGCCGGCAGGATCAGCTTGGTCGGCGATCCGACGAAGCAGCGGCGCGATACATGCCGGCCGCGCAGCGACAGGCGCAGCTTGGGGTGGAAATGGCCCGATATCTCCGGCCGGGGGTCGGCCGGGTCGGCCTCATGCCGCAGCCAGACGCCGTCCACCTCCGCCTCGACCGCACGGTGTCCGCCCGGCATATGCGCCACGCCGACGTCATGATTGCCGGTTATCCACAGCCAGTCGAGCCGTTCGGTCAGCCCCTGCAATCGCGCCCGCGCCCGCGGGTCCAGCCGCGCCGCGCCATCGGCATCATGAAAACTGTCGCCCAGCGACCAGATCGCCCGTGCGCCGGTGCGCGCCACCAGCGCCTCGATCATGTCCAGCGTCGCCGCGCTGTCATGGGGCGGCAGGAACTGGCCGAAGCGCGCATACCAGCTCGCCTTCTCGAAATGCAGGTCGGCCACCAGCAGCGCGCCCTGCGCCGGCCAGAACAAAGCCGCCTCCGGCAAAGCCAGGAAATCATGACCTGCGAACGAAAGGGGAACCATTACCCGGCTATGCGCCCTCTTCGCTCGGCTTTCAAGTATGCGCGCCAGCGCCTATAGGGCTCCCCATGTTCACCGTCGCAGCCCTCTACCGTTTCGCCACCTTCGCCGACCCGCAGGCAACCGCCGCCGATCTGCGCGCACTGTGCGCCGATCTTGGCACCTGCGGCACGCTGATCCTGGCGCGCGAGGGCATCAACGGCACCGTCGCGGGCACGGCCGACGCGATCGAGCGGCTGGTCGCCCATATCCGTGCCCTGCCCGGCTGCGCCGATGTCGACGTCAAATATGCGACCGCCGACAGCGCCCCCTTCGGCAAGATGAAGGTCAAGGTGAAGGCGGAGATCGTGACGCTGGGCGCGGGCGACCTGGACCCCGCCCATCAGGCCGGCGTCCATCTCGATCCCGCGGACTGGAACGCACTGATCGCCGATCCCGACACCGTCATCATCGACACGCGCAACGCCTATGAGGTGGCAGTCGGCACGTTCGAGAATGCGATCGACCCGGCCACCCGCTCCTTCCGCGAATTTCCGGCCTGGTTCGACGATTTCGCCGCCAAGCTGCGCGACGAAGGCCGCAGCCCCAAGATCGCGATGTTCTGCACCGGCGGCATTCGTTGCGAAAAATCGACCGCGCTGGTCAAGGCGCGCGGCTTTGATGAAGTCTATCACCTCAAGGGCGGGATCCTGCGCTATCTGGAGGAAATGCCACAGGCGCAAAGCCGCTGGCAGGGCGACTGCTATGTCTTCGACGAGCGGGTCGCGGTCGGCCATGGCTTGAAACAGGGCCATTATGCCACCTGCAGCGCCTGTGGCCTGCCCTATCCGCGCGATACCGAGCATGACTGCCCCGGCGACGCCGACGGCGCCTGGCCGCATCGGGGCTAATCCGCGCTTTCCACCAGTTCGACCATCTCGAACTGATAGGATGTCCAGCCGCGCATCCGCGCGCCATCGGGCGCGGCGGCGCGCTTCTTCTTCGCCTCGGCCAGCGAACGGGTGTGGCCCCAGAAGACCTCGGTCTTGCCATTTTCCAGTATGGCGACGATCCGCCAATAATGGGTGAAGGGGTCGGCGGTCGGCCCGATCTTCTTCACATAGCCGTCGGGCATGGTGGCGGTCAGATAGCGTTTCCGGCGCGCCATCGGTTCAGGCCTGATAGCGGTGCAGACCCGCACCATGGGCCTTCAGCCAGGCGCGCGCCGGGCGCGGATCCTCGCCATAGATGCGGGCATGGGCGGCGTGAAAGGCCGGGCTATGGTCCATGTGCAGCAGATGCGCCAGCTCATGCGCCACGGTCGATCGCCGCACCCAGGCCGGCGCCAGGATCAGCCGCCAGCTATAGCGGATCGCCCCGGTCGACGTGCAGCTGCCCCAGCGGCTGCGCGTGTCCCCGGTGCCGACCGAGGCGACGATCAGGCCATGATCCTGCGCCATCGCCAGCGTCTCCGCCTCCAGCACCGCCTTGGCCCGTGTCCTCAGCCAGCGCAGCACCCGCGCACCGACCGATTCCGCCGCCCCGCCCAGGATCAACCGGTCGCCCTCCAGCCGGATCGTGCGGGTCGCCCCTGCAATCCAGCAGATGCGCACCTCGCGCCCCTCCAGCGGGAAGGTCGCGCCATCACCCAGCAGCGTCACCGCCGGCGTCACCGCCATCTGCGCCCGGACCCAATCCTCATGCCCCTGCGCCCAACCCAGCGCACGCTTGAGGTTCGCCCGCGCCGGCAGCGACAGCCGCAATTCGCCGCGCACCCCGTCGATCGTCAGCTTGTAGGCGCGCGCCCGCGCCGACCGGCGCACCCGCACCGGCATGGCGACGCCATCGATCAGGATTGCCGGGTCAGAGTTCTCGGTCGACAAGATGATGTTCCCAATCGCCCGCATCGGCCTCCGCCACGGTCCAGCCGCGCACGGATTCCCTGGCCCGATGCACCGCCTCGCGATCGCCGCAGACCAGATAATGCCAGTCGGGCAGCGGCAGCCCCGCCTCGCGCAGCCGATAGGCACAGGTGCGCGGCAGCCAGCTGATCTGCTTCACCTTGGCCGGAGTCAGCCGCACGCAATCGGGCACGAACCGCCGCCGGTCGGGATAGTTGGTGCATTGGCCGCTATGCCGGTCGAGCAGGCGGCAGGCGACATTGGTCGGATAGATGCGGCCCGTGTCCTCATCTTCCGCCTTGTGCAGGCAGCATTTGCCGCAACCGTCGCACAGCGCTTCCCATTCGGCGCGGTTCAGCTTGTCGAGGGGCTTGTCCCAGAAGTCCAAATGTCACTTGACCCATTTTTCGAGAAAGGCGCGCACGATATCGGGTGCGCCCTCGTCCACGTCCGGCGTGCCCGGATCATCCACCGGCACCAGCGCGATCGGCTTGCCGTCCGGCCCGAACAGATAGGGCGTGCGGCTGTGGCTGACCAGATAGTCGCTCGCCCCCTCCGGCTTTTCCGCATTGTAGAGGACGACGAAGTCCTTGGCCACCTTTGCAATCTGTTCCGGTGTGCCGGTCAGGCCGACGAGGCGCGAGTGGAAGGCCGCGACATAGGTTTTCAGCACCGCCGGCGTGTCCCGCTTGGGATCGACGCTGATGAAGATCGGCTGCACCTTCGCGGCGCGGGCCGGGGCTGCCTTCTCGAAGGCGCTGAACGCCTGCATGATCCGCTGCAGATCGACTGGGCAGACATCCGGGCAATAGGTGTAGCCGAAATAGACGATCCGATACTGGCCCTTATAATCGTCCCAATGAACGGTCTTGCCGTCCTGGTCCGTCAGGGTGAAGGGCGCGCCAATGCGCGCACCGACCAGATTGCCCTGCTCGCTCTCGCCGCTTGATGCGTTGCCGCCAGCCCCCATATTGCATGCTGTCAGCAAGGCCAGAAGCGGCAGGGCGAGCGAGATCAGCGCTTTGTTCATGGTGTCGCCTGCCATGCCTTGCTATGGGCCGATTTGCAAATCGAACGGGGCGCGCAACGATGAAGATTGGGATGAAGAGCGGACTTTCCACCTGGCTGTTTCTGGCGCGGCCTGCCGCCATCACCCTGGCACTGATGGCCCCGGTTGCGGCCCAGGCCCAGTTTTCCAACAATTACAACTTCCTCAAGGCGGTGAAGGACGCCGATGGGGACAAGGCGACCGAGCTGCTGCAGAAGCCGGGTTCGACCGTCATCAACAGCCGTGACGTCACCACCGGCGAAACCGCGCTGCACATCGTCATCGGCCGCCGCGACACGACATGGCTCAACTTCATGCTGTCGAAGGGCGCCAATCCGAACCTGGCCGACAATAATGGCACCACGCCGCTGCTGCTCGCCGTGCAGAACCGGTACGAGGAAGGCGTGCGCCTGCTGCTCGCCCGCGGCGCCCAGGTCGACAAGACCAATGGCAGCGGCGAGACCGCATTGATCCGCGCGGTGCAGCTCCGCGACATCGGCCTGGTCCGCCTGCTGGTGGCGCAGGGCGCCAATGCGGACAAGCGCGACACCATCGCCGGCATGTCCGCCCGCGACTATGCCGAGCGCGACAGCCGCACCCCCGGCCTGGTCGAAGCGCTCGATTCCGCCAAGACCAACGCCGCCGCGCCCAAGGGCCCGGTCCAGGGTCCGGTCTTTTGAAACATCCAACTTATGACCCGGCGCCGAAAGCTGCCGGGTCGTTCGATTAATTCACGATATCGCCTTTACCAATGCAGGCGTTCAATGCGGTCTGCGCACAATCATCCAGCCAATCTTGCCCCGATGGTTCGACCCATGGCCGCATCAAATCGGTAAGAGACGCATCAGCAATTATTGTGACCGCTTCGAAAACGGCCATTGGGGCGAAGTCTCTTTGAAGCGCTTGCCGCGCTAGAGGCAGTGCGAGATGGCGATCTCGTTCAGCCACCCCCAATAGCGCCTCTGCACTGACGTAGATGTCTTCGTCATCAAAGGCCCTCAGCAAGGCCGTCCGAACATCGGGCGTATCCAACGCCGTTTGGGCCAACAACAATGTCGCCCAATCCCGGTTGGTCGCATTTTCATCCTGCGTAAAAGCAATCAGGCGCTGCAGGTTAATCGCTCCGAAGCCAGTCTCCGACAGCGGAATCTCTTCTGCGATGATGTCCTTCAGAAAATCGGACGCCGGCTCATAATTCTTGCCCATCCCGCAAACATTACATGGCCGCGCATGGTTGCCAAGCAGAGGCCTTACCAGCCCAGTTCCGCCGCATAATCCGGGTCCGCCAGCGCCGACAGGCGGCGGGCGGCGCGGCGGGCGAAGCGCAGCGTCTCTGCCTTGCGCCGGGCGGCGGCCAGCGGCTCGAACGGCGCGGCACGCACCAGTTCGGCATCATATTGGTCGGCGACGATCAGGCCGGTGCGGGCCGGCCACAGCGCCTCGCTGTCGAACAGGCTGGTGTCGAAACCCGATGGCACCGCCCAGAAATAGCGGTCGCAATAGTCGAAATAATCCGGCCATTTCATGTCGCCCAGCAGGTCCGCCCGGCTGCACTTGATCTCGACGATGGTCAGGCGCCCGGCACTGTCGATCGCCATGATGTCGGCTCGCCGGCCATTGGGCAGCGGCACTTCCAATATGCCGTTCATGTCATGGCGATGGAACAGGCGCAGCGTGCCGCGCGCAACCGCCAGCGCGGTTCCGTCGGTCAGCGGTGAACAGCGATCGGCGTCTTGGGCGGCGTCTTGGATGGTCATGGCACCAGACTAGAACAGGAAGGGAACAAAAGAAAAGACCGATTCGGACATGGGGTCCGAACCGGCCTTCAAAAGGGCGTCACTGTCGCGCGGTGAACGCGGATCAGCGATAGAAGACGTGATTGTCGATCGACGCCAGCTTGGTCTTGCCCCAGCCCGGCGACACGCGGCGAGCGTGGAAGAACAGTGCGCCTTCGGCCTGGCTGTCCCAGCTGTCGTCCAGGGCGATCTGCGCGATCGCAACGGCCTGGCGCCAGGAATCGCTGGCGATGTTGATCGGCGGCATGCCGTGACCACGCACGAAGCTGAACTGGCTCGGCTGATAGATGACGCCGCACAGGCTGCTGGCGAAGCGGCCCGACTTGGCACGGTTGATGATGACGCGGGCAACGGCCAGCTGGCCTTCCAGCGTTTCACCCTTGGATTCGAAATAGACCGCACCGGCCAGGCACTTCATGTCGCCTTCGACATCCTCGGGAGCGCCTTGCGCATCAACCAGGGCTGCCAGGGTCTCGGCCTTGGGCTCGATATCGGTCGAAAAATTGTTGCCAGCCTTGGGGCCGGAATCCAGCGACTGCGCGACTTCCTGCGGCGCAGCGAAAACGACGGCGGGCTTGGTGCCGGCCGTGGGTGCGCTAGTCAGCGCGGCGGTTTCCGGCAGGGAAACCGTGGACAGGGAGGCCTCGCTGGCACTCGACATGTCCGACGCCGTAACAGCCGCAGCGGCCGACAGCGTAAATGCCGCGATGATCGCGGCCTTCAGACGAAAACTCATTATTGCTCAAAATCGTGCGGTTATTGGCCAGAAACGTCGATTGTAACCGATATTCTGTGACGTTCGGCCGCCCCCCGTCTGCGTGTTTACCGGCCCGCCCCCCATGGACGAATGCAGGCAACCTGCGCGTTCAGCGTCGGCCGCCATTGCCCGCGCGCGTGCAAGGAGTCAACGATCAGCAGATCGTTTCAGCGGCGAACCGTTCCGCATCCGCGATATCAAGCTCCACCAGCCACAGGTCGGGGTCCGATCTGCGCCGGCGTTCGGCATAGGCGGCGAACGCCTCCGGCCCCTCTTCCGCAGGGGGTCCACAGCGCATCAATGCATGGCCGCTGCGAAAGTTCGATACCCGTTCGAAAATTGCGGATTCCCGCCCCTTGTCCATCACCTGGACCAGGATGACGCCGCTCATTGCATCGCCCTTGGCCAATATCATGGCAAAGCCACCGGCGGCATTCACCCGCTTCACCAGCGCGCCGACCAGCATCGCGCTGGTCAGCCGCGCGGCCGGACTATCCTCAGCCATGATATCCCGGCAGCGATGACAGCGGAATCTGCGACCGCATGAAGGTGCCGGTGCCCCGGCCCACCTCTTCCCCGTCCGAATCGAGGATGCTCGCCTCGGCGACATAGACGCGACGCTTGCCGCTGATCCAGCGCCCTTCAGCGCGCAGCTTTCCGGGGCCGATCGGCCGGGTGAACAGCAGGTTGAAGGCGGTGGTCAGCAGGAAACGATCGCTGACCAGACTGTTGGCGGCATAGAAGGCCGCATCGTCCAGCATCTTGAAATAGACGGTGCCATGCACCGCGCCGGCGGCATGGAAATGCCGCTCGTCGACCTCGAAATCGATCACCGATCGGCCGGGCTCCGGCACGCGCAGGGTCGACAGGAACAGGTCGTTGATCGGCGCGCTGTTGTAGAGATGCTCCAGCGCGCGAAAATGCGCCGCCTCGCCACTGGCGAGCGCAGCGGCCTCAGGCGGCGTCACGCGCCTCACCACCGGCCAGCAGCGCGTGCAGCGCCTCGGCCGACTTGGCACCGCGCAGGCGCGTCACCTGCGCCTCGTCGCGCAGATAGCGGGATACACGCGCCAGCGTCTTCAAATGCTCGGCACCGCTGTCCTGCGGCGACAGCAGCGCGAACACGACATCGACCGGCGCATCATCGACCGCGTCGAACGGCGCCGGCGGATCGAGCAGCACGACCACGCCGCACATGCGGTCGAGGCCCGGCAGCTTGGCATGGGGAATGGCAACGCCGCCACCGAAGCCGGTGGAGCCCAGACGCTCGCGCTCCAGCAGCGCGTCGGCGGCCGCTTCGGCATCCACGCCATAGGATTGCGCCGCCAGAGCCGCGATCTTCTGGAACAGCATCTTCTTGCCGTTCACAGTCACCTCGGTGGCCAGCGCGTCCGGCGAGACAATATCGTTGAAATGCACCATTTTACTTCCGGGGGCAGCCGAGGCGCGCCCAGCCTGTCGAAAAAAATGCGCGTTGCTCGGAGAAACTAAAGCCCGGCCCCATAGGCCGCCTGCACCCGGAGGTCAACAGGCGGCCCGGCTTGGCAGGGGGTCAGCCGCGCGGCTCGACCCAGCCGATCGTGCCGTCCTGACGGCGATAGACCATATTATAGGCCGACGTGCCGGCATTGAGGAACAGCAGCGCATTGGTGTTGCGCAGGTCCAGCATCATCACCGCGTCGGACACGCTGGCCTCGGGAATATCGACCCGCGTTTCGGCAACGATCAGGGGCGCATCGGCCGCTTCTGCCTCCTCATCGGCGGCACCGGCGAAGATGGTATAGCCTGCGCCATCGATATCATCGACGCTATAGCCATTGGCGCGCTGCGCCTCGGCAGCGGCGGCCTGGATGCTGCGGTCCTTCAGGCGGCGCATATAGCGGCGCAGTTGCTTCTCGATCCGGTCCGATGCCTGGTCGAAGGCGGGATGCGCCTCCTGCGCCTCGCCGGCGCCCTTCAGGATCAGGCCGGTCATCACATGGCAGACGATATCACAATGAAAGGCGCCATGCGGGGCCGGTCGGAAGGTCACCTGGGCGGAAATCGTGCGGGAGAAATATTTCTCGGCTATCGCTTCCAGCCGGTCGCTGACGTGCTGCTTGAGCGCCTCGCCCGTCTCGACCTGATGCCCGGAAACACGGATATCCATATGCCTTCTCCTTATTCTTGCCGGGACGCCGGATCAGCGGCCCGGTTGGCACGTGGCAAACGCCGGCAGGTTCAGGCCGGCGGCGCCTCCTCGAGCCAGAGCGGCTTATCCAGCTTCGCGACGAAAGCGGCATGCCTCTCCAGCTCCTCCGCGCTCGCCGTGAAGACGCGCGCGGGACGAACAGGGCGAACAACGGCGGTTTCCGTCAGTTCCACCCTGACGATCTCTTTCTCTTCCTCCTGTGCAAGACCCAGGCCGATCTGACGGCCGCCGGTCAATTCGACATAGAGCTGCGCCAGCAGTTCGGCGTCGAGCAGCGCGCCATGCTTGACGCGATGGCTGCGGTCGATGCCGTAACGGGTGCAGAGCGCGTCCAGGCTGTGCTTGGCGCCGGGATGCAGGGTGCGGGCGATCGCGACCGTGTCGATCATCCGGTCCATCGACACGGCGTCGCGCGCGCACAGCTTCAATTCGTGATTGAGGAATCCGAAGTCGAAGCGCGCATTATGCGCGACCAACGGGCTGTCCTCCAGAAAATCCATCAGTTCAGCCACACCCTCGCGGAACAGCGGCTTGTCCGACAGGAACTGGCTCGACAGGCCATGCACCGCCTCCGCGGCGGAGGGCATGTCGCGCTGTGGATTATAATAGGCGTGGAAGGTGCGGCCGGTCGGCACGCGATTGATAAGCTCTATGCACCCGATTTCGACCAGCCGATCGCCGGATGCCGGATCAAATCCCGTCGTTTCGGTGTCGAAAATGATCTCGCGCATCGCCCTTTTGAACCGACTCTCTATGACTCTACTTATCTGCCTGTCCGGGCGCCAAGGCAAGCGACCAGACGCCTGACCTGTGCTCGGGTTGCGGCAAATGTCGTACCCGTGTTGATGATATAGTCTGCCCTTAGCCGCTTTTCAGCATCGGGCAGCTGCAAGTGCAGGATTCTACGAAATTTTGCCACCGTCATGCCCGGCCGGGCCAGCACCCGCCGCCGCTGTTTCCATGCGGGCGCACTGACGACGATGATCCCCGCCATGCGCCGGTAGCCACCCGTCTCGAACAGCAAGGGCACGTCTAGAATCACGAATTGGCGCGACCGATGGCGTTTGAGGAATCGCCGACGCGACTCGCCCACGGCGGGATGGACGATCGCCTCCAGCGCCTTCAATTCGGCGGGATGACCGAACACCGCTGCGCCCAGCTTGGCCCGATCGACGCCCCGTGGTCCAGTGGTGCCGGGAAAGCGCGCCTCGATCGCCGGGATCAGCCGGCCGCCCGGCCCCTGCAGCCGATGCACCTCGGCATCGGCATCGAACACCGGCACGCCCTCGCGGCGAAACATCGCCGCGACCGCCGACTTGCCCATGCCGATCGAGCCGGTGAGGCCGTAAATCTTCACCCCGTCGCCGTTCAGTCCGCCGCCGTCAGCAGCGCGCGCAGTTCCGCGTCCAGTTCGCGCGGTGCCTCCGCATCAAAGAAGATGTCGAACGCCAGCGCCGCCTGGCCGATCAGCATTTCCAGCCCGTCCAGCGTCTTGAGGCCCCGGTCGCGCGCCGCCTTCAGCAAGCCCGTCTCCAGCGGCGCATAGACGATGTCATAGACGGTCGCGCTCGCCGGCAGCGGCGACAGGTCCAGATCCAGCGCCGGCTGGCCGACCATGCCCAGCGACGTGCTGTTGACCAGCAGGTCGGCGGCCGGCAGCGCATCCGTCATGCCGATCACCTTGCCCTTCACCCCGGCCCGGTCGAGCAGCGCCTGTCCCTTGGCCGGGTCGCGCGCCATGATCGTGATCTCCGGCACGCCCAGGCTGGTGAGCGCGAACAGGATCGCCCGCGCCGCACCGCCCGCGCCGATCAGCACCGCATGGCGGCCCTTCCACTTGTCGCGCAGCAGCGGCTGCAGGAACCCGCCGGCATCGGTGTTGGTGCCGATCAGCGGCCCTGCGGTCTCGCTGGCGATGGTGTTCATCGCGCCGATCCGGTCGCGCACGCCACCTGGATCATCGGTATAGTCCATCACCGCGATCTTGTGGGGAATGGTGACATTGCAGCCCAGCCAGTCGGGATCGGCCCGACGCTGCAGGAAATAGGCGGACAGCCCCTCGGGTGTCACATGAGTCTTCTTATACTCCGCCTCGATATCCAGCGCCTGCAGCCAGAAATTGTGGATAAGGGGCGATTTGCTGTGGTCGATCGGATCGCCGATCACCTCGGCATAAGGGAGCTTGTCGGTCATGACGCCAGAACGCCCCTTATGCGCAGGAAGTCAAGCAGCGGCAGCAGTGGCAGGCCCTGGATGCCGAACTGGCTGCCTTCCACCCTGGCGAACAGTTGCGCGCCCGGCCCCTCGATCCGGTAGCAGCCAACGCACCATTGGCATTCGTCCCAGTCGTCCTCCAGATAGGAATCGATGAATCCGTCGGACAGGGTCCGCACCGTCATCCGCACCCGTTCGACATGGCGCCAGATCGGTTCATTGTTGAGCACGATCACCGCTGCGCTGTGGAGATGATGGACCCGGCCCGACAGCAGGCGCAGGATGCGCGCGGCATCCGCCTTGTCGACCGCCTTGTCGATCATCGTCCCGTCGTCGAGAGTCAGGGTCTGGTCACAGCCCAGCACCAGCGCGCCCGGCACCCGGCGCGACACTTTGAGCGCCTTCAGCTCCGCCAGGGCATCGGCCAGCGCGCGACCGTCATGGCCATCGGCGCGCAGCGCTTCCTTGGCGGCCTCTTCATCCACACCCGGTGACAGCGCCTCGAACGGCACGCCGGCCGCGCTCAGCATGGCGCGCCGGCTGGCGCTCTGCGAGGCTAGGACGATCATGCTTCATTTCCTTCCGCCAGTTCGCGGTCGTTGAACAGGTTGATGATGGCGGCGGCCGCTTCCTCGATCGACCGGCGGGTCATGTCGATCACCGGCCAGCCATTGTCGGCGAACATGCGCCGCGCAAAGGCCAGTTCCTCCTGCACCTTGTCGCTATCCACATAGGCGGTCTCGGGCGCCTGGTTGAGCGACAGCAGCCGGTTGCGCCGTATCTGGATCAACCGCTCGGGACTGATGGTCAGGCCCACCACCATCGGATGCTTCAGGCCATAAAGGCTGCGCGGCGGCGGCGATTCCGGCACCAGCGGGATGTTGGCGGTCTTGTAGCCGCGATTGGCAAGATAGATGGAGGTAGGCGTCTTCGACGCGCGCGACACCCCCGCCAGGACGATATCGGCCTCCTCCCAATTCTCATGCCCCACGCCATCATCATGGGCGATGGTGAACTGGATCGCCTCAATCCGCGCGAAATAGGCTTCGTCCAGGATATGCTTGCGGCCCGGCCGGGTCCGGGTTTCCTGCCCCAATATGTTGGACAGGGCATCGGCCACGCTGTCGAGCGCAGCGACATGGGGCAGGCCAAGCGCCCGGCAGCGCGTTTCCAGCCGCCGCCGCAGCACATGGTTGGTAAGTGTGAACAGCACCAGGCCGGGATGGGCGGAAATCTCCTCCATGATCCGGTCGAGATGCACTTCGGATCGGACCATCGGCCAGAAATGGCGGATCGCCTCGACATTTTCGAACAGGCCGATCGCCGCCTTGGCGATATTCTCCAGCGTCTCGCCGGTGGAGTCCGAAAGCAGGTGAAGATGGATACGTGACACAGGCATATCTCTGTGAGTCCCCTGTGGATAAAGCAAGGGATAGAGTTGTGGATAACTTTGCAGCCCCATTTCGTCCCCAGAAAGCGGAATCTTATCCACAGCCTCTCAACAGGGCCGGAATCTTATCCACAGCCTGTGGGTAATGGGGATGATTCAGATGACTCGCCGCGGAATCGCGTGACTCCAGAAGTCAAGCTGTTGGCAAAAGCGGGGACAGCGCATAAACCCCCGAACCAACAGCCCAACAACCTCAACATTCCTTTTTAAATATCTTTATAAAGTAGAGAGTTCATGACGGGTCCCGACGCTCACGCCGGCGCAGTCAGCGCCAAGCCGCTCCTTTCCGTATTGCGCGGCGCGGTGCCGCCCGTCCCGCCGATGTGGCTCATGCGCCAGGCTGGCCGCTATCTGCCGGAATATCGCGCACTCCGGGCCGACAAGGGCGGCTTCCTCGAACTGGTCTATGACAGCGCCGCTGCGGCAGAGGTCACGCTCCAGCCGCTGCGCCGCTTCGGCTTCGACGGCGCCATCCTCTTTTCCGACATATTGATCGTCCCCTATGCGATGGGACAGGATCTCTGGTTCGAGGCCGGTGAAGGCCCGCGTCTCGCCCCGATCCTGGCGGAGACCGACCTGCCGGCGCTGAAACCCGATTTCAGCCGCTATGAGGCTGTGTATGAAACGGTCCGGCAGGTGAAGGCTGCGCTGGACCCGTCCGTGACCTTCCTGGGCTTTGCAGGCAGTCCCTGGACGATCGCCACCTATATGGTCGCGGGACAGGGCAGCAAGGACCAGGGCGCCGCGCGTCGCATGGCGTATCAACAGCCCGATCGCTTCGCCGCGCTGATCGACGCGATCGTCGATGCCACCGTCATCTATCTCTCCGGCCAGATCGAAGCCGGCGTGGAAGCGGTGCAATTGTTCGACAGCTGGGCCGGCAGCCTCGCCCCGCTCCAGTTCGAACGCTGGGTGATAGAGCCCAATGCCGCGATCGTCCGCAAATTGAAGGCGCTTCATCCCGACATTCCGGTGATCGGCTTTCCCAAGGGCGCCGGCGCGAAACTGCCGGCCTATGCGATCGGCACCGGCGTCGATGCGGTGGGTGTGGATGAAACGGTCGACCCGCATTGGGCCAACCAGGCGCTGCCCGCCGGCCTTCCGGTGCAGGGCAATCTCGATCCGCTGGCGCTGATTGCCGGCGGTCAGGCGGTGGAACAGGCTGTGGATAACTTGCGCGCCGCCTTTGCCGGCCGGCCCCATATCTTCAACTTGGGCCATGGCATATTGCCCGACACGCCGATCGCCCATGTCGAGGCGCTGATCGCCTATGTGCGCGGAACGGAGACACGCTGATGCCCTATCTCGGCGCCGCTTATCTGTGGGTGAAGGCCGCCCATGTCATCTTCGTCATCTTTCTGATGGCGGGGCTGTTCATGATGCCGCGCTTCTTCGTCTATCATCAGGAAACCGTGCCGGGCTCGGCGGAGGACCAGCGCTGGATCGAACGTGAGACGCGGCTGCTCAAGATCATCCTCAACCCGTCGCTGATCCTCACCTGGGTCTTCGGCCTGATGCTGATGGTGGAAATCGGCGCCTGGCATTTCGGCTGGTTCCACCTGAAGCTGCTCTTCGTCCTGGCGCTGTCCGGCTATCATGGCTGGATCGCCAGCTATGCGAAGAAACTTGCGCGCGGTCAGCGCAGTCTTGCCGACAAGCAGTTGCGCATGCTGAACGAAGTGCCCGGCATCGCCGCGGCGGTGATCGTCATCATGGTGATCGTTCGCCCCTTCTGACGGTCGTAGCGTAAAGCGTCCGAAAAGATCGGGCGCTTTACTTGGCCTCTGGCGCAAGTCTTCGGACTATGCTTTGCCTCCGCCGGTCCGCATCCTGCGGACTTTCTGTGGGGGTATCATGATTCGTCTGTTTTTGTGCGCGGCCGCGTTGGCCGCGCCGATGGCGGCTGCGCAGCAGCCTGCCGTCACCATCGCGCCTGCCGTCGATGGCAATGTCCTGCGTGCCGGTGCCAAGGTGCCCGTTCGCACGCTGGTCGAACTCACCACCAAGAAGAAGGCGGTGAAGGTCGGCGACCGCGTCAATATCGAGACCGCCGAAGCCGTGATGGTCGGCAATAATGTGGTGATCCCCGCCGGCACGCCCGGCATCGCGGAAATCACCAGTGTCCGGAACAAGGGCATGTGGGGCAAGTCCGGCTTCATCGAGGGCCGCGTGCTCTACGTCCGGCTGGGGGGCCGGCAGGTGCGCTTGACCGGCACCTTCAATGACAAGGGCGTGACCGGCACCGCCGGCGTCGTCGGTGCGATCGCGCTGATCCCGGTCGCCGGTTTCTTCACCACCGGCACCAGCGCCAACATCCCGTCGGGCTCGATCATCCCCGCCTTCCTGGACGAGGATATCGCCTTCTCGGTCGACAGCGCGGCGGCGACGCCCGCGCCGATCGCCGCGACCCCTGCCGCAACGCCGGCAGAAGGAACCGCCGCTCCGGCCGCTGGCGCGCTCTGATCGACAGGGGGATCGGGGCCTTCGCCCCGGTCCCTCGGGCTGCTGTCCTACGCCGCCATGACCATGCTATAGCGGGAGTGTCGCCGATCGGGTGACAGGCGAATAGGATCGCCCCCGCGCAACATAATGTCAAAATGTGCGGGAAATGTGCGAAGTTAAGCGGAAGGCGCCCATGAATGACCCGCGCATCTGGTTCGGCCCCAAGCGTATCGGCTGGGGCTATGGTCCCCGCACCTGGGAGGGCTGGGCGGTGGTCGGCCTGCTCGTCCTTGCCGTCATCCTGCTCAAGCGTCTGAGCTGAGATCAGGCCGGCCCTTTAGACTAGATCGACCGCGATATTGTCGATCAGCCGGGTCTTGCCCAGCTTCGCCGCGCCCAGCAGCCGTGCCGGACGGTCGAGCGTCGCGATCGGCTCCAGGCTGTCGGCGTCGCACAGTGTCACATAGTCGATCGGATCGAAACCATGGGTCGCCAGCATGGCGATTGCCTTCGCCAGTGCTGCCTCGACCGGTTCGCCCTTCTCGATCTGCCGCTTCGCCTCACCCAGCGCGCGCGGCAGCGCCAGCGCATCCTTGCGCTCCTGTTCGCTGAGATAGGCGTTGCGCGACGACAGCGCCAAACCATCCTCGGCCCGCTGGGTCGGCATGCCGATGATCTCGATGTCCAGATTGGTGTCGGCAACCATCCGGCGGATCACGGCGAGCTGCTGATAATCCTTCTCGCCAAAGATCGCGACATCGGGTGCGACCTGGTTGAACAGCTTGGTGACGACGGTGGCGACGCCATCGAAATGGCCCGGCCGCGCCGCGCCATCCAGCCCTTCGCTTACCCCCGACACCCGGATATTGGTGGCATAGCCGGCCGGATACATGACCTCGACGCTCGGCGCCCACAGGATGTCGACGCCGGCGGCCTGCAACAGCTGCGCATCCTTCGCCTCGCGCCGGGGATAGGCGTCCAGATCCTCGTTCGGGCCGAACTGGCGGGGATTGACGAAGATCGACACCACGACATGCCGGCCATGGCGGCGCGCTTCCTCGACCAGCGCCATATGCCCGTCATGCAGCGCCCCCATGGTGGGCACCAGCGCCAGCCTCTTTCCGTCGGACTTCAGCGCGGCAACGGCAGCGCGCAGGGCGGGAAGGTCACGGAGAATTTGCACGGGACGAGGGGCTCCGATAAGGGCAGGGACACAGGGGCGTCCTGCTAGGCTTCGCGCCACGGGACCGTCAAGAATCTAGAGCGACAAACACGGGGTTATCAAGGTCCGATGGCGAACGCGCAAACGCACCTCATCGTCTTCGCCAATGAAAAGGGCGGAACCGGCAAGTCGACGACCGCCGTCCACACGGCGATCGCGCTGACTGCGCTCGGCCATAGCGTCGGCCTGATCGATCTCGACCCGCGCCAGCGCACCGTCACCCGCTATATGGAAAACCGCGCCGAAACCGCGCGCCGCCGCGGCATCGATCTGTCGGCACCCGACTTTGCGGTGTTTCAGGGCGACAATGTCGCTGCGCTCGACGAACAGGCGGCGGCGGTTGCCGAGGGCAAGGATTTCCTGATCGTCGACACGCCCGGCCGCGATGATGATTTCGCCCGGCACATGGCGGCCCGCGCCAACACGCTGGTCACGCCGATGAACGACAGTTTCGTCGACTTCGACCTGATCGGCCAGGTCGATGCCGAAACCTTCCGGGTGCGCCGCCTGTCCTTCTATTCCGAACTCATCTTCGAAGCGCGCAAGTCGCGGGCCAAGGCCGATGGCGTGTCGATCGACTGGGTCGTGCTGCGCAACCGCGTCCAGCATCATGATGCCCGCAACAAGAAGCGCGTCGGCGATGCGCTGATGGAATTGTCGCGCCGGGTCGGCTTCCGCGTCATTCCCGGATTGTCGGAACGCGTCATCTTCCGCGAACTCTTCCCCTCGGGCCTGACCCTGCTCGACAAGGGGCATCTGGGCGACCTGGGCATCAGCCATATCGCCGCGCGCCAGGAACTGCGCGAGATGGTGGCCGGATTGGCCTTGCCGACCGGCGATCATGCCGCGTCCGTGGACATGCTCGGCGCCGCCTGATGGGGCTGATCGCGCTGGTGCTGATCGGCCTGGCGGGCTGGCTCATCTGGACCGGGAGATTGCAGCGCATGTCGACCAAGGATGGCATGGCATTGGGGGCGGCGCTGGTCGGCGCGGTGCTGGCGGCCAAGGGCAAGCCCGCGCTCGGCGCGCCGATCCTGCTGGGCGCGGCTCTCTTCTTCGCGTCGCAGGGCAAGGCGAAGAAGGGCGCTAACCGCGCCAGGCGCAAAGCTGCGCCGCCGGTGCAGACTGACAGGGCCGACGTGGAGGGCGCCCGCGCCCTGCTCGGCCTGTCCGTGGATGCCCGCGCGACCGACATCCGCGCCGCACATCGCCGCCTGATCGCCTCGGTCCATCCCGACAAGGGTGGAACCGAAGCGCTGGCTGCCCAGATCAATGCCGCGCGCGACCTGTTGCTCGCCGACCTTGCCGAGCGGGATCGTCCGTCCGCCGACTGATTGCCCCAGAAAGGACTATATGGCCCATCGCTTCCACCCGACCCTGCTGCGCGAATATGACATGCGCGGCGTTGTCGGCCCGATGCTCGGGGAAGCGGACGGCTATGCGCTGGGGCGCAGTTTCGCGACCTGGGTGCGGCGCGCCGGCGGATCAGCGGTCGCGGTCGGCTATGACGGGCGGCTGAGTTCGCCCATGCTGGAGGGCGCGCTGGTGCGCGGCCTCACCGACAGCGGCGTCGATGTGCTGCGTGTCGGTCTCGGTCCCACGCCGATGCTCTATTATGCCGAGGCCGAACTGGACGTGGCGGGCGCCATCCAGGTGACCGGCAGCCATAATCCCGCAGATCAGAATGGTTTCAAGCTGGTCCTGGATCATGCGCCCTTTCATGGCGAGGCGATCCAGCAGCTCGGCGCGATGGCGGCGGCCGGCGACTGGCTGGCGGGCGAAGGCCGGGTGCGCGATGTCGATATTATGCCGGCCTATGTCGAACGGCTGGTGCGCGATTTTGACGGCGCCGCCTGGCGGATCGGCTGGGACGCGGGAAACGGCGCCGCAGGACCGGTCGTGGAGAAGCTGGTGCAACTCCTGCCGGGTGAGCATCATCTGCTCTTCACCAATGTAGACGGCAATTTTCCCAACCATCATCCTGATCCTACCGAAGAAGCGAATCTGGCCGATCTTCGTTCCCTTGTCCTCTCCAGGAAGCTCGATTTCGGCGTGGCTTTCGATGGCGATGGCGACCGGATCGGCGTGGTCGATGGCCTCGGCCGGATCATCTGGGGTGACCAGCTGCTCGGCCTGTTCGCGCAGGTGGTGCTGAAGGATCGTCCCGGCGCCCCGATCGTCGCGGATGTGAAGGCTAGCCAGGCCCTGTTCGACGAGATTGCGCGGCTGGGGGGTGAGCCGGTGCTGTGGAAGACCGGGCACAGCCATATCAAGTCCAAAATGAAGCAGATTGGCAGTCCGCTGGGTGGCGAGATGACCGGCCACATCATGTTCGCCGACGATTTTTACGGTTTTGATGATGGACTCTATGCCGCCGTTCGCCTGATCCGCGCCGCGGCTCGGTTGCGCCGCACCGTCACCGACCTGCGCGGCGGCATGACCGAAATGGTCAACACGCCGGAAATCCGCATCGCTGTGCCGGAAGACCGCAAGTTCGCGATCATCGAAGACCTGCGCGACCGCTTGGTTGCATCCGGCGCAATCGTGGAATCGATCGATGGCGCACGCGTCCGCACTGTCGATGGCTGGTGGCTGCTGCGCGCGTCCAACACCCAGAATGCGCTGACCGCGCGGGCGGAGGCGTCGGATGCTGCGGGATTGGCGCGTCTGCTGGCCGAAATCGAATCCCATTTGCGTGATTCGGGTGTCGATCAGCGATTGCAAGCAGCAAAATAGCCTGTCGCAGCGCGCAAAATTGATATCGCTATCATTATTTCATGCGGAATTTCCCTTAGGGAAACATGGTTTTATGACACCGGTTGCATGAAACGCAATCGCGCCATCATGTTTCGCATTTGCGACGAACGCCGCCTGGCCGCAAAAGGAACTCGCCTTTCAGGCATCCTCTCCTAAAACTTCATAGCCGTCCCTCGGGGCGGCTTTTTTTTTGACCTGTGACGTTGACGCAACAGGGCGGCACTTGCCGTAGCGTCCAGCCGGCCGAAATCCGGGCAATTGAGCGAAAAATCGCGGAAATCCGTCATTGGCGCCTGTAGAAATCGTCGGGATAGCTGTTATGCGCATGGTTCCATAAGTCGCATGAGGCGTTTAAGCGCCCGCACCAAATGGCCAAATGAGCTTTTAGCAGAGGAAACGCCATGTCCCTTCGCCGTCGCATTCTTCCCACCATCCTGCTGACCGGCGCGATTGTCGCACCGATGCCGGCGCTGGCCGGTGGCTTCTATCTTCAGGAACAGTCGCCGGTGGAAACCGGCCGCGCCATGGCTGGCGGCGCCGCTGCAGGTGACGATCCCTCGACCATCTATTTCAACCCCGCCGCCATGACCCAGCTGTCGGGCGTCCAGGTTTCGGCCGGCGTCAACGCCCTGATGGCTTCCGCCCACCAGACCAACCGTGGCAGCTATCGCTCGGTCCCCGGTTCGACCGCCCGCGTGCCGGTGACCGGCAATGACGGTGGCCAGCCGTTCGAAAGCGTCATCCCGGTTCCCAATTTCTACGCCTCGGCGCAGGTCACCGACCGGCTGTGGCTGGGCCTGGGCGTCAATGCGCCCTTCGGCCTGAAGCTGGAATATGATGACGGTTTCTTCGGTCGCTATGACTCGATCTACACCGACCTCAAGACCTACAACATCCAGCCTTCGGCCGCGTTCAAGCTGAACGACAATTTCTCGATCGGCGGCGGCGTCGATGTGCAATATGTGAAGGCTAACCTGACCAACGCGCTGCCGCAGGTGTCGCCGCTGGTCACCACCGACGGCTTCACCAAGCTGAAGGGCGACGACTGGACCGTCGGCTGGAACGCCGGCCTGTTCTACACCAACGGCACCACCAATGTCGGCGTCCACTATCGGTCGGGCATCAACCACAAGCTCAAGGGCACCCAGACCATTTCCGGCCTGGTGACGCCGCTCAGCGCCGCCAATGGCGAGTTCGATGCCTCGGCACCGCTGGACCTGCCCGATATTGTCACCGTGTCCTTCATGCACAAGCTGACGCCGAACCTGCGCGCGATGATCACCGGCAAATGGTATGGCTGGTCCAGCTTCAAGGGGATCGAGGTCACCTCGGCCACCGGCACCACCAACAAGGAACTGGATTACAAGGACAGCTACAGCGTCAGCCTGGGCGGCGAATATGATTTCAGCCCCGCCTTCACGCTGCGCGCCGGCACCATGTTCGACCGTTCGCCGACCAATCCGCAGCATCTGACCACCCGCGTGCCCGATGGCGACCGCGTGTGGCTGACGGGCGGCGCGACCTGGAATATCTCGCCGGCCTTCGCGCTGAACGTCGCCTACGCCCATACCTGGGTGGAAAAGGCGAACATCATTCGCCCGGACAGCTATTTCCCGTCGCCGGCCACCGTCACCGCCACGACCCTGGCACAGACCAGCGGCAATGCGGACCAGGTTGCCGCATCGCTGACCGCGCGCTTCTAAAAAGCTGCGTTAATGCTTATAGGGGGCTCCAGAGATCTGGAGCCCCTTTTCATGTCCGAACATAATCCCGGCCTGCGCCCCTGGCGCGACATCGCCCGACGGCAGTCGCGGCAGATCATGGTCGGCAACGTCCCCGTGGGCGGCGGTGCGCCGGTCACGGTGCAGACCATGACCAACACGCTGACCCATGACGTCAAGGCGACGATCGACCAGATCCGTCGCTGCGAGGATGCCGGCGTCGACATCATCCGCGTGTCCTGCCCTGACGAGGAATCGACCGCGGCGCTCAAACAGATCGTCCGCGCCGCGCGCGTGCCGATCGTTGCCGACATCCATTTCCACTATAAGCGCGCGCTGGAAGCGGCCGATGCCGGTGCTGCCTGCCTGCGCATCAATCCCGGCAATATCGGTTCGGCCGCGCGGGTGAAGGAAGTGGTGGACGCCGCCAAGGCCAATAATTGCTCGATCCGCATCGGCGTCAATGCCGGCAGCCTGGAACGCGACCTGCTCGAAAAATATGGCGAGCCTTGCCCGGAAGCGCTGGTCGAAAGCGCGCTCGACCATATCAAGCTGCTGCAGGACCAGGATTTCCACGAATATAAGGTCGCGGTGAAGGCGAGCGACGTGTTCCTGGCGGTCGCGGCCTATATGCAACTGGCCGACGCGGTCGATTGTCCGCTGCATCTTGGCATCACCGAAGCCGGCGGCCTGATCGGCGGCACGGTCAAGAGCGCGATCGGCATCGGCAATCTGCTCTGGGCCGGCATTGGCGACACGATCCGCGTCTCGCTCTCGGCCGAACCGGAAGAGGAAGTGCGGGTCGGCTATGAGATGCTCAAGACGCTCGGCATCCGCACCCGCGGCGTCAAGGTCATCTCCTGCCCCAGCTGCGCGCGGCAGGGCTTCGACGTGATCCGCACCGTCCAGGCGTTGGAGGAACGGCTGCAGCATATCAACACGCCGCTCTCGCTCTCGGTGCTGGGCTGCGTCGTCAACGGTCCGGGTGAAGCGCGCGAGACCGATATCGGCCTGACCGGCGGCGGCAATGGCAAGCATATGGTCTATCTGTCGGGCGTCACCGATCACACGATCCAGGATGCCGACATGGTCGACCATATCGTCAGGCTGGTCGAGGCCAAGGCGGCCGAGATCGAGGCAGCGGCGAGCGACGCGGGACAGGTCCAGGCGGCGGAATGACGGACAGCGCCGACCGGTCCGCCATCGCCCATGGCGCAAGCGCTACGGGCGCGCAGGCGGTCGGCGCGTCCGCTATTGGGACATTGGCCCTGGGCGCGATCGCATTGGGGGCAATAGCGGTCGGCGTCCTGGCCATCGGTCGCCTGCGCATCGGCAAGGCACGGATCACCCGGCTTCATATCGACGAATTGCATATCGGCAGGATCGTCGGCTCCGGTCGCGACTGATCCCGTCACCCGTCGATGGATCGTCCGCTTTCTTCTCCCCGCAGCCCGTCCGTGCTGTTGCCCTTCCTCATCTGCTGCCTTGGCGTCGCGCTTTTTTCGGTGATGGACGCGGCGATGAAGGGGCTCAGCCTCTCGATCGGCCTTTATAATGCGCTGCTCTGGCGTGCGATCACCGGCAGCCTGCTCGGGCTGGTCCTGATGCTCGCCACCCGCCAGCGCTGGCCCAACCGTTCCGTGCTGCGCCTGCATCTGCTGCGCGGCGTGGTGGTCGCGCTGATGGCCAGCTTCTTCTTCTGGGCGATCATGCGCCTGCCACTGGCCGAAGCCATTGCCCTCTCCTTCATCGCCCCGCTGATCGCGCTCTATCTGGCAGCGCTGCTGCTCAAGGAACGGATCGGGCGGCAGGCGATCGGCGCCTCGCTGCTCGGCCTGGTCGGGGTCGGCGTGATCCTGTCGGGGCGGATGCGCGGCGACTATGATGGCGATGCGCTGATGGGGGCGGGCGCGGTGCTGCTTTCGGCGATACTGTTCGCCTGGAACCTGATCCTCCAGCGCCAGCAGGCCCAGCTTGCCTCGCCGATCGAGGTCGCCTTCTTCCAGCATCTGGTCATGCTGGGCGTGTTCGCGATCGGTGCGCCGGCCTGGGCGATCGTGCCGACCGGAGCGGCGGTGCCGCTGGTGCTGCTGGCCGCCATGCTGGCCTTCACTTCTCTCGCGGCGCTCGCCTGGGCCTATGCGCGTGCGGAAGCCCAGCGGCTGATCCCGGTCGAATATACCGCCTTCGTCTGGGCCGCGATCTTCGGCTGGCTGGCCTTTGGCGAGCAACTGACGCTCACCACCCTTGCCGGTGCCTTGTTGATCGTCGCCGGCTGCCTTATCGCCGCGCGCACGAAACGGGCGGATATCGCCCATGTGGAAGCGGGAGCGGCATGAGCAAGGTCATCATCAGGGACGCGCAATCAACGGATATCGATACTATCCGGAATTTCATCCTGGCGCTCGCCGATTATGAGAAGCTGGCCCATGAAGTGAAGGCCGACCGCGAGACGCTGGCCCGCTATCTGTTCGGACCCCGGCCGATGGCGGAGGTGCTGATCGCCGAGCATGATGGCGCGCCGATCGGCTTTGCCCTTTTCTTCCACAATTTCTCGACCTTCGAGGGGCGTCCCGGCCTCTATCTGGAGGATCTGTTCGTCCTGCCCGAAGCGCGGGGCCTCGGCGCCGGCAAGGCGTTGCTCGCCCGTCTCGCCCGATTGGCGATCGCGCGCGACTGCGCCCGGCTCGAATGGTCGGTGCTCGACTGGAATGCACCGGCCATCGCCTTCTACCGGGCGATCGGCGCCCGGCCGATGGACGAATGGACCGTGCAGCGCGTCGACGGCGATGCGCTCAGCGCCCTCGCATCGCATCCTGCAGGCTGACGCCCAGCAGCACGATCGCAAAGCTGCTCAGGGCAATCACGACAAAGGCGGGATAGAAAGAGGCGAACATGGCGACATCTCCTTTCGCCGCCCATTTTGCGCCTGCGCCCCAGGCGCGCGACATACGCAATGTTGCGGATGGGGCGGGACGAGCCGAGGGGCCGCAGGCTTGACGAGGACTCCTGGCTCGGCGCATTGTGCCGGAACGGAACATTTGGGGGACATTTGACCATGGCTGTCAGCCGCGGAGCCAAGCGCGCGCCGGAATGGCGCGAAATGCTCAAGCGCAGCATCGTGCGCAGCGGCGCGCTGATCGGGGCGATCTCGCTGTTTCTGGCGACCCTGTTCCTGGCGCTGGCGCTGCTGAGCTATCAGCCCAGCGACCCGTCGATGAACACGGTGGCGGGCGATCATGTCGCCAATATCATGCGCGCGCCCGGCGCCATGGTGGCCGACATGCTGCTGCTGCTGTTCGGCGTGCCGATCGCGCTGCTGCTGCCGCTGATGGGGATTACCGCCCGTCGCCTGTGGGGCGATCATGAGATGATCGGGTGGAAGGCGCAGTTCGGCAAATGCCTGGTCGGCATCATCCTGATCGGCATCGCGCTGGCCCTGTTCCAGCCCGATCCGCTGGTCGGCCTGCCCTCCGGCTGGGGCGGCATGATCGGCCTTGTCACCGCCAAGGGGGTGATGAGCCTGACCGCCCAGGCGCCGGCCGCGCAGGGCTGGATCATCGGCATATTGGTGGTCGTGACCATGCTGGCCGGCCTGTTCGTCTGGTATCGCAGCCTGGCGCTGGAAAAGCCGATCTTCACCATCCGTCGTCCGACCCTGCCCCGGCTCAGCCTGCCGCGCCCCTCGCTCGCCTTTGCGGGACAGGGTGGAGCGGCCGATCTGGACGAGGATGATGACGGTCCGGTCGAACGGGTGATCGCGCCGCGCAAGCAGGTGTCGAACGAGCCCAAGCCGCCGATCACCATCCAGGCGCCCAAGCCCGCCCCGGTGCAGCGCTCGACCGCGCCGGTGTCGCAGGATGACCTGTTCGGCCATAGCTCGCTGCCGTCGGCCGACCTGCTCAATCCGATTCCCGCCAATCAGGGGCAGAAGATCGACAAGGCGGCGCTGGAACGCAACGCCCGCCTGCTGGAGAGCGTGCTCGACGACTTCCATGTGAAGGGCAATATCGTCGAGGTTCGCCCCGGCCCGGTCGTCACCATGTATGAACTGGAGCCGGCACCGGGCATCAAGGCGAGCCGCGTGATCGCGCTGGCCGACGATATCGCGCGCAACATGTCGGCGCTGTCGGCGCGCGTCGCGACCATTCCCGGCCGCACTGTCATCGGCATCGAACTGCCCAACACCAATCGCGAGGGCGTGTCCTTCCGCGAACTCATCACCAGCGAGCAGTTCGGTGCGGAAGCGACCCTGCCGATCATCCTGGGCAAAAATATCTCGGGCGAGCCGATCATCGCCGATCTGGCGCCGATGCCGCATCTGCTGATCGCAGGCACCACCGGTTCGGGTAAGTCGGTCGGCCTCAACGCCATGATCCTGTCGCTGCTCTACCGCATGACGCCGGACCAGCTGCGCCTGATCATGATCGATCCCAAGATGCTGGAACTGTCGACCTATGACGACATCCCGCATCTGCTCGCCCCGGTCGTGACCGAGCCGAGCAAGGCGATTCGCGCGCTCAAATGGGCGGTCGAGCAGATGGAGGATCGCTATCGCATGATGGCGTCGATCTCTGTCCGCAACCTCGCCAATTACAACGAGAAGGTTCGCGCCGCCAAGGCCAAGGGCAAGCCGCTCGGCCGCCGCGTCCAGACCGGCTATGACCCCGAAAGCGGCAAGCCGATCTATGAGGAAGAGCAGCTGGATTTCCAGCCGCTGCCGCAGATCGTGGTGGTGGTCGACGAGCTGGCTGACCTGATGATGACCGCTGGCAAGGAAGTCGAATTCCTGATCCAGCGTCTGGCGCAGAAGGCGCGTGCTGCCGGCATCCACCTGATCCTCGCGACCCAGCGTCCCTCGGTCGACGTCATCACCGGCGTCATCAAGGCGAACCTGCCGACCCGCATCAGCTTCTTCGTGACCAGCAAGATCGACAGCCGCACCATCCTGGGCGAACAGGGTGCCGAACAGCTGCTGGGCAAGGGCGACATGCTCTACATGCATGGCGGCAAGGGCCTGATGCGCGTCCATGGTCCCTTCGTTTCGGACGATGAAGTGCGCGTGGTTGCCGACCATTGGCGCGCGCAGGGTTCGCCCGATTATATCCAGGCGGTCACGGAAGAGCCGGAGGAAGGCAGCTTCGCGCTCGACGGCGTGGACCTGGGCGATGACAGCCCGGACGCGCAGCTGTTCCGCAAGGCCTGCCAGCTGGTGTTCGAGAATCAGAAGGCCTCGACCAGCTGGCTGCAGCGCCAGCTGCGAGTCGGCTACAACAGTGCCGCACGCCTGATCGAACGGATGGAGGAAGAAGGGCTGGTCGGCCCGCCCAACCATGTCGGTCGCCGCGAAGTGCTGCGTGACGAGAATGGCAATCCGCTCTGACGCTACGAAATGCCTGTTTTCCTTGAGCGATTGCGTTCCGTGCAACCATGCTTGCTGCCTTCGCATTTGTCGTGACAGGGGCTTTGGGACATTAGGAACAGGCCTTTCAGGCATCCTCTCCTAAAAACTTTTCAGGCTGATCTTCGGATCAGCCTTTTTTTTGTCCGCGAATCGGTCTAGGCAGGCGTCGCTGCTGCCGCGCCGATAAACATAATTGGAGCGGTGCCGCCGGTAAGACCGGCATGGCGAGGCGGGAGCACGGGGGATCGAGCCAGCCATTTCACAGCCGCTCTCCCCCGTCTGGTCTTTCCGATCGATCCTTTCCCTGCGATGGAACAGCAAGGTTCACAGCGGGTTCAAGCCCCACCCCCTATGCCCCCTTTTCCGAACAACCCGGAGATGATTGCATGAAGCGCATCCTCGCGCCTGTCGCCCTTTCCCTCGCCACCGCGCTGGTTGCGGTGCCGGCGGGCTATGCCCTTGCCCAGCAGGCGGCACCGTCCGACCTCAATCAGGTCAATGCCTATATCCGCGCCGTCACCACCCTGACCGCCGATTTCAGCCAGACCGACCGCAATGGTCAGGTGCTGACCGGCAAGCTGACCCTGAAACAGCCGGGCAAGATCCGTTTCCAATATGAAAAGGGCGTGCCGCTGCTGATCGTGGGCGATGGCAAGGCGCTGACCCTGATCGACTATGAAGTGCGCCAGGTGCAGCGCTGGCCGATCGGCAATTCGCCGCTGGCCGCGCTGATCGACCCGACCAAGGATCTGTCGAAATTCGGCACGGTCGTGCCCACCGGCGACCCGACCGTGCTGAGTGTGCAGGCGAAGGATCCCAAGCGGCCCGAATTCGGCACCATCACCATGATCTTCAAGCGCAAGCCTGCGTCGCCGGCCGGACTGGAGCTGTATGGCTGGGTCGCGCTCGACGCACAGAACAACCGGACGGCGGTGCGCCTTTCGAACCAGCAATATGGCGTGCCGGTCGCCGATTCCGCCTTCCGCTGGACCGATCCGCGTCCGCGCGGCCGTCCGAACGGCTAGGGCGGGCCACAGGAACGATGGGCTGAAAACTTTCTGCCATCGTTCATCTGCCGCTCATATCCGATCGCCTAGATAGAGATCACGGCGAGAGACGTAGACCGGGATTTCCCCCCTGTTACCCGGCACACCGCTCCCGTCGCAAAGCGCTTCAAGGGCGCGATCGAGACCCCCGTTCCACGCCCCCGGAGCGGGGGTCTTACTTTGTCCGGCGCTTGCGCGCGGGCGCGCGGCACCCTAGGTGCTTTTCATGGCCGATACCCTTTCGATTGCATCCTGGAACATCAACAGCGTCCGCGCCCGGATCGACATCGTCGAACGCTTCCTGACCGAAGAAGCGCCCGACATTCTCTGCCTGCAGGAAACCAAGGTGGTGAACGAGATTTTCCCCACCGACATGTTCAGGCGCCTGGGATATGTCCATCAGGTGCTGAACGGCCAGCGCATGCATCATGGCGTTGCGATCATGAGCAAGGTGCCGATCCATGAGGATGACCGGTTCGACTGGCAGGCCAATGGCGAAGCGCGCCATGTCGGCATCCGCCTCGACAATGGCGTGCGGATCGAGAATGTCTATGTCCCTGCCGGCGGCGATGTCGCCGACCGCACGGTCAATCCCAAATTCGGCCAGAAGCTCGACTTTATCGAGCGGATGATCGAGTGGTCCGGCGCGCTCGACAACAAGCCGACCATCCTGACCGGCGACTTCAACATCGCGCCGCTGGAATGCGACGTCTGGAGCCACAAGCAGCTGCTCGACGTGGTCAGCCATACGCCGGTTGAATGCGCGCTGCTGGGCCGGTTGCAGGCGTCGAACGACTGGGTCGATATCGGCCGCCATTTCCACCCTGCCCCCGCGCGCCTCTACACCTGGTGGAGCTATCGCGCGAAGGATTGGGCGGCGTCGGATCGCGGCCGTCGCCTCGACCATATGTGGATGACCAAGGATGTCGCCGACAAGGCGGTCGCCCACCGTGTCGTCGAACCCGCGCGCAGCTGGGAAAAGCCGTCCGACCATATCCCGATCATCACCGAGTTCGCTTTCTGATGAACGGGCGGGATGCTGCCCGCGCCATCGATGCGCTGCGTCGCGGCTGGGCGATCCGCCTGACCGCGCCCGATGGCGCAATCCGGCTGATGGCAATCGAGGGCGCGGATGCGGTGACGCTGGCCGATTTCGATCCGCAGGGGCAGGCCGATATCCTGATTTCCGCCGCCCGCGCCGAGACGCTGAAGCTCGCCAACCAGTTGGCGGCGGCCGATCCGGACCTGCCGGTGCTGATCGAACGGGCGCCGTGGATCGACGCGGATGTCGCGACCTCGATTTCCGATCCGGTGCTGGACCTCGCCTCGCCGCTCAAGGGGCCATTCCGTGCGCGGACCTTGCCGGCGCCACAGGCGGCCAAGGCCGCGCTGCGCCTGGCCCGGCTGGCCGGTATCCTGCCCGCCTATTTCCTCGCCGAAGGCGACGGCCCGGTCGAGGCGGAAGTCAGCGCCGATGATGTCGGCGATTATGACGATGCCATCCACCTCGCCATCGCGACCCGTGCCCGCCTGCCGGTATCGGCGAGCGAGAGCGCGGAGATCATCGCCTTCCGCAGCCCCGACGAGCCGCGCGAGCATGTCGCGCTGGTGGTTGGCAAGCGCGATGCATCGCCGCCGGTCATCCGCATCCACAGCGAATGCCTGACCGGCGACGTATTCGGCAGCCTGAAATGCGATTGCGGCCCGCAATTGCATCAGGCGCTGCACCAGATCGCCGACGCACAATGGGGCGTGCTGCTCTATCTGCGGCAGGAAGGGCGGGGCATCGGCCTCGTCAACAAGCTGCGCGCCTATGCGTTGCAGGATCAGGGCTTCGATACGGTCGACGCCAATGTGCGGCTGGGCTTCGCGATCGACGCGCGCGATTTCTCGGTCGCGGCGCGGATGCTCGATCTGCTCGGCATAGGCGGCGTGCGCTTGCTCACCAACAATCCGCAGAAGGTTGCCGGGTTGCAGGCGGCCGGGATCGAAGTGGTCGAGCGGTTGCCGATCATCCTGCCGGCCAATCCGCATAATGAACGCTATCTCGCCACCAAGCGCGACCGGACCGGCCACCAGCTATGAGTGTCATCCATGTCGATGTCGCCGCCGGGCGGCTGCGCTTCGGCGATCTCGACATGGCCTGCACCATCGGCCGCAGCGGCGCCTGTGCGGCCGCCGACAAGCGCGAAGGCGATGGCTGCACCCCCTTGGGCAATTGGCCGATCCGTGCGGTGCTGTTGCGCCCCGGCAAGGTCTCCGCCACCGGCATCGCCCTGCCCTGGCGCTGGACCCATGCGGGCGATGGCTGGTCGGATGATCCGGCCGATCCCGCCTATAACCGTCCCGTGCGCCTGCCCCGGCCCTTCTCGACCGAAAGCCTGCAGCGCAGCGACGAGGCCTATGACGTGATCGTCATCCTGGGCCATAATGATGCGCCGCCGGTGCCGGGCATGGGCAGCGCCATCTTCTTCCATCTGTCCGAAGGACGTCCGACCGCCGGCTGCGTCGCGGTCGACCGCGACGACATGCTGCGCCTGTTACCTTTGCTGTCACCCGGCGACGTCATGACCATTGCCTGAGAATTTAGGCGCCTGAGTAGCGATCAGGCGCGCTCCAGTGCCTCGCCCACTTCGCCGCCGGCCGCCTCCAGCAGCCGCCGCTCCAGAGTCTGCAACCGGGCCTTGCTCTCGATCTTCCCGCCCAAGAGGTCGGTGACATAGAAGGTATCGACCGCGCGCTCGCCATAGGTGGCGACATGGGCGCTGTGGACCGTGACCTTCGACTGGAACAGCGCATTGGCCAAGCTGAACAGCAGCGCCGGCCGATCGCGGGCATTCACCTCGATCACGGTGAAGCGGTTCGACGCCTTGTTGTCGATCAGCACATTGGGCTCGATACGGAAGGCTTCGGCGCGGGTGCGGGGCAGCGGGCGCGCTTCCAGCTTGGTGATCATGCGGTGGCGGTTGGACAGGGAGTCCTCGATCGCCGCCTTGATCCGCGCCAGCTGCTCGGGACTGTGGAAGGCACCGCCCAGCGGATCCTGCACCAGGAAATTGTCGATCGCGACGCCGTCGCGCGTCGTATGGATGCGCGCGTCGATGATGTTGCCGCCAGCCAGATGGATGGCGCCGGCGATGCGGTAGAACAGGCCCGGATGGTCGGTCGCATAGACGGTGACCAAAGTCGCGCCACGCTGGGGATAATATTGCGCGGCGATCGACAGCGAGGATTCGCCCGCTTCCAAGATATGCCGCGCATTATGGACCAGGATATCGTCCGGTTCGGCGATCCAGTAGCTTTCGGGCATGCGGCCGCTGAAGGCGGCGAAGGTCGCCTCATCCATGCCGAGCGCCTGGCGCAGCGCCTCCTGCTTGGCGGCAACGCGCTCGCTGCGGCCCTTCTGCTTGTGGCCGAGGCGCAGCACTTCCTCGGCCGCATCATAGAGGTCGCCCAGCAACTGCCGCTTCCAGCTGTTCCAGACGCCCGGCCCCACCGCGCGGATATCGACCACGGTCAGGCATAGCAGCAGGCGCAGTCGCTCGGGGCTCTGCACCACTTCGACGAAATCGAGGATCGTCTTGTAGTCGGCCAGGTCGCGCTTGAAGGCGGTGGCCGACATCAGCAGGTGATAACGCACCAGCCAGGCGACGGTCTCGGTCTCGGCGGCGGTCAGGCCCAGGCGCGGGCAGAGATGCTCCGCCACTTCCGCACCCAATATGCTGTGGTCGCCGCCGCGCCCCTTGGCGATGTCATGCAGCAGCACCGCGACATAGAGCACCCGGCGCGACAATATCTTGCCCATCAGCTCGGTCGCCAGCGGATGATCGGTCGCCAGTTCGCCTTTCTCGATCCGGGCCAGCAGGCCGACGGCGCGGATGGTATGCTCGTCCACCGTATAATGATGGTACATGTCGAACTGCATCTGCGCCACGACGCGGCGGAAATCGGGGATGAACCGACCGAACACGGTGGACTCGTTCATCCAGCGCAGCACCGTTTCCGGGTCGCGCGGGCTGGTCAGCACATCCATGAAGGCGGCATTGGCGCGTGCGTCCTTGCGCACCTTGGCGGTGATCAGGCCGGCGTCGCGGCTGGCCGCGCGCATCGCGCTCGGATGAATCTGCAGCCCATGCCTGTCGGCCACGGCGAAAATCTCGACCAGGCGGACCGGATCGGCCTGGAAGAAATCATCACTCGGCAGCGCCAGCCGCCCGCGATCCAGCACGAAACCATCCAGCTTCTTGGGCCGGCGAAAGATGGACGGAATATAGCGGCGTCCGCGCTCGGCCAGCTGGTCGTCCAGATGCGCCAGGAACACCGCGGTCAGGTCGCCGACCGCCTTTGCATTGAGGAAATAATAGCGCATGAAGCGCTCGACCCCGGATCGTCCGGCCCGCGCGGTGAAATGCATGCGCGTCGCGGTTTCCAGCTGCAGGTCGAAGGTCAGCCTGTCCTCGGCCCGCCCCGTGATCATGTGCAGATGGCACCGCACCGCCCACAGGAAATCCTCGGCCTTCTGGAACTGGCGCAGCTCGCTCTGCGTCAACAGGCCGACATCGACCAGTTCGGCGACCGATTTCACCCGGTTCACATATTTGCCGATCCAGAACAGCGTGTGCAGGTCGCGCAGGCCGCCCTTGCCTTCCTTGACATTGGGCTCGACGACATAGCGGCTGTCGCCCATGCGGCGGTGGCGCTCGTCGCGTTCCTCCAGCTTCTCGGTGACGAAGGTGCGGGCGGTGCCCTGCATGATCTCGCTGTCGAAACGGGCGGCCACTTCCTCGTAAAGCGCCCGGTCGCCCCACACATAGCGCGCTTCCAGCAGGGCGGTGCGCACGGTGAGGTCGGCCTTGGCCATCCGCATCGTCTCGTCGATCGAACGACTGGAGTGACCGACCTTGAGCCCCAGATCCCACAGCGAATAGAGCATGGATTCGATGATCTGCTCGGTCCAGCCGGTCGGCTTCCAGGGAGTGATGAAGCCGATGTCGACATCGCTGTGCGGTGCCATCTCGCCCCGGCCATAGCCGCCGACGGCGATCAGCACGATCCGCTCGCCGGTGCTGCGGTTGCCGGCGGGATAAAGATGATGGGTGGTCGCGTCGTAGAGCAGCCGCAAGATCTGGTCGATCAGGAAGGCAAAGGCCGTCACCGCCTCGCGCCCGCGCGTCGGTTTCGCCTCGAGCCGGCGCGCGACATCCTCGCGGCCATGTTCCAGGGCGGCCTTGAGTTCCTTGACGATCAGCCCGCGCAGCTTGATCGGATCGCCCCGGTGCTCCTGCGCCAGGGCGTTGATGCTGTCGGAAATCGCGCGCCGGTCAATGATCGCGCGGCGCGACCCCAGGCTGGGGAACTGCATGACCATGGCTCTCGTCTACTCGTGGTGACTGGCGGCAGCCAGTTGTTTCAAACGATATATGTGATCGAGTGCCTCACGCGGGGACAGGGCGTCGGCATCGATGCCATCCAGTGCGTCGCGCAGCGGATCGACCACCTCTTCGACCTGCGTCGCGACGCTGGCGAACAGCGGCAGGTCGTCCAGCCCCGCGGCAATGCCGCCGGTCTTCGCCTTGCCTGCCTCCAGGCGGCCCAGCACATCCTTGGCGCGCTTGAGCACCAGGGGCGGCAAGCCGGCCAGCCGCGCCACCGCCAGGCCATAGCTGCGATCGGCCGGTCCTTCGGCCAGTTCGTGCAGCAGCACCAGGTCGCCCTTCCATTCGCGCGCCCGCACATGATGCAGCGACAGCGCATCGAGCGTTTCGGACAGGCGGGTCAGTTCATGATAATGGGTGGCGAACAGGCAGCGGCAGCGATTGACCTCATGCACCGCTTCAACCACTGCCCAGGCGAGCGCAAGGCCGTCATAGGTGGATGTGCCGCGCCCAACCTCGTCCAGGATGACGAAGCTATGCTCGGTCGCCTGCGCCAGGATCGCGGCGGTTTCCACCATCTCGACCATGAAGGTCGACCGGCCACGCGCCAGATTGTCGGAGGCGCCGACCCGGCTGAACAGCCGGTCGACCAGGGTCAGCGTCGCCGATTCCGCCGGTACGAAGGCGCCGGCCTGGGCCAGGATGACGATCAGCGCATTCTGCCGCAGGAAGGTCGACTTGCCGCCCATGTTCGGGCCGGTGACCAACCATAGCCGGTCGGTCGCGACCAGCCGGCAATCATTGGCGACGAAGGGCTGGCCCTGCGCGCGCAGCGCATCCTCGACCACCGGATGGCGCCCGCCGACAATGTCGAGGCAGGGGCCGACCCCATCCTCGACCACGAAATGGGGGCGTTGCCAGCCGCCTTCGGCTGCCCGCTCGGCCAGTGCGGCGGCAACGTCCAATCGAGCGAGCGCATCGGCGGCGCGGGCGATGTCGGCCTTGCGGTCCAGCACCGCCTCGATCAGCGTTTCGAGATGGGCGGCTTCCGCCACCAGCGCATGGGCGCCGGCCTGCGCCACCCGTCCGGCCTGCTCATGCAGGTCGATCGAGTTGAAGCGCACGACCCCGGCCAGCGTCTGGCGATGGGTGAAGCCGCTTTCGGGCTGCATCAGTTGGTCGGCGGCGCGGGCCGGCACCTCGACATGATAGCCCAGCACGCCATTATGGCGGATCTTGAGCGCGCTGATCCCCGTCTGCTCGCGATATTGCGCCTCCAGCGCGGCGATCGCGCGGCGGCCGTCACCGGCCAGGCGACGCAGTTCGTCGAGCGCCGGGTCGAAGCCGTCGGCGATATAGCCGCCATTATTGGTTTCGGTCGGCGGGCTGGGCACCAGTGCGCGCGCCAGCGCATCGACCAGCGCGCCATGCCCGTCGAGCGCCGGCAGCAATTGCGTCAGCAGCAGTGGCTGATCGGCCAGCCGCCCCAACCGCTCGCGCAGCAATCGCGCTTCGCCCAGGCCGTCGCGCAATTGGCCGAGGTCACGCGGACTGCCCCGCCCCACGGCGACACGGCCGAGCGCACGGCCGATGTCGGGCAGCGCCCGCAGCGCCGCACGCAACTGACTGCGCAGCGTCGCGTCATCATGGAACAACTGGACCAGGCCCAGCCGCGCGTCGATCAGCGGCGCATCCATCAGCGGCGCCGACAGATCCTGCGCCAGCAGCCGGGCGCCGGCCCCGGTGACGGTCCGGTCGACCGCCCCCAGCAGGCTGCCCGCCCGCGTGCCGCCGGTGGTCGCGACGATTTCCAGGCTCTCGCGCGTCGCCGCGTCGATCGCGACATGGGCGCCGCTGGTCTTGCGGAGCGGCGGCGCCAGGAAGGGCAGCGTGCCCTTCCCCGCATGATCGAGATAGGAAATCAGCCCGCCCATCGCCGCCAGTTCGGCGCGACTGAACTGGCCAAAGCCATCCAGCGTCGCGACCGCGAACAGGCGCTTGAGCGCCTCTTCGGCACGGGCGCTGGAAAAGGCCGCCTTGTCGAACGGATGGCTGTTGGCGACCTCCAGCGTCGAACCCTCGGCAATCACCACTTCGCTCGGCCGCAACCGGGCGAGTTCGGCGGGCAGGTCGCCCGTCCGCACCGTCATCGTCTCGAACCGGCCGGTCGAAATATCGGCGGCGGCCAGGCCCAGCTCACCTTCCCCGCCGGTCTGGGCGAGCGCCACCAGCATATTGTCGCGCCGGCTGTCGAGCAGGGTTTCCTCGGTCAGCGTGCCGGCGGTGACATAGCGGACGATGGCGCGTGCCACGAGCGCCTTGCCGCCCCGTGCCTTGGCCTCGGCCGGCGTCTCGGTCTGCTCGGCAATGGCGACGCGATGGCCGCCCTTGATCAGTCGGGCGAGATAGGATTCGGCGCTATGCACCGGCACGCCGCACATCGGGATCGGCTGCCCGGCATGTTCGCCACGGCTGGTGAGCGCAATGTCGAGCGTCGCGGCCGCCATCTTGGCGTCATCGAAGAAGAGTTCGAAGAAATCGCCCATGCGGTAGAAGAGCAGGCAATCCTGCGCCTCTGCCTTGAGGGTGAAATATTGTGCCATCATGGGGGTAGGCTGGGTGGTGGTGGAGGTCGAATTGGCCATGGGGCAAGCGGATAGCCTGATCGCTCCGCTGAAACCAGAGCTTCGCCAAAGGGCAGGAAAATTGCGCTTCTCGCACTTGCCCACAAGATAATCTTGCCGCTAGGGCGGCGCTATTGTTCCATTATGTGGGTATCGCGATGACCGAAAAGTCAAATGTGGAATTTTCCGAGCGCGAGGCGCTGTTCTTCCACGCGACCGGCCGCCCCGGCAAGATCGAGATCATTGCCTCCAAGCCGATGGCGACGCAGCGCGATCTCTCGCTCGCCTATTCGCCCGGCGTCGCGGTGCCGGTGCGCGCGATCGCCGAAGATCCGGCGACCGCCTATGATTATACCGCCAAGGGCAATCTGGTCGCGGTCATCTCCAATGGCACGGCGATCCTGGGTCTTGGCAATCTCGGCGCGCTGGCGTCCAAGCCGGTGATGGAGGGCAAGGCCGTCCTCTTCAAGCGCTTCGCCGACGTCGATTCCATCGATATCGAGCTGAAGACCGAGGATGTCGATCGCTTCATCGACGCGGTCGAACTGATGGAGCCGAGCTTCGGCGGCATCAATCTTGAGGATATCAAGGCGCCCGAATGCTTCGTCATCGAAACGACGCTCAAGGAACGGATGAACATTCCGGTTTTCCATGACGACCAGCATGGCACCGCGATCATCGCGGCGGCGGGCGTCATCAATGCCGCGCTGCTCACCGGTCGCGACATGAAGGACATGAAGGTGGTGGTGAACGGCGCGGGCGCCGCCTCCATTTCCTGCACCGAGCTGATCAAGGCGCTGGGCGTCCCCAATGAAAACGTCATCATGTGCGACAGCAAGGGCGTCATCTATCAGGGCCGCACCGAGGGCATGAACCAGTGGAAGTCGGCCCATGCGGTCAAGACCGACGCGCGCACCCTCACCGAAGCGGTCAAGGGTGCCGACGTGTTCCTCGGCCTTTCGGTCGCCGGCGCCATGTCGCAGGATATGGTGAAGTCGATGGCGGCCAATCCGATCATCTTTGCCATGGCCAATCCCGATCCGGAAATCCTGCCGCCTGACGCCCATGCGGTTCGCCCCGATGCGATCGTCGCCACCGGCCGGTCGGACTTCCCGAACCAGGTCAACAATGTGCTGGGCTTCCCCTTCATCTTCCGCGGTGCGCTCGACGTGCGGGCGACCGGCATCAACGAAGCGATGAAGCTGGCCGCCGCCAAGGCGATTGCCGATCTGGCGCGCGAACAGGTGCCCGAGGAAGTGGCCAAGGCCTATGGCCGTTCGCACAGCTTCGGCCCCGACTATATCATCCCCGCGCCGTTCGATCCGCGCCTGATGGAGGTGGTGCCGGCCGCCGTCGCCCAGGCGGCGATGGATACCGGCGTCGCACAGAAGCCGATCGCGGACATGGCCGCCTATCGCGATTCCCTGAAGGCGCGGCTCAACCCGACCACCTCGGTTCTCACCAGCGCCTATGAACTCGCCAAGGCCAATCCCAAGCGGGTCGTCTTTGCCGAGGCGGAAGAGGAAGTGGTGCTGCGCGCCGCGATCCAGTTCCGCGAGCTGGGCTATGGCATCCCCGTGCTGGTCGGCCGCGATCATGTGCGCGACAAGCTCAAGGAACTGGGCGTCCGGGATCCCGACAGCTTCGAACTGCACAACAGCGTCAATTCGCCGCTGGTGCCCGAGATGGTCGACCTTCTCTATGCCCGGTTGCAGCGGCGCGGTTATCTGCGTCGCGACTGCGAGCGGATGGTCAATCGCGACCGCAACATCTTCGGATCGCTGCTGGTGAAGATGGGCGTGGCCGATGCGATGATCAGCGGCGTCACCCGCCCCTATGGCCAGACCCTGCGCGAAGTGAAGCGGGTGATGGACCCGGCGGCGGGCCGCACCCCCTTCGGCATCCACGTCATGGTGACCAAGGACAAGACCGTCTTCCTGGCCGACACCACCGTGCATGAACGGCCTTCGGCGTCCGAACTGGCCGACATTGCCGAGGGCACGGTCGCGGTCGCGCGGCGCATGGGCCATGACCCGCGCGTGGCCTTCCTCTCCTATTCCAATTTCGGCAATCCCCCCGGCGCCTTCCTCGACAATGTGCGCGATGCGGTGAAGCTGCTCGACCAGCGCGACGTCGATTTCGAATATGAAGGCGAAATGACGCCGGATGCGGCGCTCAATCCGACCGTGATGAAGAATTATCCGTTCAGCCGCCTGTCCGGCCCGGCCAATGTGCTGGTCATGCCGGGGCTGCAGTCGGCCAACATCTCGGCCAAGCTGCTGCGCGAACTGGGCGGCACGTCGATGATCGGTCCGGTGCTGGTCGGCATGGAAAAGTCGGTGCAGATCGCGACCATGTCGTCCAATGCGTCCGAGTTGCTGACGCTGGCCGTGCTGGCCGCCGGCGGCATCGCCCTCTGATGATCGTGGCGGGGCACCAGCCCCGCCCCTATCCGCTACGACCGGTTGGTTTCTGACCGGTTTCGCTTGCCTTGCGCCATCGTCTGCTGGAAGACCATGGCATGAACAGCGCAACCATGATCGACAGTGCCACCTTCCGCCGCGTCCTGGGCCATTATCCGACCGGCGTGTGTGTCGTCACCGCGTCGGGCGAGGATGGCGCCCCGGTCGGCATGGTGGTCGGCTCCTTCACCTCGGTGTCGCTCGATCCGCCGCTGGTCGCCTTCTTCCCCGCCAAAAGCTCGGGCAGCTGGCCGCGCATCCAGCAGATCGGCCGCTTCTGCGTCAATGTCCTCGCCAGCGATCAGCAGCCGCTCTGCCGCCAGCTGGCTGCACCTGGCCCTGACAAGTTCGCCGGCGTGTCGCATCGCGTATCCGACAATGGATCGCCCATCATCGACAATGTCGTCGCCTGGATCGATTGCAGCCTGCATGCCGTGCATGAAGCCGGCGATCATTATATCGTGCTGGGCGAAGTGGTCGCGCTGGAAGTGGAACGGCCCGACCGGCCATTGCTGTTCTTCCAAGGCAATTATGGCGAATTTTCGCTGCTCGCATGAGGAACGGGCGGCGCGACGCCGTCTGATCGAGCAAGAGGGCAAGAAAAAAGGGGTAAAGCTCGTTAAAAGGCCGTAATGATCCATACATGGGTCAGAAACATCACGGCTCCTTAACGTCTGCCGTCTATCATCGTCCCCATTCCGGATCGGACTGATCATGACTGCGCTGCTCATCACCATCGACACCGAATTGTCCGCAGCGCTGCACCAGCGCGGCGTTGGTCTTGAGCAGAATCTGCGCCAGTCGATCTGGGGCGAGACGGCGGCCGGTGCTTTCGGCATCGGTTGGCAGATGGATCTGATGGACCGCCATGGCCTCAAGGGCGTCTTCTTCCTCGATCCCCTGCCGGCGTTGATCCACGGTCCTGCCTTCCTCCAGCCCATCGTTGCGGCCATCGTCGGGCGTGGGCATGAAGTGCAGCTCCATCTGCACAGCGAATGGCTGGCCTGGGCCACGCACTCGCCGGTCGAAGCGCGACAGGGCCGCAATATCGGCGATTTCAGCCTTGCCGACCAGATCACCCTCCTCGGCCTTGGTCGCGACCTGCTGGAACAGGCGGGCGCCCCGCGGATCAGCGCGTTCCGGGCCGGCAATTTCGGCGCCAATGACGATACGCTGCGGGCGCTGGCGGCGATCGGCGTCGGCTGGGACAGCAGCGTCAATCCGGCCTATCTCGGCCAGGGATGCGGCATCAGCATGGACGCCGGCCAGATCGGCGCGGTTCGCGCCCAGGGGCTGGTCGAACTCCCCGTGTCGGGGATCGCCGATCGCCCCGGCCATTTCCGCCCGGCACAGATCTGCGCCATGTCGGCCGCCGAAATGCGCGCCGGCATGCGCCACGCCGCGCAGGAAGGTCATGATGCCTTCGTCATCGTCACCCATAGTTTCGAAATGCTCTCGCGCGACCGGATGCGCCCGAACCGCACGGTGATGCGCCGGTTCGAGCAATTGTGCCGGACCGCAGCAGCGACGCCGGGCATGCGTTCTGCCGGCTTTCACGATCTTTCCTCGACCCTGGCCGATGCCCCCGCGCGCGCGCTGACCCGCGTGCCGCCCAACCGGCTGCGCACCGGCTTGCGCATCGCGCAACAGGCCTGGGCGACATGGCGCTACGAACATCGGCTGGTGCCTGCGTGAGCCGCCTGTCCTGCGCGATCGTCATCGGCCTGGAAAATGCGATCAGCCTAACCATCGTCCGGGAACTTGGCCGCCATGGCGTGCGGGTCCATGGCGTCGGGCCGGCAACCGGCATCGCGGCGGCATCGCGCTACTGCACGGACAGCACCGATCGGCCGTCAGGCCCGGCGGCCGATTGGCTGCCCGACCTGATCGCCCGGACCGGCGCCCGCGCCGTCTTCGCCATTTCGGAGACCGATCTGCTCGATCTGGCGCTGCTGCCGCCGCTGATCGGCGATTGCCATATATTGGTCCCGCGCGCCGAAGCGCTCAACCAGGTGATCGACAAGCGTCGCACCCTGGCGGCCGCGGCAGCGCAGGGCCTGTTGATACCGCGAACCTGGCAGCCGATGGCGGGCGACGATTTCCAGGCCCATGCCGCATCCATGCCCTATCCGCTGGTCGCCAAATGGGCCAACCCGCCGGCGGTTATGCCGCTGCTTGAGCGGGCCGGGCTGGAATGGATCAAGGCGGAATATGTGCGGACGCCGGATGCGTTGCAGGCGCTGCTCGCCCGCTATCGTCCGGTCGGTATCTGGCCGATGATCCAGCAATATTGCAGCGGCGTGGGCCTGGGACAGATGCTGTTCATGGCCGATGGTGATGCGACCCTGCATTTCCAGCATCGCCGCCTGCACGAATGGCCGCCCGAAGGGGGCGTATCGACCCTGTGCCGTGCCGAACCGCGCGACCGCCATGGGCAACAGATGGCATTGTCCGAACAATTGCTGCGGGCGCTCGGCTGGCAGGGGCCGGCCATGGTCGAATATCGCTATGATGCAGGCAGCGATCATTATTGGCTGATGGAGGTGAACGGCCGTTTCTGGGGCAGCCTGCCGCTGGCCGGCCATTGCCATGCCCATTTCGCCTGGGAAGCCTATCGCCGGGCGGTGCTGGGTGAAACGGATGCGGCGCCCCTGCCCCGTGATACGCTGCGCGCCCGCTACATGGTGCCGGAAACCAAGCGCCTGCTGCGATTGCTGATGGGCGGAAAGATTGCCGATCCCTTCTTCCGCGCCAGCCCATGGCGCGACCTTGCCACCTATCTGCTCGGCTTCCTCGACCCGCGCATGCGCTATTATGTCTTCAGTTTCAGCGATCCGCGGCCGTTGCTGCGCGATCTGGGGCAGATCGTCAGGAAGGCGTTGCGCCGGGATAAGTCCTGATCAGCGCCGCCACCGCCTGCTCGATCCGCTGCAGGCAATGCGCCATGTAGCGATCGTCCAGGCCATAGGGATCGTGCAGATGCGGCATCATCGGCTGTGTCCATGTGCCGAGCAACTGACGCGGCAGGTGTGACAGGCGCGGATCGGCAGCCAGTCGATGCAGTTGCCGCACTTCCATCGCCAGCAGCAGGTCGCCCGGCTGCGGCTGATAGTCCGTCCTGTCGAGCGCCTTGTGGGCGGACAGGTCATGGCCCAGGGCCTGCGCCGCTGCAATTGCCGGATCATGCGCCGGTCGCCCGGTGGTGGTCGACAGGCCGAAGGAGGCCGTGCGGGCGCCGGCCTTGCCGGCCACCACATCGGCAAAGGCGCTGCGACAGATATTGCCCTGGCAGACGAAGACCAGCCGACGCACCTCGGCCGGGTCGGGGCGCAGCGTGGCCGATTGCCCCAGCGCGAGCTGCGGATAGGACAGGGCCAGGCGCACCAGACCGCGAAATGTGCCGAACCGCGCGTTGATCATGCGACGGTGCCGATGGGGAGCAGGGAATCCATTGAAAGGGCCTTAGCCCAAACAGGTTGCGATTTCCCTCCCCCTGTGGCTAGCCGCAAAGATGCGATCAACAAAGGACAGTCCGCAGGGAAGCGATTCCACCATTGCCGATGTCGCCGCTGCGGTGGGCGTCTCGATCCGAACGGTATCACGGGTTCTCAACCAGTCGCCCAAGGTCAATGCGGAAACCCGCGAGCGCGTCCAGAAGGCGATTGCAGCGCTCAACTTCCGTCCTTCCATGCGCGCCCGCGCCTTCGCCATGGGCCGCTCCTTCCTGATCGGCATGGTCCATAATGACCGCAATGCGCTGGTGCTCGACGCCGTGCAGCGCGGCATCGTCGGCGAAGCGGGCCGGCGCGGTTATGAACTGGTGGTCCATCCCACGCCGATGGATGCCGCCGCCTCGGTCGAGGATGTGCTGCAATTCGTCCGTCGCTCACGCACCGATGGTCTGGTGGTGCTGCCGCCGGTATCGGGCATTGCCGGCCTGCCCGAAGCGCTGGCGCGCGAGCATATCCCCGCCGTTGCCCTGTCGGCCCTGCCGATCACCGGCTATGCCGATGTGATCCTGTCGCCCGAGCGCGAGGCGGCCGCACAGGTGGCGCACTATCTGCTGGAACTTGGCCATCGCCGCATCGCGATGGTCGGCGGCCCGGCCAACGCCATTTCCGCGCAGGAGCGCCGGGCTGGCTTTGTCGAGGCGCTGGCCGCCGCCGGTGTCACTTTGCTGGACGAGGCCGAGGGCGATTATGGCTTCCAGTCGGGCCTTGCCGCCGCCGAGCGCTTCCTGTCGCTGCCGACCACGCCCACGGCGATCTTCGCGGCCAATGACGTCATGGCTGCCGGCGTCCTCAAATGCGCCGGGATCAAGGGCATTGCCGTTCCGCAGTCGCTGTCCGTCGTCGGCTTCGACGGCAGCCTGCTGTCGCATGTCGTGTCGCCGGCGCTCACCACCATCTGGCGCCCCTTTGGCGACATGGCGCGGATCGCGACCCAGCAGCTGATCGACCGGATCGAGGGGCAAGCCGTGACCGCCGAACGGCCCCCGCCGCTGCGCCTGGTGGAGGCGGAATCGAGCGGTCCCGCCCCCGCCTGACCGATCAGAGCCGATAGGCGCGGCGCACCAGGCCCACGGTCAGTTCCTGCGCCAGCTTGGCCGCTTCCCAGTCGGCCAGCCGATGTTCGGCGACCAGTCGTGCCAGGAAGGCGCAATCGATACGACGGGCGACATCATGCCGCGCCGGAATCGACAGGAAGGCGCGGGTGTCGTCGTTGAACCCGACCGTATTGTAGAATCCGGCGGTCTCCGTCGTCATCTCGCGGAAGCGGCGCATCCCTTCCGGGCTGTCATGGAACCACCAGGCCGGGCCCAGCCGCAGGCAGGGATAATGGCCCGCCAGCGGCGCCAGTTCGCGGGCATAGGTGGTCTCGTCCAGAGTGAAGAGGATGATGGTCAGATTGGCGTCGTTGCCGACCACGTCCAGCATCGGCTTGAGGGCACCGACATAGTCGGTGCGCATCGGGATGTCGGCGCCCTTGTCGCGACCATGGCTGTGGAACAGCGCGGCATTATGGTTGCGGCAGGAACCGGGATGGATCTGCATCACCATGCCGTCCGCCTGGCTCATCTTGGCCATTTCGGTCAGCATCTGGGCGCGGAACAGTTCGGCATCGTCGGCATCGGCCGTGCCGCCGACGATCTTCGCGAACAGCGCCTCGCACTCCACGGTCGACAGGTTGGCGGTGCGCGGCGTCGCAAAGCCATGGTCGGTCGCGGTCGCGCCCATGGCGCGGAAATCGGCGCGGCGCTTGGCATGGGCGGCCAGATAGCCTTGCCAGCTTTCCACATCCTCGCCGGTCATGTTGCCGAAGCGGACCAGCGCGTCGCGAAATTCCTCATGCTCGGGGTCGATCACCGAATCCGGGCGATAGGTGGTGACCACCCGCCCCTGCCAGCCGGATTCCCGGATCGCCTGATGATGGCGCAGATCGTCGTCCGCGCCTTCGGTCGTTGCCAGCAATTCGATATTGAAGCGTTCGAACAGCGCGCGCGGACGGAAGGCGTCGGTGGCGAGCGCCGCGTTGATCGCATCATAGACCTGGTCGGCGCTCTGTGCGTCCAGCGCCACGTCCAGCCCGAACACTTCGGCAAAGACATGCTCCAGCCACATGCTCGACGGGGTGCCCCGGAACAGATGATAATGGCTGGCGAACAGGCGCCATGCCGCGCGCGGATCGGTATCGGGCAGGCCGCCACGATGCGGCACGCCCAGATCGTCCAGCGCGATGCCCTGCGAATAGAGCATGCGGAACAGATAATGGTCGGGCGCCAGCAGCAGTTCGGTCGCGTTGGACCAGGGGGCATTGGTGGCGAACCAGGCCGGGTCGGTATGGCCATGCGGGCTGATGATCGGCAGGTTGGCGACTTCGGCATAGAGCGCGCGGGCGATCGAACGGGTCGTGGGATCGGCGGGAAACAGGCGGTCGGGCGACAGGGTAAGCGGATGCATGGCGATCTCCTTGTCCGCCGGTTACCGCCTTGTGCCAACGCTGGCAATGGCCTATTCCAAACCCATGTCGATCCTTGCCGAAAACGCCCCGCTGCTGGCCCTTCAGGTCGCACCCGAAGATGATGTCGCCGTCGCGCTGCACCCGCTGGAGGCAGGGCAGACCGTGCGGGTCGGCAAGGCCGATGTGCAGTTGGGCGATCCGGTCCCGGCCGGGCACAAGTTCGCGCTCCACGATATCGCGGCCGACGCGCCGGTCCGCCGCTATCGCGCGCCGATCGGCCTAGCGACGCGGGCGATCCTGGCGGGCGAGCATGTCCACAGCCATAATCTCCACACCGCGCTTTCGGGCGAACTGGCCTATCGCTTCACCGGCGCGCAGCCGCAGCCGCTATCCCCGACGGACCGACCCGTCCCGCATTTCCGCGGCTATGTCCGTCCCGACGGCAGTGTCGGCACGCGCAACGAGATATGGATTCTCCCGACCGTGGGTTGTGTCGGCCGGCTGGGTGAGCGGCTCGCAATGAAGGGGGCGGCGCTGGCGGAGGGACGTATCGATGGCGTCCATGCCTTCAATCACCCCTTTGGCTGCTCGCAACTCGGCGCCGATCTGGACGGCACTGCCGCGATTCTCGCCTCTCTGGCGCTCAATCCCAATGCCGGCGGGGTGCTGCTGCTTGGACTGGGCTGCGAATCCAACCAGCTCGATGCGCTGCTGTCGCGCATTCCGCCCGATCGCCGTGCCCGGCTGCGCACCGTCCGCGCGCAGAGTGAAAGCGACGAGTTCGAGGCCGGCATGACGGCGCTCGCTGAACTGATCGATCTGGCCAGCGCGGATCAGCGGCAGGATGTGCCGCTTTCGGCGTTACGTCTGGGGGTCAAATGCGGTGGCTCCGATGCGATGAGCGGGCTCACCGCCAATCCGCTGATCGGTCGCATGGCCGATGCCGTGGCCCAGGCGCAAGGCAGCGCGATCCTGACCGAAATTCCGGAGATTTTCGGCGCGGAAACGCTGTTGATGCAGCGCGCCGAGAATGAGGCGGTGTTCGATCGGCTGACGCAGGTGGTCAATCGCTTCAAACGCTATTTCCTCGACCATGGCGAGCCGGTGTCGGAAAATCCCAGCCCCGGCAATATTGCCGGCGGCATCACCACGCTGGAGGAAAAATCGCTGGGCGCGGTGCAGAAGGGCGGGATCGCCACCGTGACCGACGTCATCGACTATGGCGACCGGATCAGCCGCACCGGCCTCACCATATTGGAAGGCCCCGGCAATGATGCCGTGTCGACGACGGCGCTGGCGGCGGCTGGCGCAACCCTGACCTTGTTCTCGACCGGTCGGGGCACGCCGCTTGGCAGTCCGGTGCCGACGGTCAAGATCGCGTCGAACAGCGCGCTGGCCGATCGCAAGCCGGGCTGGATCGATTTCGACGCCGGACGCGTCCTGCAGGAAGGGATGGATGCCGCGGCCGATGCGCTGCTGGCGCATATCGTCGCGATTGCCAGCGGGGCGCCGGCCCGGAACGAGGTGAATGACGAACGCGCCATCGGCATCTGGAAGCGCGGCGTAACCCTTTAGTTTTTCGCCCAAGGATCAATGGGCGTTGGGGCGATCCGTCCGTGCGGGACCGGAGGACGCCGGCAGAATAAGCCCGGTGCCGCGCCATCAGGCGGGCACCGGGCCAGTTCCTCAGCCGTTCAGCTTGTCCTTGACCGCCTTGGCGGGGGTGAAGGTCAGCTTCTTGGCGGCAGCGATCTGGATGGTCGCACCGGTCGAAGGGTTGCGGCCTTCGCGGGCGGGCGTGTCCTTGACCTTGAACTTGCCGAAGCCGTTGAGCGAAACTTCTTCGCCCTTCGCGGCAGCATCGGCGATCGCGGCGAACACGCCATCGACCAGCTTGCGAGCATCGGCCTTGGTGATGTTGTTGGCCGAAGCCAGGCTGTCGGCGAGGTCGCTGTTGTTCATGGAATAGACTTTCCTTTGTTGTTGGCGCGCATTGCATAGCTGGCACGAAAGCCAAGGTCCATCGCCCCCAAGCGTCCGATTGCGCTTAAAAGTGCGGTTAATGGGGCGTTTTCGACGCTTTGTGCATGCGACGATGCCAACCGACCGGTCAAAGGCCGATGTTGCGGCCTGAGCGGCCGGATCATTATCAAGGGAAAGGTGGCGGAGACGGAGGGATTCGAACCCTCGGTAGCCCCTTAAGGCTACGACGGTTTAGCAAACCGCTGGTTTCAGCCACTCACCCACGTCTCCGCACGAATTTGCCTACCGGAAACCGGGAGGCAGTGGCTAGGCGACGGGCTATAGCGACGGCTTTGATCCATGGCAACGGTCCAAATGTGCGATTTTTCATGCGGATTTGCACAATCGGATTCAATCTGGCTTAGAATCGACTCCGGTGGGCGTTCGTTCATTGTCGTTTCAGCTTGGCGACGGATAATCTGACGGATGTTTTCAAGAGCGGGCTTCGGGGAGTATCGGGTAATGATCGGCAGCATGGGGCGCACGGGCGCCCGCTTCGCACGGGTGGGTGCCCTGATGGCGGCACTCGGCGGGCTTCTGCTGGCGCCGGTCGCCAGCGCGCAGATTCGCACGGTCGATCCCAACACGGCGATCGATTCCGATCTTGCGCCGCCGCCGGTCCAGAACAGCACGCCGACCGATCCCGGTGTCGATTCCAGCCTGCCGCCGCCAGCGACTTCGACCGATTCCGGCACCTATAATGCCGCGCCCGCTGCCGGCGGGGCGACCGCCACCGGCGCACCGGTCACCTCCAATTCGCCGCCAGCCGCGATGGCGCCGGGCGAATCCTATCAGGAAGATGATCTGATCGGCGCGGCCGAAGGCGTGTTCGGCAAGGGCGCCGAGGGCCTGGCCGGCATTATCGAGAAAATCCTCAAGGATCAGGGCCAGCCCAATGCCTATATTTCCGGGCGCGAGGCGTCGGGCGCCTTCGTGGTCGGCCTGCGCTATGGTTCGGGCACGCTCAACCACAAGATCGAGGGCAAGCGCGAAGTCTATTGGACCGGCCCGTCGATCGGCTTCGACGTCGGCGGCAATGCCGCCAACACCTTCGTCCTGGTCTATAATCTCTATGACAGCCAGGATCTCTACCACCGTTTCCCGGCGGCCGAAGGCACCGCCTATCTGGTCGGTGGCTTCACCGCCAGCTATCTGCGCTGGGGCAGCGTGGTGCTGATCCCGATCCGCCTGGGCGTCGGTTATCGCCTCGGCGTCAATGCCGGCTATATGAAGTTCAGCGAAAAGCGGACCTGGCTGCCCTTCTGACGGTCATAGCAGGGAGAGCTGGGCGCCCGCGTCGCCGCTCTCCCCCGCTTCTCCCTCGCCTTCCAGATTATGGATGCCCAGGCCCAGCAGCCGGGCCCCCATGCGCAGCGGCAATTGCGCCTTCAGCAGCGTACAGCCAGCGTCCACCAATTGTTCGACCGATCGAACCGGCGCGGCAAAGCTGCGCGACCGGGTGATGATGCGGAAATCGGCGAACTTCACCTTCAGCACCACGGTCCGGCCATAGGCCTGCGCCTTCTCGATCCGGGCCCACAGGCTTTCCGCTATCCGCTCGATCTCGCGCAGCAAGGCGTCCTCGGCGACAAGATCCTCGAAGAAGGTGTCCTCGACGCTGACCGACTTGCGCTCCTGCCGTTCATGCACTGGCCGATCGTCCTCACCCCGCGCGGCGCGATAATAAAAGAGCGCGCTGCTGCCGAAATGGGTCTGGAGGAAGGGCAGGTCGCGATCGCGCAGATCGGCGCCGGTCTCGATCCCCAATTTGTGCATCCGTTCGGCGGTGACCGGGCCGATACCGTGAATCCGCCGCACCGGCATGCGCGCCATGAAGTCGGCGCCTTCCGCCGGCCGCACCACGCACAGCCCGTCGGGCTTGTTCTGGTCCGACGCCAGCTTGGCGATCAGCTTGTTGTAGGACACGCCGGCTGATGCGGTGAGGCCTGTTTCCTCCTGGATCAGCCGCCGGATTTCCCGCGCCACCTGCGTCGCCGACGCGATGCCCGGCTTGTTCTGCGTCACATCCAGATAGGCTTCGTCGAGCGAGAGCGGCTGGATCATGTCGGTAAAGCGCGCAAAGATCGCGCGGATCTGGGCAGATACGCTGCGATAGACCTCGAAGCGCGGTTTCACGAACAGCAGGTCTGGGCATAGCCGCCGCGCTCTTGCACCCGGCATAGCCGATCGCACGCCGAATTTCCGCGCTTCATAGCTGCAGGTGGCGACCACGCCGCGCGGACCGCCACCACCCACGGCAATTGCCTTGCCGCGCAGACTCGGGTCGTCACGCTGTTCGACCGACGCATAAAAGGCGTCCATGTCGATATGGATGATCTTGCGCAGCGCGGGCGGCGGGGCGTCCATGGCCGGCCTTATGCCACCATGGGAACGAAAGGGAAACAGTCGGGCGCGTCAGCCCTTCTTCTTGCCCTTTTCATCCTTGGCCATGGCCAGCAGCGCGGCAAAGGGGCTGGCCTGATCCTCGGTCAGCACCCCGGCCTCGCGCAGATAGCTGTCGGCCTCCGGCGCGCGCGGATAGGGTTCCATCGCCAGCGCCACCGTCTCGGCCACCGCTTCGCCCATGTCGATGACATTGCCGTCATAGCCGATCGTGTCGCAATCCTCCGCGTCCAGCTCCAGCTCCTCGCCCTCGGGCAGGTCGCCACTCTCGGGCACGAAGCGCAGCAGGAAATCGGTATCGATGGTTTCGGGCACCGGCAGGCCGGTGGCGACGCAGGGCTGGGCCAAGGCGGCGCGGACCCGACCGCGCGCCAGGATCGTGCTGCCCTCCGCGCTCAGCCGATAATCCGCCTCCAGCCGGTCGAGCGCCAGCAGCGCAAAGCGGCGCATCAGCGCGGCGCGCTCGCCCTCATCGGCGCTGATGGTCACCAGGCTGTCACCCAGCTTGCCCAGCTGGTCGGCGCGCACGGGGCGCGAAAATTCGATCATGTCGCTCATCCAAGGTCTCCAGCCAGCAAGGCGTCGCGGGTCAGGCAGGCCAGCCTTGTCCAGCGCGCGCGCAGCGCGCCCTCGACATGGGCCAGGGCGTCCGTCGACGGGGCCTCACCGCGATACAGGTTTCGGCGCAGCGCATCCTCCAGATCACCCTCCCCCGTCAAGGCCGCACGATAGGCCGCCAGTCGCCCGCCCAGCGCGCTCATCATCCGGCCGATATGCTTGCCGACGACAACATCGCCAATCCCTTCCTGGCGCAGCTGGCCGTCCATGTCGTCGACGAACAGCTCGGTCAGCCACACGCTCTCCTGCGCCGCGCCCAGCGCCTCCAGCCGCATCAACACTTGCGCCAATATCGCGACGATCATGTCGAACCGGCCGTCCAGCGTATCGGGCACACCGCCCTGCAGATACCAGTGCGGCTGCCGTCCCTCGGCCACCACCGCATGATAAAGCGGCATCAGGCCCGCCTTGGGATCATCGCGGCCCAACAGGCGCTGGAGGAAGGAAGGACGGGATTGGGACATGGGTTGCCGTCTTTTCGTGATGGAATGTGGGCCAGCGGGCTTCGCGGGCGCGTGCGCCCCTTGCCGGGGCCTGCGCATTTCCATATTGATCGCTGGGCCGCCCGATGCAATGGCGGCTTTCTGTTTCTTGGGTTCGCGGGCCCGTCCCCGCAGGAGAAGACCATGCGCAAGTTTAGCCGCCAGTCCCGCCGCGGGCGTTTCCTGCTGGCTCTGGGCCTCGGCGCGATCGTGATCAGCGCATCGGGCTGTACCCGCATCCGCACGCATCAGGGCTATCAGGTCGACAAGCTGCTGGTGGACTCCGTCCAGCCCGGCATCGACAACCGTGCCTCGGTCGAAGGCACGCTGGGCCGTCCCAGCTTCGTCGCCCAGTTCGGCGAACAGGATTGGTATTATGTGTCGCGCGATATGCGCTCGCTTGCCTTCTCCAATCCCAAGCCGGTGTCGCAGACCGTGCTGCATGTCCGGTTCGACCCGGCGGGCAACGTCGTCGCGGTCGATCGCATGGGCCTGGAGCAGGTTGCGCACATTTCACCCATGGGTGACAAGACCCCGACGCTGGGTCGCCATCGCAGCCTGTTCGACGAGATTTTCGGCAATATCGGTGCCGTGGGTGCCATGGGTGCCGGCTCGGCCGGTGGCGCCGGTCCGGGTGGCGGCCCGAACGGCAGCTGAGGCTGGCCGCACTGCGAAGACATTGGCGCCGTCCTGTCCATCATGGACCGGGCGGCGTTTTTGTTTGGGCGGGATGAGCTGGCCAGCGGATCGACAGCGGTTCGACCTGCGACAGACACAAAAAAAACCGCCGTTTCCGGCGGTTTTTGCTTCCTTCCTCACCAAAGGAAAATGGTGCCAGAAGAGCTTGATCGCTGGGCAGCTAAGCGGTTGATTTCGCAATAAAATCATAGACTTGCGAATTCGCCAAGGGCAGCATTAGCATGCTTTCAATTCGTGGAAAAGGCTGGATGAGAATGGACGCCATGATTTGGTCTCGCTTCTCACCCACGCTCTTGATGATTGCCTCACCTTCGAGGCGGAATCAGGTCGCTTCCTCGAAGCGCAAACCGGCAATCCGACTTGCTTTGAAGTTGCGCGGCAACTGCGCTTTCGACTCCTCAAGTATAGGCGTATATCGGAGAAAACGGGAGGCCCGGCGCGCCGGGCCTCCCGCCAATCAATAGTCCATCGCCGGCATCGGCGGGGCCTTCTCCTCCTTCGGCACCTCGGCGACTAGCGCCTCGGTAGTAATGAGGAGCGATGCAACGGATGCTGCGTCCTGAAGGGCGGTGCGAACGACCTTGGCCGGATCGATCACGCCTGCGTGGACGAGATCCTGATACTCAGCGGTGGCCGCATTGAAGCCCCAGTTATAGTCGGAACTCTCGAGCAGCTTGCCGACGATATAGGCGCCGTCCTCGCCGGAATTCTCGGCGATCTGCCGCGCCGGTGCACGCAGCGCCCGGCGGATGATGTCGATGCCGGACTGTTGGTCGTCATTGACGGCCTTCAGACCATCGAGCGCCTTGATCGCACGGAGCAGCGCGATGCCGCCGCCCGGCAGGATGCCTTCTTCGACCGCGGCCCGCGTCGCATGGAGCGCGTCGTCGACACGGTCCTTCTTCTCCTTGACCTCGACCTCGGTGGCGCCGCCGACGCGGATCACCGCGACACCGCCGGCGAGCTTGGCCACGCGCTCCTGCAGCTTCTCGCGGTCATAGTCGGACGTAGAGGTCTCGATCTGCTGGCGCAGCTGCGCGACGCGGCCATCGATATCGTCCTTCTGGCCTACACCGTCGATGATGGTCGTGTTGTCCTTGTCGATCGTCACCTTCTTGGCGCGGCCCAGCATGTTGATCGTGATGTTCTCAAGCTTGATGCCGAGGTCCTCGGAGACAACGCTGCCGCCCGTCAGGATGGCGATATCCTCGAGCATCGCCTTGCGGCGATCGCCGAAGCCGGGCGCTTTGACCGCCGCTATCTTGAGGCCGCCGCGCAGCTTGTTGACGACGAGCGTCGCGAGCGCCTCGCCCTCGACGTCCTCGGCGATGATCAGCAGCGGCCGACCGGACTGGACGACCTTCTCGAGCAGGGGCACGAGCGCCTGAAGGTTAGAGAGCTTCTTCTCGTGGATCAGGATGTAGGGATCGTCGAGCTCGACCTTGAGCTTCTCGGCATTGGTGATGAAGTAGGGCGACAGATAGCCGCGGTCGAACTGCATGCCCTCGACCGTCTCGAGTTCTGTTTCGAGGCTCTTCGCTTCCTCGACCGTGATCACGCCCTCATTGCCGACCTTCTCCATCGCCTCGGCGAGGATGCGACCAACTTCCTCGTCGCCGTTGGCCGAGATTGTCGCGACCTGCGCAATCTCACTGTTGGCGCCGACCTTCTTGGCGTGATTCTCCAGATCTTTGACGACCGCGCCCACCGCGAGATCGATGCCGCGCTTGACGTCCATCGGGTTCATGCCGGCGGCGACAGCCTTCGAGCCCTCGCGCACGATCGCCTGGGCGAGCACGGTGGCGGTGGTGGTGCCGTCGCCCGCCTTGTCGTTCTGCTTGTTGGCGACCTCGCGCAGCATCTGCGCGCCCATATTCTCGAACTTGTCGGCAAGCTCGATTTCCTTGGCGACGGTGACGCCGTCCTTGGTGATGCGGGGCGCTCCGAACGACTTCTCGATCACGACATTGCGGCCCTTGGGACCGAGCGTCACTTTCACGGCGTTGGCCAGCGTATCCACACCCCGCAGCATGCGGTCACGCGCGTCCGACGCAAACTTCACTTCCTTGGCAGTCATCTGCCTGCTCCTTTCTCAAATTCCTTCCTGAATGTTCGAGGGATAAGGGCGGTCGATCAGGCCGCCTGCTTGAGAGGCACGCCGTTATCGATCACGCCAAGGATGTCGCTCTCCTTCATAATGAGGAGATCCTCGCCGTCGATCTTGACCTCGGTGCCCGACCATTTGCCGAACAGGATGCGGTCGCCGGCCTTGACGGACAACTCGACCAACTGGCCGCTGTCGTCGCGGGCGCCGGCTCCGACGGCGACGACTTCGCCTTCCTGCGGCTTTTCCTTGGCGGTGTCAGGGATGATTATGCCGCCCGAGGTCTTCTCCTCGGCTTCGATGCGACGGACGACCACACGGTCGTGCAAGGGGCGGAAATGCATGGCAAAACCTCCAGATGCGTTAATGATGTGATAGCCCTCCCGTTCATCAGAACGACAGGTTCGCGCGAACTAGGAAAAGAGATTTTCGGGTTCAAGAGGCCGAGTGAAAATTTTTGGCACTCGCCCGCGCAGAGTGCGAATCCAGCCCTTTTAAGCAATTTGGCGGACATCATTCCCTCTTGACGCGACTCGAATCAGCACCAAAATCTTGAGTCGCGTGTGACACCGCACGCATGAGAAAGGAGCGACACAAGGAAAGGAGTGACGTATATGTCGCAGCCATTTTCCCGCTATTTGCATCCCTTCGAGGTTGCGCATCACCCGAGCCTGGAGCCGGAAGTCAAACGCGCCATCCTGGCCTCCTGGGCGTCCGACCGTTCAGCAGTGAAGGACCAGCCGGCGATGCGAAAGCCGCCCGGCGCGAGGCGCGCTGTGCCGATCGACGAGGTCTTCGCCGCCATGCGGTCGCTCGATGAACCGCGGACTGACAGCCGACCGTTGCAATGAGCGATCGCGGCTTCATCGCGCAGCTGGAGGGCTACGGTCTCACCACAGCCGAAATCCATTACTACCGGCCCGATGCGCCCTCGCTCCTCCAGCTGTTTATATGGCAGGAATATGATCTTGCGCCCGACTTCCCCACGCTGTTCGATTTCCTCGACCATTGGCGCCGCGAGATCGGGGCCGCACTCCATTCCGTCCGGATCGCCCATGACCGGCTGATCGGATTCACCGAACGGCGTGCGGTCGATAGCATCATCCCGCTCCCATGACAGGCGGTCTTGGCGAGCGCTGGCGCCGGCGAGGCGGACGGACGGTCCGCCTCGCCCTCGTCTTCGATGACATCATGGAATTCGCGCTCGCGCTGCTGTCAGTGCCGCCCGATGAGCTTGAGACGCTGGGCTGGACCTTCGCCGACCGTAAGCGGCTCCTCGATCATTTCCTGCGCTCCGGCAAGGCAGCGCAGCGCGTGCCCCGGAATGCGTTGGGGCAGAGCCTGATCACGCTGCGGTTGCCGCGACGGGACCTCGCACCGCTTCAGCGTTTTGCCCGCCGCGAACTGCCCAAGGCTGCTTCCAACGCCGCCATGCTCGATCGGGTTCTTCGGGTACTGGACGAGACCGCATAGCGGCTGTTCAACCGGCCAGGAACGGCGCGGCCGCGAGACCGTCGAAGACGAACTGGACGGCGAGGCCGGCAAGAAGCACGCCGGACATACGGCCCACGACGTCGGCACCGGTGCTCCCCAGCAGCAGAACAAGGCGGTCGGCTGCGAGCATCGCGAGCCAAGTTAAAACCATGCACGCGACGATCATCGCGAGCACGCTGCCGCCCTCAATCCAGTTATCAGTGCGGCCCATGACGAGCACGGCGGCCGATAGGCTGCCGGGGCCCGCGATCAAGGGAAACGCCAGCGGAAAGACCGCGATGTCGCCAGGCCCTTCGGCTTCCCGACGCTCGCCCTCGCTGATCGACGAGAGTCCGGGACTGGAGAAGGTGAGCGTCAACGCCTGGAGGAACAGCAGCACGCCGCCCGCCACGCGGAACGCGGGCAGCGAAATATGCAGGAGCGAAAGAACGACGCCGCCCGCCACAGCGAACAGCAGCAGCACACCGGCAGCTATCGTGACCGAGCGCGTGGCAAGGCTGATCCGCTCGCTGCGGTGAGTTCCGGCCGTCAGGCCGGCGAAGACCACCGCCGTCTCGATCGGACCGATGGTGACGAGCAGGGTGATAAAGGTTGAAAGGATGCTGGGTGATATATGCATAAGTCAAGAAACGGAAAACTAGCAAGGGAAGCGGCGCACACGCCGCTCCCTTATGACTAACGTGGCTTTGAATGAGCTGCCGGGATGGCGGACAGCAGGCTGCGTCATGTGCGGCGCATCCCGTCCGTTCGGTTCGGGGGCGCGGCAGCTGCAGGCCGCGCTGCGTGGCAGTCACCGGAGCTGTTAGACACGACCTTCAGTGGCTGCCACGAGCCAAGCGAGGTGACCTGAATGCTGCGGCTGCAGGTGCTTCCGCCGTTGGTCTTCGAGACGAAGCTGTAGCTGACCGTCCCCGGAGGCAGGCTGCGCAACGCCGTCAGGTCGATCTTCCCGTCATCGGCCATTGCCGGGAGCGGCAAGGCGCGAGCCTGACGCATCGTCAGGTCGCTCTGCCGGTCCATGTCGGCCGCGATGCGATCGAACAGAGCTAATGAGCCCGGCTCGAATGGATCGAGCCAGGTGATTGGTGCAACGCTCCAGGCAGGCGTGACCGTCACCTTGGGCGCGACACCTCCCTCATATTCTATGCGCGCGACCGTACCGACCGGCAGGCCGACCTTCATAACATGGTTGCCATGGCTCGCCGCCAGCGCGGTACCGATGGCGGCGACCGCCGCCACGCCGACCAGGACGGCTGTACGAATTTTTCGCATCAATCGTCTCCTCTGATCATGGGTGAATGTGAAAATGCCATCATACCGACGCCAACCGCGCTTCCCGAGCCCAAGGCGTTTTCAAGCGCGGCCGGATAGCGGCCGCAGCACCGTGCGTGCGGACCTGTTGGCCAGTAGCACACCACCGGCGTCGGTTCCGCTGGCAGGCGACTGGGAAGCGAATGCTGGCGACCCGGCGCGCCATGGAGCGAGAAGTCCAATCCCTAGCGCCGGCAGTAGTTCGCTGCGGTCTCTGCGTCTAAAAAACGCAGCTCGATCGTCTCGAGCGGATCGCCGCCGCCGGTCCATCCGGTCAGGGGATCGGCAACGGGCCGCCAGCGCGGCGCGAACCGCACCCGCCATTGTCCACGCCCGCCGAGCCCGCCCTGATTGGTCGCGCTTGGTCGCGCGCGGTACCGGCTCGATTACCGCTCGCGCATCTGGTGGTAGCGCGCTCGACGCGCCTAGTCCGGGGTGGTTATCGTTGGCGGATGGCCCGGAACCGAAGTTCCGGGCCAGATCGTCAGGCCGCCTTGCCATTGACCGGGATGCGGCGGACATTTTCGTTCGCCGCCTCCGTTTTTGGCAGGGTGACCGTCAGCACGCCGTTCCGGAAAGTTGCGGCGGCGTGGTCGCGGTCGATGCCCTGGGGCAGTCCGATACGGCGTTCAAAGCGTCCATAGCTGCGCTCGGTATAGCCACGATCCTTGTCATCGACTTCGGACCGCTTCTCGCCACGAAGCGTCAGGATCCCGTCTTCGACGGTGATTTCGACGTCCTTCTCGTCGAGACCCGGCAGTTCGACCGTGACGCGAATTTCCTGGTCAGTCTCGCCGAGCTCGACATGGGGCCAGCCGGCAGAGCGGTCGAACCCGGCTAATGCGGGCACGCCGAAGCCGCGGAAGACGTCGTCGAACAGCCGGTTCACTTCGCGGTGGAGCGAGAGTAGCGGGTGGGTATCACTGTCGCGGCCGCGCTCGGCGCTGACCGGGACGGGGAGCCGGTTTTCCTGCCGGCTCCAGGGAATGAGATCACGAAAAGCCATGATGGTCATCTCCTTTTCTGGCTGGAAGAGGCACGGCCTGCCGGCCCGCTTGAAACGGCGCCGGCAGACCTCTTGAACAGGGATCAGGCCGCTTCGCGGACCTCATCCCTGGGCGCTTCGATCTGATCCGGGGCAGCTTTGCTACCGTTGATCTCGATCCGGCGCGGCTTCATTGCCTCGGGGACAACGCGCTTGAGCGCGATACTCAGCAGTCCGTTCTCAAAACGGGCATTGCCAGCTTCCACGAAGTCGGCAAGCTGGAAGCGCCGCTCGAATGCGCGTGTGGCAATGCCGCGATGCAGATACTCGCCCTGATCGTTGTCTTCGGCACGCTTACCGGTGACGGTGAGCAGGTTCTGCTGAGCCACCACCTCGATGTCCTCGGGGCGGAAGCCAGCAACCGCCAGCGTGATGCGATAGCTGTCGTCACCTTCTTTCAGAATGTCGAAGGGCGGATAGCCATCTTCATCGCGTGCGCCTGCCTCGAGCAGGTTGAACAATCGGTCGAAGCCGACCGTCGAACGCCGATAAGGCGTAAAGTCGAATGCAGTTCTCATTTCCAAATCCTCCTGATTGAGCAATTCGGGCATGAGATGCGCCGGAGAGAGCCGGCACTCTCAATGTCCACCGGACCCGGTTTAGGCGTCCGGCGAAGAAGAATTAGGAAGCAGCCAACGGGTTTCAAGAGACATTTTTGCCCCCTCGGTATGCCGGTACGCGATGGAGCCGCCGCTCCTGAAATCGGTCGTCTTGACCAACATGCAAGTCAGGCAGCGTGCGTGAACAGCGCGATTGTCGCCTGGGCCGGCAGCAATGTCGGCTTTGGATTTGGCAGTGTCATGCGTCGCAGGCCAAGTGCCAAGCTCAGGCTGCATGTCGACGGCGATGATCCAGCCGCCGGCACGCGCGCCCGGTATCCCGGTGTGGGTCATGACCCGCAGCGACAAGGGCGCGGAGCTTGCCGAAAAGCTCGGTGCGAACAGGATCTTCCGTCCATGGCAAGATGCTGCCGTGCCGTGTCGATGCCATGATCGACAATGTAGGCACGGTGACATGGGATCACAGCCTGAAGTCCGTTAAACCCGGCGGGGTTGTTGTCATCAATGGCATGGTCTCCGGCCATATGGCCGATACCAACCTGGTGCCGATCTTTGTGGAGCAGCTTGATGTTCGCGAATCATGGAGGGGGAGACAGGTGCGATTCAGGCTATCTGCTGGCGGGGTGCTTCGCTCTGAGCGAATGGCTAGTTATGGCAGACGCTGCCATTCGAGGCCCGCTTGGCAAACGACGCATTTTGGTCGGAAGCATTCGTGAAACCACTAATCCTAGATGGCGAATTGCGCAGTTAACAAGATGCCTCAGAAGGTCGTCATTGGGCCGAGCTATACCATTCAAATCATTGGCTATCTCGACACTCATCAATGAGCATTGGACCGGAATGACAGGTGGTTCAGATCCTTCCTAGGATCCGAATGCTCATGTCCGAAATACACCTACAAATTTCGGACAAAGTGCGACGCCGTGCGCGATAATCATGTGGTCGGTTTATTCGATGAGCGCTGGAGCGTGTCGACGGTCGCGAGGACGGCGTCGAAATCGGGCACATCGCCGAAGATCATGCAGTCCTGACAAATCAAACAAGAAATCTGTCAGATTCATGATGCATATTTCTGACAAATATCGAGAGAGGCAGACGTAGTTGGAACGCTACGCCATGCCGAGACTAGCCGAACTAACATGGACGGTCATGGATGAACACGGACCAGAATAGCTTTCTAGCTGGGCTACTAAGCAACTTATTTTGCAAGCAAAGTCATCGACTTAAAGATCGCCGTAGCCATCAATAGCACACTCCGGATTCGTGGAAAAGACTGGACGTGGGTGGACTCGCTGGTTTGGTCTGCGATGATTGCCTCATCACCCGAGCTCGCAGATAAGCATTCATGGGCGGTCGACCGATGGATGTTTTGCGCTTCCGCCTGTGCCGTGCGCTCACCGCAAATGACGCCGCTTAATTGAGGACCACATCGCGATGTCGAATGAGCGGAGCCAGACGACCGGACTGGCGACGGCTGGTGCACACGAGAAGCTGGCCGCATTCTTTGGCACCAGCGTCATCATCACCACCAACCTCAGCTTCAGCGAATGGGCCACCGTGTTCGGAGATGCCAAGATGACCACCGCGCTCCTCGATCGGCTCACCCATCATGGCCACATCCTCGAGACCCGCAACGACAGCTTCAGGTTCAAGAACAGCTCGGCTCAGCAGCCCAAAGCCCGGAAGGAGAAAACCCCATCTTGACCCACCCCTGACATCTGAAACATAATCGCAAGGTGGGTCACTTCTCGATGAAAACCCCAGGTCACTTCTCAACGGCAATCAACACGAGGCAGCCCGGCTGCGAGTGATGCTTGCCAGATGACTTGTGACAAAACCTCTGATAAGAACGCAATCGATCAGAGGATTCGTCACATGCCTGCCGTGCAGATATCTCAACGGACAAAGCTTCTCGACCTGTTCGCCGCGCATACCATAATGCGCGCAAGCGATCTGCGCGCTGCCGGCATCGGCCCTCAAACGATTTCCCGCGCAGTCGAGGAAGGCGAGCTCGAACGGATTTCACGCGGACTCTATCAGCGTCGCGACGCCGAGATCGAAGAGCACCAGATCCTTGCTGAAGCAGCGACGCGTGTTCCCAAAGGTATCATTGCCCTCACCTCGGCACTGGCCTTTCACGGTCTGACCGATCAGATGCCGCGGCGCATCTGGATGGCGATTGGCGCGAGCGATTGGTCGCCCGTGCAATCTTATCCGCCACTTCGGATCGTACGTTTTACCGATCCTTATCTTCGCCAAGATGTCGAGCATCATACGATCGCGGGTGTAAGCGTACCCATCTACTCGGTTCCCAAGACGCTCGCCGACATGTTCCGTAATCCCAAGCTGGTCGATCGCTCGGTGGCCGTGGAAGGACTGCGCGCCGCAATCGAACAGCGCAAGGCGACGCCGAGCGCAATTGCCGAAGGAGCCAAGGCCGGTGGCGCCTGGAAGATCATGCGTCCTTATCTAGAGGCCCTCACTTCCAATGGCTAAGCCACCCACCAACCTCGCCAAGTCGGTCAAGGACCGACTGCTCAACATTTCGCGCAAGGAGGGCCGCGCGTTCGATGTGCTGCTGGTCCGTTTCGCGCTCGAACGCCTGCTCTATCGGCTGTCGATCTCGAACTATCGCGAGCGCTTCGTGCTCAAGGGCGGAATGCTGGTCACGGTGTGGATCGACGACGACAACCGGGTCACGCGGGACGCCGACTTCCTCGGCCATGGTGATGCCGATCCCGACAAGCTCATCGCTGACTTCCGGGCGATCATGCAAATCGAAAGTGACGATGGCCTGACGTTCGATACGGATGCGCTCGTGGCCACAGCGATCCGCGAGGAAATGGAGTATGGCGGCGTCAGGCTGAAGACGGCCGCCTATCTAGAGCGCACCCGGATTCCTGTGACGATCGACATCGGCTTTGGGGATGCGATGGCGGATGCCGCTCAGCAACTCGATTATCCGACACTGCTCGATCTCCCGGCTCCCCATATCCGGTCCTATCCGCCGGCAACGGTCATCGCCGAGAAATTTCAGGCAATGGTGGCGCTCGGCATCCTCAATGGCCGCATGAAGGACTATTATGATCTGTGGGCGATCCCGAGGAATCTGGATATCGCCAATGACGACCTCGACGCCGCGATCAAGGCAACGTTCGACCGGCGCAAGACGCCGATCCCGACGGAGCGCCCACCTGGCTTGTCGACAGAGATGATCGCCGACGAGACGAAGCAGCGGCAATGGCGTGCCTATGCGGCATCCCTGGAACTTGAAGGCGTAAGCCTAGAATCGATCATCGAATCGGTCTGGGGACTGGTCGGCCTGTCATGCGAGCGCTTGACCTCGAAAGCCTCCTAGGCCGGCGCTTCCATCAAGTGATCGTTGGACCGGAACGACCGCGACCGAACTGCCAGCTGATCCCGTCCGTCCGCATGATGCCCGACGCCGCCTTACCGATGTTGCGCTCCAGCACATCGCGCCATGGCACCAGCGTGAAATCCTTAGAGCGTTCGACCAGTGCTTGGCTGCCGCTTTCGAGATCGACACGGCGCGCGATCACGCCCTCGATCGGCTCGCTCGGCCGGGCAGGCGAATAGGCCTTCCCCAACTCTGCTGCGAGTTGCTCGCCGGCACGTTGGATTTCGCGCTCTCCAAGCCGCGTCAACGCATCTGCACGCAGCCGCAATCCGCCGCCCTCATCGACGCCAAGCTGCTGCTCGATCAGCCACTGGCGGCGCGCAGCCAGCGCGGTGCGAACCTCGCGCCCGAACCCGACGTCGCGCAGCGCCGTCGGACTGCCATCCGCAAGCTCGCGATCGAGCCAGGTGGGCGCGTCGGCGGACGCCAGCTCCGCCACCGGTGATCGCGACAGTGTCGTCAGCGTCACCGGCCGGTTGCGCAGGTCGCGCCGTGCGAACGCCTCGGCCTCGGCAAGATGGTTGTCGCCGATTGTCCAGCTGCCGTCGTCATGCCGCTCAACCGCAGCACTTGCGCGGCGCATCGCTTCGAGCCGGCGAACATGCGTCGTCGCGAACGCCTCGCTCGCCTGGAGATCGTGGCGCAGATGCAGGTCGACCGAGTAACGCCCGCCATTTGCCCGGGCTACCGCGTCGATGGTACGATCCGCCTGCGTCACCGTCGCCGCGCGCGGTTCGATCCGCACCGTCGCTCCCTCCGGCACCGACGGCGTCGCATCACCGCGGCCGATATCGACATAGTGGACCCGGCCATCGACCCCGTCGATCATCGTATAGTGCCGGTCGCGATGCTCGTCGGAAAAGCCGCGCTTGATCAGCCGGCCGACGATCGGTTCGCTCAAGTTCGTCGAGACCACCTGCTCGACCCCGGCGCGGTCGAGCTGGCGTGCGGTCAGCTCGCGTTGCATGAGGCGGACGATGTCGCCGCGCTCGCCGATATGGCGCAGCGTCTCTTCCAGGCCGTTGGCGAGCCGGTAGCGGCCGCCGCCGATATCCTCGGCCAAGTCCATCGCCGTGAGCTTGCGCAGCCGCCCGGCAGCGATGGACTGCTGGAACGGGTCGTTGTCGGCGGGCGAGACCTCGCGATTCGCGTCCATCCGGCTTAGCAGGCGCCGGTCGATCGCGGTCAGCCGCTCCTGGTCGACATCGTGGCGCAGGCGCGCCTCGATCTCCCGGTCGGTGCGCGGCCCCAGGTCGAGCGTCACCAGCTCGGACGCGCGCTCGCGCAGCCCGTGCGAAATATACTCGCGAGCGATGAGGAGATTGTCGCCGCGATCATCGACGCCGCGCAGTACGACATGCGTGTGCGGGCGCTCGGTGTTGAAATGGTCGACCGCGACCCAGTCGAGTCTGGTTCCCAGGTCCTGTTCGACCTGCGTCATCAGCCTCCGAACATAGGGCTTGAGGTCGGGATATTCGGCGCCGTCCTCGGCCGAGACGATGAAGCGGAACTGGTGCCGGTCGCCGGCGGTGCGCTTCAAAAAATCGTCACCGTCCGCGCGATCGGTTTCGGGACCGTAGAGCTCGCCCGGCAAGCCCTCGCGGGTGACCCCGTCGCGCTGGATGTAACGCATGTGTGCGCGGGCGACCTGGCCGGCCTTGCCCTGCAGCCGGATCAGGCTCGCTTTCACCACCGCGCGGCGAACCCGGAAACCGGTAAGGCGATCGCGGCTCGACAGCAGCCGCCCCATACTCGCGCCGCGCCCGATCCGGCTGCCGTCGAAGCGGCGCGACTTGACCCCGGTCTTGGCGCCCGAGAGCCGTGCCGCGGCGAGGACGCGCCCACCATATTTGACGACGCGCTTGCCATCCTTGTTGCGCTTGCCGCCGAGCCGGGGCTTGAAGTCGTCATCCGGCATCGCGGCACCGGGGAGTCTCGCGATTTGGGCCCAGGAATGGCGGATTTGCGCCATTCCCGATCGCACAGTCTCGCGCCAAGGCACGGCTGTCTCGCGGAAAAAGGATGTGCAGACAATCACTTGGCAGGTTTCGCGAGACACTGCCTTTATCTTGTTTCCCTTTCCTCCCTTTTCCCTTCTCCTTTCGCTTCAAAAAAGGGGGAGAGACGCCGCCGAACCGACGCCGCCTCTCCAGCCGAACTGTCTGTCGGTCAGTGCCCATGGAGCATCCCATCGCTCGCCTCCGTTCGATCCCGAGCGACACGGCACCCGGTCATGCCACGGGCATTCCCCTCGCCATCCACGAACATGATGGCAGTGAACCAATCCCCGTCGAGGCACCCACAGATGGCGACCCGGTCCAGTTCAAATTCTGCGTTATCGGGGTCCTCATAGGCGCCCAACCACCGCACCTCGCTCCGTGCATCCCACCGAAAGTCCACCTCCTCGGCCTCCAGGAAATGACGCGCCAGGCCTTCAGCCGCGCCGCGCCCAAACTCCCGCTCAAGTCCTGCGACCAGCGCCGACACCACCCTGTCATTGCGTCCGGAAAACGCCGTTTCGATGTGCTGAACCATGCCCATTATGACCTCCTTCGCTGTCGTTCCGATCATCGAGAACGGCGTTTCGACGACGGTTGGCGCAGCGGCTGTCAGGGCCGATGAGCGAAGCGAAGAGCCGCGAAGCGGACGTGGGGGGAGCCGATTTGCGCAGCAAATTGGGGGGTACCTGCGGGCATTGATAGTCGCTGCGCCAGCCGCCACACTGGGCCTATCGAGACGAGCTTCCTCCCTCTCGCGGGCACGCGACCTCACGTCATTGCCCCTGCGACAGGGCGACAAAGAGTGACTCATTTTGCTGCGCAGCGAGGCCATCCGAAGGCGGCGGTGCCGGTATCTTCCGGACGGCGAAGAGTCCCTCCACCGGCCGCGCCGTTGCGGGCACCCGGTCGCTTTCCTGTGTGTCCGGCGCGACGCTGGCAAGATAGCCGACGGTCTCGCGCGGAAGGCTAGCGCGACCTGCGAGATAGTCTGCATAGCGCGCCGGCCCCGCATTATAGGCCGCGAAGAGCCCCGGATAACCGAAGCGGTCGTACATCAATCGGAGGTAGAAGGTGCCCGCGAGGATATTGTCGCGCGGGTCGTCCGGATCGACGCCAAGGCCGAGCCGCGCGCGCATGTCCGACCATGTCCCGGGCATGACCTGCATCAGTCCGATGGCCCCTGCCGACGATCGGATCGGACGTCCGCCCTGGGCCGTGCGGCCCCGGCTCTCGGCCTGCATCACGCGCTCGATCCAGGCGACCGGAACGCCGAAGCGCCGTGATGCCTCGCGGATGTAGGGCCGCCATGTCGCGACCGTCGATGCAGGCTGCCCAGCCGATGACGCAGCAGGGGACTGGGCCGATGTCGGCACCGGCGCGGCGAATGCGAGGGCGGCAGCCGTCCATTTCAGCGACGCCATAGCAGCTGCGCCTTGCCGATGAGATCGGTGCCTTCGCTCACCCCGACATAGCGCCCGTCGAACGAATCGGCACTCTCCATCAGCAGGAAAAGTTGCTGCCGCCGCAGCATGCGACAGCCGTGCCACCACGGCATCGCCCGCCCCATGGCATCGAATTTCTTGCGCATCGCTACCGGCCGTCCATTGACGAAGACCTGGTCGCCAAGCGCGCAGACCTCGTCGCCGGCCTCGGCCGCGACACGCTTTACGAGCGGGACGTTGCGGGGGAGATAGCGCCGGGCAGCCGCGAGCGCCCGGAAGGGTTCGGGCAGGCGCGCCACCACCATCTCGCCTGTCATGACCGGCGCATCGGGACTGACCTGGTAGAGCCCGATCGGGGCGCTCGCACTGGCATTCCAGAGCAGGCGCGGTGTGGGCGGAAGGATCGCCGAGCCCAGCACCAGACCCGCGCCCAGGCCGACGAGGAAGAAGCGCCAGCGACGGCGGCGCTGCACTTCCTTGCGCAGGCGAAGCGCCTCGCCCCAGGCGAGCAGCGGCGCGTCCTTGAAGCGACTGCGACGGCCGCTCATTTGGAAATGCCCCGCGCACTATGTTCGTGCGACCAGGCATCAAGATCGTCGATATGATATTGGACGTAGCGGCAATGGCGGCGGAACACCGGTCCCGTGCCAAGGCGTCGCATCCGCCGCAGCAGCAGCCCGGAAATCTTGAGATAGGCCGCCGCCTGCTCTGTGTTGAGGAAGGGCGAGCCGCGCTTGGCGCGGGTCGCCCGGGCGATCTGGTCGTCGTCGTCCATGATGAGCCATCCTTTCGATAGAGCGACCCATGGCGATGGGTTCGCGATATCGAGGATGGCGGGCGGGATACCGGGCCGGGAGTGTCGAAACCGGCAACGGCGTTTTCGACACAGCATGAAGGTCCCCCGCGCCGGGTTCGGCGCGGGGGACGTGGATTTCAGCGGGACCAGATGAGCTTGTGCTCGTCCTTGTCGCCCAGGGTCAGCGTCGCGTAGATCGGCGCGGGAAGCGAGGGGTCGTCGAGTTTGAGGCTGAGATATTCGGCGCCGGTCTCGCGGGCCGCCTTGGTCCAGCCAGCCCCGAACTCGACGCCGCCGGCACTCACGCGATGGTCCGGGGCCTTGTCGTGGTCGCGCTCGACCGGCCGGATGGTGGCCTTGACGCGAAACGTGAGGGTGCGGATTTCCCCGTTGTAGATGCCGTCCTCGTTGCGGGTGAAGCTGCCGATCTGTGCCATGATATGTCTCCGTCTCTTGCCCGAGTGCCGCCCGATGCGGCCTCGATGGCGGTCGATCGGGCGGTGTCGCGCCGTCGTGCACCGGGACGGCCGCAGCGTGAGCGAAGGACGGCGAAGCGCCTGTTTCTTGGTTGCGCGAGGAGCCCGTCAGGTCGGGGAAGAAACAGGCGCGAAGCCGTTGCACGGACAAGGCGGGCACGCCGCCAGACCAGCCTTCAGGAGAGGCCAAGGGCGGAACGGGCTATCCGAAAAGGAGAATTTTGCTGGCACGATCCAGGTCCGAACCACATGCAGGATGTGCCTATCGGGGAAGTCGCCCTATGGCTTCGCCCGCTGCCAGCCTTTCCGCGCCCTAGCGCTCGACAAGCTCCCGGCGCAGCGGGGGGACCGTGGCGCAGGCGGGGCTGCCATCCCTGGCGGTACCGCAAATGGTGGTGACGATGATCCCGCCTCCCGCCGCGCGCGCCAGCAGCGCCGGGTCGATATCATGGATGTCGACCTTCATCCGGCGGGACCAGGGTGAGGCATGATCGCCCGCCGCCTGACCCACGCGCACATAGACGAAACGGCGCGAGGGACCTTCGCGGCGAATCTGGTCACCGAAGAATTTGGGACCCGGCTCAACCCGCACGGCGAAGTCGAAGGCGAGCGGTTCGCCATCGCCGGACCTTTTCGGATCAAGCGGGGTGCCGTCCTTGGATTGGAGGCTGTGCCACACGCCGGGCACGGGCCGGTCGATGATGATCCGCATCGCGATTTCCGACGTGTCCGCGCGCTTCATCACCGCTCTCCCTGTTCGCGCGCGTTCCGCCCCCGAAATCCGCGCAGCCGTCATAATGCGCCATGCGAGCCTGTACCAGCATGGATGGAGACGAAACAAAGCCGCGCGGCCGAGCCCATCGGGCGAGGCCGCGCGGCGCGATTTTCCAGCATGTGGCGGGCGGGCGCGATAGCGCCCCCCC